>JANOAZ010000243.1:0-4274 GCA_031411395.1 Chthoniobacteraceae bacterium
ATGTCGGTGGCAGCCAGCGCGCGGGAGAAAAATTGCACGTCGTCGAGTGCGCCGCGGAACATCGGCATCACGCTGCCCTCGGCCCGCGCGAGGTAATTGTGCTGCGCGGCGGTGGTCGTGTTAGCCGCGAGCAGTTGATCCGGCGCGATGGAAATCGCCGCCGTCGCCGCGGCGGTGCCGTTCACGTAGAGCGTGCCCGTGGTGCCATCGAGCGTGATCGCGACGTGCGACCACACGCCAGTCGGGAGTGCGGACGCGCCGGTGAGCGTCTGGTCCGCGCCGCCGTTCGCGATGGAGAACTTCGCGTGTCCCGTGCCGTCGTCGGGCGTGAAACTCAGGCGCCTCGCCGTCGTCGCGCCGAGCCAGAGCACAGCCTGATTCGCCGCGCCGCCGAGCGGCTTCACCCACGCGGCGAAGGTGAACGCGCGGGTGTCGGCGATGCTGCGATCGAGCGCCGCGAATTGATCCGCGCCATTGAAAGTGAGGAACCCGCTGCGCTTCGCATCCGCCGCGATCCATGACGGCGAGCCGATCGCGTAGCCATCGGTCACGCCGTTCGCGTCGAGCACGCGCGAGTCGTGCGCCGTGGCGAAGTCGTAGGCCGCATACAGCCACGCAGGCGTCGCGCGCGTGAAGGCATCGGGAATCCCGACGTAAGGAAGATGGCCGAAGGTGACGCCGTTCGAGAGCGACTTGTTGAACGAATAGTCGCCGTCCACGACCGCATTGCCGCTGAGCGTGCCGCCGTAAGAGATCGCGCTCCCTTTCGCCACCGCGCTGTCGGTCACGTTGCCGTTCACCGTCGCGTGTTCGAGCACGCGGCCATTCCCCGAGATCGTGCCGCCGTCCACGATCGCCCAGTCGCGCACGCGTCCGAAGTCCCGCACGATCGCGCTGCCGCGCACCCACACATGGCCGCTTACGACCGCGCTGTTCAGCATCTGCGCCGTGTCCTGCACGACCGCGAAATCCTCCACGCGCGCTGTATTCCGCACCTGCGCCGAACCAAGCACGCGCGCATTCGGCCCGAGGAAAGCAGTCGCGTCCACGGTGGCCGTGCTCGCCTTCCAGCCGCCGCCATTGGCGTGCTGCACGAGCCCGGTCGTCGCGCCGTTCGTCCGCTCGCGCGGCGTCGCGCCCGTCACCTGCACCTCGTAGTGAAAGCGCGCGCGCGACGGATTCGAGCGGAAGGGATACAGCGCCTCGTCGTGCCCGCCGTAGTGGAAGACGTCCGGCGTCCCGGCCACCGAGAGGTAGAGCGTGTTTTCATTCGCCGCGAGCGTGATGGAGCTGCTCCCCGCGCTCCACAGCGGCGTGTATCGCTCCACGCCCGTGTCGCTCACCGCGATGAACGACGCCCGCCAATCCGCCCCGCGCGCCGTGTCCGCGAGGCCGCGCAAATTCACCGTCACTACGCGCCCCGCGCCGCTGCCCGCGGGCACGAGCTGATGAATCGCATACGCGCCCTGCGCCGGCGCTTTCTGCATCGGCACGCGCCACCACGCCGGGTCGTCTCCGCGCTGCACGAGGTCGGTGAAGATGTGCCGCGCATTCCGCGTCGGGTCCTGGGTGTTCAGCGTCGCGGTGATCGTCGCCTGCTGCGCGTAGTCGAACGTCGCGCCGCGCCGCGCGTAGTAGCCGACGATGTCTTTCAGCGAAGTCGTCGGCGTCAGGCGGTCCAGCGTCATCATGGAAAACTCGCCCGTCTGCGTTTCCTGCCAGACCTTCGCCACCATGCCGTCGTAGAGGTCGGGTAGCGCGTCGGGGTTTTCATCCACGTAGAGAAAGGGGAGCCAGGTGAGGTAGTAGTTCCGGCCCGACGACATCATGAGATGCGCGTCGCGCACCGCCTGCGCGTCGAGGTTCGAGGTGCTCGGGAAGAGGTTCGCGTAATGATACAGCCAGCGCTCGCGGCCGTAGTTCGCGTGCGTTTCCCACCACTCGCCGGGCACGTGGCCGCTCGTGTTGTGCATTTGGAAAACGTGCATCAGCTCATGCGGCGTGACCCACGTCGGCGGGTCCACCTGGAGCCCGCTCGGGTCGATGTTCAGATAGCCGAACGACGTCGGGCTCCCGCCCATCCAGTAGCCGTCGTAGACGCAGAGAAAGTTGACCTTGTATTTGTTCCCGTCGCGCTGCCCGAGGTCCGTGCTCTCCGCCGGCTCGCGATAGCCGAGCAACTTGACGAAGGTCTGCCACGCTTCCTCCGCATTGCGCAGGCAGCCGCGCGCGATGGTCGCGTTGATGCCGCTGTTGGTCGCGCGATTCACATTCCAGATGAAGCGGAAATGTTTCGAGGAAAGCTCGTAGGCCGTGACCGGCTGGTCCGTCGTATTCGGCAAATACGCATCGCCCGGCAGATCGCCCACGCGGAGTGAATCGATCGCAAACGCCACGCCCGACACGCTCCCCGGATCGACGCGCAGATCTCGCAGCGTCGCCCGCCACCAAGGCTCCGGCCCGACATCGATGCGATACACGTGAAACGCGCCATCCTTCGGAATCGTCGCATTCGGAATCGTGATCACCCGAGCCGCGCTGAAGCCCGTCGTCGCCGTGGTGCCGTAGTAAATCTGGATGTCGCCCGCGAAGCTCGCCGGCACCTGCATCCGCAGCTCGATGAAATCATTGAAGCCGAGATCGAGATCCGGCCCGCCGGAAAAATTTGATCGCTGCACCCGCGGGTCCGTGCCGCTGGTGCTGCCGCTGAAGACTCCGCCCGAGACCGTCGCGCCCGTCACCTGACTCGTCGTCCAGCTTTCAAAATCCCCCGCGGTACTCCACTCCACGTTCCATGTTCCCGTGAACACCGCACCGGGCGGATCGACGGTGATGGGCAACGCGCTGGCTCGAATGCCAGCGAGGATTGTGAGGAGGAAGAAGCGGAGAAACCTCATCGCGTTTTTGGCGTGAGAGAACGGAGGATCGCGCGGGCGATGGCGGAATTGCCGGTGGTGTCGGGGTGGACGCCGTCCTTCGTCAGGCGGGTCTCGGGCACGATGCCGAAGAAGCTCACAAACTCGCCGCCGAATTCATCGTGCCACCCGAGTGTGTGGCCGTCGGCGATTACGGGTGGGAGCATCGGCCGCACTTCGGCGCGGCACCATGGTGCGGCGGAGAAGAGGATGAGGAGGTAACGAAACATCGTCGTGGTGTCGGGCGCGGATTGCCTCAGCGTTTCAGTGCATCGAGCAGCGAGCCGGTGCCTCCAGCGCGGGCGCCGAAGATGGGACCGCTAAACGCCTTCTCGCCGAGATACTCGCCGTAGAGTTTCTTCTCCGCGGCACCGAGCGGCGCGACGAGGAAGAGCGGCAGCTCCGGGATGTTGCCTTTGCCCCTGCCGTAGTTTTCGCCCTTCTTTTGCAGGTGCAGGCCCGCGCAGAAGATGCCGCCCTCGTCGCCGAGCAGCACGTCCACTTTCATCGGCGAACCCGCGCGCACTTCAAACCATTCGCCTTCCAGCAGTGGCGTGCCGGCCTTTTTCGGAAAGCTCACGCCGCCGGCGTTGGTGCGGTTCTTGTCCACATAGCCGATGTCCGAGGCATCGAGCACCACGTTTCCGTTGAGCCCGACGATGAGCACATTGTCGCCCCAGCCGACGAAGCGGAATTGGCCGCTCACGGCCGGCGTGACCGTGCCGGTGTAATGCGCGACCCACATGGCGGCGCCGGCTTCGGGTGCTTGGAAAGCTTCGCCGGCTTCCGAGTCTGCGATCGCAGGAAAGAAGAACGCCTTCGCGCCGAGCTTCGATTTGGAAGTGAAATGTTTGTGCTTCGCCGGCACCGCCCAGGTGCCGCCGCGCGCAAATTCCCTGAGGATCTCGGTATAAACCGGGCGATTGCCGCGCTTCACCCCGGTGTCCTTGCCCTGCTCGTCGCGCTTGAAATCGTAGAAGGTGCCGACGAGGCCCGCGCCCGCGCCACGAAAGCCGAAGAGCGACATTCCACCACCACCACCGCCGCCCCCGCCCATGCCACTGCCGGCGCCGCTGCCAAAGCCCATGCCGGTGCCGAAACCCGCACCACCCATCCCGGCCATCATGCCCGGCACGACCGTGCTCGCGGTCGGGATGGTCGGCAGATCGGGGAGGGAAACTTTCGCGATGCCCGCGCTCACGATGCGCTTCGCCTGCGGCGGCGCGCCGCCGGTTTTCTTCTTCTGCGCCATGGAGACCTTGTGCTCGAGCGCACGTTTGCTCGGGTTGCTGGAAGGTGGGCCGCTTTGAAAGGTGACCTTCCGTTTCGCCTGGATGCGCTGGACGATGAAGTAGGTCG
>JANOAZ010000244.1:0-3155 GCA_031411395.1 Chthoniobacteraceae bacterium
CCCCAACGGGGGCTCCAGGACCTCAACGATCTCAACGACGCCGCGGCGGGCGGGACTGCCGTCCTGCCCGCCGCACTGGTTAGTTTCAACCGCTCACGCAGACAAAAACCAGCCAGCAAATCGAACATACAAGGACCTCATGCTTCCGCGGGCGGAGGCGGTGCGGAGCTTCTCCGCGACACTCGCTCCGCACCACCGCTTTCTCGCCCACCCACCGTCCCCCGGTATTCCCCTCCGCCCCCTCGGCCCACGGAGATGAGCTCGCCCATCCACCTTCCCCCTCTTGTCCCCTCCGCCTCCTCGGAGGTTCTTCGCAAGCTGAGAATGACGGGGTTTTGGTTCGCGCTGCGCGCGGCGGGACTCCCATTACACCCTCTCAGAGATCAGAGCGGTTCGTGCGGCAAGGCCTCCTCGCGAACCGCGCGTCCCTTTCTCACCCTCTGTGCTCTCTGTGTCTCTGTGGTTCCAACCCATGCCGAGCCTGATCGGGACGATCCGGCGGCCGAACTCGCCTCCTTTCGCCTGGCGCCTGGCTTTGAGGTGAATCTTTTCGCCTCCGAAAAGGACGGCGTGACCAAGCCGATCCAGATGCGCTGGGATGAGCGCGGCCGGCTGTGGGTCATCCAGACCACCACCTATCCGCAGATCAAACCGGGGGAAGAACCGAACGACAAGGTGCTGATCCTCGAAGACACCAAAGGCGGCGGCTACGCGGATAAAGTGACGGTCTTTGCGGATGGGCTGATGATCCCAACCGGCCTGGAGATCGCCCCGCTTATCCCCGCGCGCGAAGCGCCAAACTCCCAACTCTCAACTCTCCCCGCCGCCGCCGCCTGCTACGTCGGCGAAGGCCCGAAGCTCTGGCTCCTTACCGACACCGACGGCGACGGCAAGGCCGACCGGCGCGAGGTGGTGCTGCGCGGCTTCGGCACGGGCGACAATCATCAAAACATCAACTCCTTCCGATGGTCGCCCGCCGGCGAGCTGATGTTTTGCCAGGGGCTGCATGCCTATTCGCGCGTGGAGACCTCTTACGGCATCGTGGCCCTCGATGCGGCGGGCCTCTGGCGCTATCGACCCCGCGAGCAACGGCTCGATGCGTTCTTCGGCGGGCCGAACGGGCCGCAAAATCCCTGGGGATGGGCTTTCACCCGCTGGGGGCAGCCGATCGTCGTGGCCGGGAATGGGGAGGGGATGCATTATCCCGCGCCCGAACTGATCCGCGGCTGGCAGAAAGGCCGGCGGGAATCGATCTGGGAAAAACATCGCGGGCGCAAGTCGAGCGGCCCGGAGATCCTCGAGAGCGCGCATTTTCCCGAGGAATGGCAGGGCGTCCTGCTGACCGGCGGGTATATCAACAATTCCGTCTGGACGCTGAAGCTCGAGCAGGACGGAGCGGGCTTCAAAATCACCGATCATCCGACGCTCCCGCCGCTGGTGCAGAGCGCGCACGGGAGCTTCCGCCCGGTGGATGTGAAGCTCGGGCCGGATGGCGCGCTCTATATCTGCGACTGGTACAATCCGATCATCGGCCACTATCAGGCCAGCTTCCGCCACCCGGACCGGGACAAGACCCATGGGCGCATCTGGCGGATCACTTGCAAAGGCCGTCCGCTGCTCACGCCACCGCCCGCGCTCTCCCAATACGTCCTGGCGGACCTATTCGACCTCTTGCGCTCTCCCGACCGCTACCCGCGCGAGCAGGCCAAGCGCACCCTCTTCGGCGGCGACACGGCGGTGATCACGAAAGAACTGCGGGCATGGTGCGAGCGGCTCGATCCGCATGCGCCCGACCTCGACTTTGCGCTGATGCAGGCGCTCGGGGTCTTCGAGGCGCATGAAGCCGTCGAGCTTCCGCTGCTCAAGCGCGTGCTCGCCGCGAAAACCGCCGAAGCCCGCGCCTACGCCGCGAGCACGCTCGGCCGCTGGGCCGACCGTCTGCCGCTCGACTTCGATCCGTTGGAGCCGCTCGCCGAGTGCGCGCTGGACGCCGATCCACGCGTGCGTCTCGCGGCGATCGTCGCCGCCGGGAACATCCCGCGCGCCGAGTCGATGGTCGTGGTCTTGAGCGCGGGCGGCCAGCCGCGGGACCGTTTCATCGACATTGCGCTCGTCGCCGCCACCAGCGTGCTCAAGCCGCTCTGGGCTCCGTTCGTGGAAAAGGGCGCGCCGGGGTGGAAGGCGGGCTGGGTCGATCTGCTCAAGACGCTCGACAAGCCGAAGCCGGCGGTTGTGGCCGCCAAGCCCGTGGCCTCGCGCAACAGCCCGCCGATCGTGCCGATCTACGGGCGGCTGCGGGCTTCGCCTTACGTGCAGGGCAGCATTGCCGCCGAGGTGTTGACCAAAGGCGATGCGAAGCGCGGCAGCGAAATTTTCCGCCGCGCGGAACTCGCCTGCCTCGCCTGCCACCGGGTCGGCGAAGAGGGCGGCAAGACCGGTCCCGCGCTCGACTCCGTGGGGAGCGCGCAGCCGCTGGAGTTTCTCATCGGGACGGTCATCGAGCCGCAGCGCGAGGTGAAGGAAGGCTACGAAGCGCAGCGGGTCACGACGAAGAAAGGCGCGGAAATCATCGGCATCGTCGTCGCCGGCAACGATAGTGAAGTCGTCTTGCGCGACCCGGCCGGCGCGGAGCACACCGTGGCGCAGGCCGAGGTGGCAAAGCGCGAGTTCATCGGCTCTCTCATGCCCGCCGGCCTCACCGACAATCTCTCGCCTGAGGATCTGCGCGATCTCTTCGCCTACCTCACGCAGCTAGGGAAGGCGAAGTAGCACGTATCGCCACTGCGCTTCCCGCGACCAGCCACCGCCTCCAAGCGGGTGTCACGGGATTCAAAAAATGGCAGACGGGAGGCCGGCACTCAGAAGCTGTCATCCCCAGCCGTATCCATGCAGTTGAATTCTGCCTTTCAACGCAGAGACGCAGAGACGCAGAGGCCGCGGAGGAAGATTCTCGGTATCCATGGCCCTCACCATTTGTGACCGCTCCGGCAGTTCCTCTGCGTCTCTGCGTTAAAATCGGATCCGAACTGCATCGTCACGGCTGGGCGGAGCGGAGTCGAAGGCGGTGCGTGTGTGGACGCCTCGGGAACAACGTGAGGCCGTTGTGGACGAGTTTGAACGGAGCGGGCTGCCGGCGCCCTCGTCCCGCCTCATTC
>JANOAZ010000245.1:0-10929 GCA_031411395.1 Chthoniobacteraceae bacterium
CGGCGAGGTGGTGGCGGCGGGCTGGTGCAGGACGCCACGATTTCACCGGAGTGGATTCGCAAGGCGACGACGGTGCGGGGCTGGGTGCCACCCGGGAGCGGCGATGTGCCGTGGTGGAACTTCAAGCACCGGCAGCGCGACGAGCCTCCGCCGTAGCTTCGACGCGGCGTGAGGCGCTATCGCGGAGCGGACACGCGGCTGGAATACGTTTGATCGCGAAGGAGGTCGGCGATGCCGCCGCGGTTTTGCATCAGCGCTTTCATGTTCCAGTGAATGTGGCCGGGAGTGGAGGTGCCGCGGCGGGTGAGGGCGATTTGGGCGGCCATTTCGGAGGCGGGGCGGGCGGGGCCGATGCGTTCGGTGGCGATGCCGGGCCAGATGGGGCGGCCGCTTTTACTCTGCGCGCGCCACCAGTCGAGGAGGACGGGGAAGCTTTGTTTCGCAGGCTCGATGGACCAGTAGAGCTGCGGGGAGAGGTAGTCGCACCAGCCGCGTTCGAGCCAGAGTTTCGCGTCGCAGTAGAGCTGCGCGTAGGCGTCGAGCTGTGCCTCGATGGTGGCGGGGACGCCGGGGCGCCAGATGCCGAAGGGGCTGAGGCCGACTTTGACGGCGGGCTTTTCGCCCTTCACCTGGCGGTAAAGTTTTTCGACGAAGCGATTGATGTTGTCGCGCCGCCAGTCGGCGCGGCTGAGGCCGGAGGATGGACCATGTTTTTTCCACGAGGGATCGTCGGCGAAGTCGCTGACGCCTTTCGCCGGGTAGGGGTAGAAGTAGTCGTCGAGGTGGACGCCATCGAGGTCGTAGCGGCGGACGACATCGAGGATGACGCCGAGGACGTAGTCGCGCGCGGCGGGTTCGCCGGGGTCGATCCAGAGCAGCGAGCCGTGGCGGCGGATCCACTCGGGGTGGGTGCGCGCGACGTGCCTCGCGGCGGTGGCGTTGGCGGGGTTGGTGGCGGCGCGGAAGGGGTTGAACCAGGCGTGGAGTTCGAGGCCGCGCGCGTGGGCTTCGCGGATGGCGAAGGCGAGCGGGTCGTAGCCGGGGTCGGTGCCCTGCGTGCCGGTGAGCACGGCGGACCAGGGCTCGATCTTCGAGGCATAGAGGGCGTCGGCGGCGGGGCGGATCTGGAGGAGGATGGCGTTGAGCTTGATCGCTTTCGCGCGGTCGAGGATGGCGCGGAGTTCGGCCTGCTGACGGTCGGCGCTGAGGCCGGGCTTGGAGGGCCAGTCGAGATTGTAAACCGTGGCGACCCAGGCGCCGCGGAACTCGGCGAGGGACTCTGTACGGTCGGTGACGGCGCAGAGGAGGAGCAGCGCGAGGGTGCGAAGCGGGGAAGGCATGCGTGAGACTACAATGAAGGATTAAGGAAGGTCAGACTAAGTTGAGCCAGGGATCGGCACGGATGAAACACGAGGAACCACACCTGGGGCGGCTGCCGATCTCTGGAGGGACGCGCTCCGTCGCGTCCCAGAACTCCGCAGGCGGAGGCGGTGGGACCACGGGAGATCGGTTCTCGGGCGCGACGGAGCGCGGCCCTCCAGGCGAGAGGCCGTGCGCTTCTTGGCGAACTGATTGGCGGGACCAGCCCGCCGGGCGGGCTGGATCGGCGAACGGGAATGCTGGTAGGCTGCGCGCAATGCGATTCGATCAATGGCTGTGGGCCGTCCGCGTTTACAAATCCCGCTCGCTCGCGGCCGCCGCGATCAAGACCGGACACGCGCGGGTAAATGGCGAGGTGACGAAACCTTCGCACGAAATGAAGCCTGGTGAACTCGTGACCGCGCGCATCGAGCTGGTGACCCGCACGCTGCGGGTGATCGCGGCGCCGCCGTCGCGCGTCGGAGCGAAGCTGGTGCCGCAGTTTGCCGAGGATCTGACCCCGCCCGAGGAATACGAAAAACGTCGCGTGCCGTATCTGCTCCCGCCCGCGTTTCGCCCGCGCGGTGCGGGCCGGCCGACGAAGCGGGAGCGCCGCGAGATCGACGAACTCGGCGCGGAGTGAAGTGTCAGCGCCCGCGGCGCGGGTTGTTCATCGAGAGGATGCTCGTGCCGCGCATGATGTTGCCGCTGCCGCCGATCATGATGCGGCGCACGGGTTCGCCGGTCTTGGGATCTTTTGTGAGTGCGGGTTCGGTCATGCCTTGCACGTATTCAAACTGGCGGGGCTTCTGGCCGGGCTTCTTGGGAATGGTTTCGTAAACGTAGGTGGCCATGGATGAGATCAATTGTGCATTGTGCTCTTACTCGTTGTCTTGCTCCTGCTCTTGCTCTTCCACCGCCAAAGAGCAAGAGCAGGAGCAAGACAAGGAGTAAGAAAGAGGCTTCACCGGAACACGCTCACCCACGTTCCGATCGGAAGCTCCTTGAAAAACTTCCGCGCTGCGCCGCCCGGCAGGCGGATGCAGCCGTGGGACGCGGGCCGGCCTGTGACGTAGCCCTGGTGCATGCCGAAGTCGCGGCAACTCAGGCGCATGAAGAACGGCATCGGCGCGCTGTGGTAGATGCTCGAGCGGTGATCGATGTCCTTGTCGGTGATGACGAATTCGCCCACCGGGGTTGGCTTGTTCGAAGTGCCGCTGGAGATGGTCGTGCTGAAGATCGGTGCGCCGTCCTTGAGCAGGGTGGCCCGCTGCCGGCGGAGATCCACTTCCACGCGCAGCTCGTCGCGGCTCGGAGGTTCGCCGCCGACGAGGAGCTGGACGGACTGCGGGCTTTCCGCCCAGGCCGCGAAGTAAAGCGCGATGAGCGACATGCCGCGGCCTTTGCTGGACTGGAGGCGATTGGCGCCGTGCTCGAGCAGCACCTTCACGTGCTCGGTGGCGCCGCAGCCCGCGGCGACCATGAGCGGCGTGATACCAGCGGTCTTTTCGAGGTAATAACGCACGGAGCTGCCCTTGAGGAGCGCGCGAAAATCGGGGTCGTCGCCGCCGTCGAGCGTGACGTTCGGATCTGCGCCGCAATCGAGCAACGTTTGCAAGAGCTTGAGGTCGCCACGGGCGACCGCGTAGGCGAGGTAGGGCTGCGCGTCCGGCGCCGGAGTGGGCGGTGCGGCGTGTTTGGAAATGAGGAACTTCGCCATTTTCGTGTCGCCCGTCTCCAGAGCGGTCTTGAGGCCGTCGCACGCTTCGGCGCTCCAGTGCGTGAGCGGCGGCGTGCGGGTGAGGATGGCGTCGATGATCGGTTGATCGTGCGTCTCGAGCGCGTGGGCGAGGAGATCCTTGCCCTCGCAGCAGTCCGGCGCCGGCGGGAGATGTGCCTGGAGCAAACGATCGACGAGCGCGAGCTGGCAGGCGCCGATCGCGTAGTGCAGTGCGGTGTGCCCGCCGCGATCGCTCACCGCGGGGTCGGCGCCACGCGAAAGCATTTCCTGCACGGAAGGCAGGTGTCCGCCCATCGCGGCGGCCATCAGCGGGGTGAGGCCGGTGTCGTCGGCGTGCTGCACCTTGGCGCCGGCTTTGATCAGGCGGGAGACGGTGGACCAATCGCGCGCGAGCGCCGAGGCGATGAGCGCGCTGCGGCCGCGCTGGTCGAGGGCATTGACATCCACGCCCGCGGCGAAGAGCAGATCGATGACTGGCCGATGCGCCGCGCTCACGACCCGGACCAGTGCCGGCCCGTCGCGGGCAACGCCGAGGGCGTCAAGGCGCTCGATGGCGCGCTGTTTCGCGCTCACCGGCGGGGCCGCGATCGCGAAGGCACTTCCAGCGCAGCACGCGATGAAGGCAGCGGCGAATTTCCAGTAAATAGCGGTGACGCTCGCGATGCGCATAGTCGGAAGGAGACGATGAATGGAGGAACCGAAAAGTCCAGTCGCAGAATGCCGGAAAAATCGTCGCTCAGTCTTCCGGTGCCGCTTCCAAGCCGGCCGCGGGCGGCGGGGGAAATGGAGCGAGCGGAGTGACGAGGTTGCCCGGGAGGGGCCAGGCGCGTTCCTGAATCCGATCCGCGAGGTGTCGCGCCGTGTGGTAGCCCTGCCGGATCATCTCCAGCTTGGCATCGAGATTATCGACGTAGTGCAGCGCCCAGGCTTCCGGGGTCTTTGGCACGACGGGCGAGCCAAATTGCAGCTCGCCGTGGTGCGCGGCGATGAGATGCAGCAGGTGGAGCCGCACGTCTTCGCTCGCGGGGGCGAGCGCGGTCCAGCCGGCGGCTTCCTCGGTGGCGAGCAGCTTGCGCCAGAGCGTGTTGATCAGTTCGATGCCGATGGTGATGTGGCCGAGGAGTTCGCCGCGTTCATCGAAGGGCATCGTGAATCCGTCCGCAGGCAGGGAGTTCTCCCACATCTTCCCGCAGTCGTGAAAAAGGACGCCGGCGACGAGCAGGTCGCGATTGAGAAATGGATAGGCGTCGGCGATCGCCAGCGCGGCGCGGAGCATCTGCGCGACATGCTCGACGAGCCCGCCCCGGCGCGCGTGATGATTTCCCCGTGCCGCCGCCGCACGGCCGAAGCGCGGGCCGAAATCCGCGAAGAACAGCCGGGTCAGCGCGCGCAGCCGCGGGTCGGCGATCGTCTCGACGGTGTCGGTGAGAAAAGCAAAGTCCGCCGCCTGCCGGGCGCGCAACTCCGGGCTCCCGGCGAGCAGGGTGTCGCGCTCCTCCGCGGTCAGCTCACGCGAAGTCCAGCGCTTCGCATCGAGGCCGTAGGAGCCGTTGTTCACGAAGTCGCCGGAGACCTCCAGAAAACAGCGCGGGGCCAGCGCGGCGCACTGCGCAAAGGCCGGCGAATCGCTCCACGCGCGCAGGGTCAGCCTCGCCTCGGCATCCGCGAGGATCAGCTCCCAGAAGGGCTTGCCCTCGCGCGTCGCTTTCTCTGCCAATCCGTCCACCTGTCCCCACACCCGCGCCTCGACGCGGCCCGCGAGAGCGGCCTGTTTGAGCTGGGCGATGGTGAAGATATCCACGGCGGGGAATGCGGCCCATTCCTGTGGCGGGGCGCCCGAGGTGTCGAGCCGGAATGTCTGTTTCTTCCTCACCTAAAGTCCCCTCGGTGGGAGGAAGAGGATGAGGATGAGATCGTCGGCGCGTACCCCGTTCCTTCGAAGCAAACCGAGACTTCGCACCTTGCGCCACTCCCGGCATTGTGTGTATAAAGTAAACACATCGTTTCCCCTGCCTCCCAGCGCGATCGTGGCTTCCACGCCACGCATCGGCCGCTCCGGCGGAGGGCGGCGATCCGCAAAGACCCGTATCATTTCGCAGGAAATTCAAACCATGAAGATCTCCCCGACTCCGCACCGCACGCGCGCCTTCTCGCTCATCGAGCTCATCATCGTCATCTCGGTGATCGTGATCATCGCCGCTTTCACGATCCCCGCGATGAATACCGTCCTCAGGGGATCCCAGTTGAGCCAGGGGGCGGGCATGGTCATCGGCCAGCTCAACATCGCCCGGCAGCAGGCTTTGAGTCGCAATCGCCAGGTCGAAGTCCGCTTTTATCGATATGCCGATCCGGAAATCCCGGGCGAGGATGTCACGGCGCCTGCGACCGGAAAATTCCGCGCGATGCAGCTCTTCCAGATTATGCCGTCGGGCGCCGCGCTCCCGATCGACAAAGTGCAGACGCTCCCGGGAGGCGTGATGTTCGCCTACTCCGACAGCAAGGGCTTCTCCTCGCTGCTCGACAAGGGCACCGCCGCAGCGCCAAAGCAGCCGAAGTCCGATCCGACGGCCCCCCGCCTGCCGCGCGGCGTGGATTTCAATTACGAATACGTCGCGTTCAGATTTCTCCAGGACGGCTCCACCGACCGGACGCCGACCGCGCAGTGGTTTCTCACCCTCGTGGGCATCAACGAAAAAATCGAAACCGCGACCGTACCGCCGCCGAACTTCTTCACGGTGCAGGTCGATCCGGTGAGTGGCGTGACGAAAACCTACCGCCCAAACGCCGGGTAGCCGGGCGTAGGCGAGCGCGTCCCGCCTCGCAACACGTCGGTTTCACGGGCGGGCACCGATCACCCTAGCCAAACCGTCGGCAGACGCCGAGGTCTCTCCGGGTGCGGTGCGTTGCGCGGCCAGAGGCGCACGCCTACGACTCGACGAGCGCGACCGTCCGCTTTTCCCGCGCACTGAGGACGGCGCTGTCCACGATTTGCTGGCCGATGCGCGCGATCTCCGGATGCAATGGACCGCGCTCCAGTTCGCCTCCTTCGAGCACGTGGAGGAGATACTGGATCGGATTTTGAAAAGGAGGCTGGAGCGCCGGCACCGCCCATTCAGCGGGTTCGGGATGGGAGCGAAGCTGGACGCTGATCCGGTCGATGTAATCCTGGGCGTCGATCGTGCCTTCGGTGCCGACGATGGTGAAACCGCAGCGCGGTTGCGGCTGGATGATCCACGGGTCGGTGAAAGTGCCCCAGCGCGTCTCGATCTTCGATAGCCCGCGGGCATATCGGCAGATGGTGACGCTGTGTTCGTCCACATCGAGGCCGGCGGGATCATCCACCACGCAGGTCACTTCGAGTGGCTTCCGTCCTCCCTGAAACCACGTCCCGAGCGTCGCGCCGTAGCCTGCGTAGTCGAGCAGCGAGCCGCCGCCGCGCGCACGTTGATAGAACCAGCTCCGCGCCTTGTCCTCCGCCGAAGGCGTGAGTTCGATCTTGTCCGCCGCGTGATAGAGCGGCCCGCGGTTGCCGCCGTAGTGATGGTATTCGATCACCTCGCCGATCGTGCCGCAGTCGATCAGCCGCTTGGTTTCGACGTACGCCGCGACCCAGCGCAGCGGCCAGTTGATCGCCAGCAGCTTTCCGGTCGCCTGCTGGGCGGCGATCATCGCGTCGGCCTCCGCCAGCGATGCCGCGAAGGGCTTTTCCATCAACACATGCACGCCAAATTCGGCCACCCGCCGGACCCACAAACCATGCTCGGCCGCGGCGGGGCAGAGGACCACGAGGTCGGGTTTCGTCTGCTCCAGACAGGCGCGGTAGTCGGTGAAAATGCGATCCCGGGGGATCGCGAAATTGCGCGCCGCCGGCTCCATCCGCGCCGGCTGTTCATCGCAGATGCCGGCGATTTCCGCGTTCGGATGCTCGTGGACCATGCGCAGCAGATCGCCCATGTGCATGTGGTCAAAATTGATGCCAGCGATTCGCCAGGTCTTTTTCATGGTGAGAGAGGGAGTTTAGGGGCGCGATTCTTTCCAATGCCGGACGTGCCAGCAACTCATTCTCGCCCTTCACCCCGCGATCGTGAATCCTCTCGGGCCGATGTCCCCCGCCGCCCGCTTCTCTCTCCTCGCTCCCGAGCGCGGGAGTGTTTCGCCACTGGCTCGCATCCTCAGTTTCATCCTCGCGCTCGGGCTGCTCGGGCTCGTCTGCTTTGCGGCCTTTTACTTTCTCGACTACCGCTGGGCGTGGCGGCCGGTGTGGAATTATCGCGCGCTCTTCTGGCAGGGCTGGCTGGCCACGCTGGGGATCTCCGCGCTCGCCATTCCGCTCAGCGTCGCGCTCGGCGTCGCGCTCGCGCTCGCCCGCCGCGGGCCGCTCCTGCCGCTGCGTGAGCTGGCGCGCGTGTTCGTCGAGATCACCCGCGGCACGCCGCTCCTCGTGCAGATCTTTTTCTACTGGTACATTTTCGGTCAGCAGCTCTCTCGCGATTACCGATTCCTCGCCGGCGCGCTGATTCTCGCCGCCTTCAGCAGCGCCTACATCAGCGAACTCATCCGCGCCGGCATCGAGAGCGTCGGTCGCTCGCAGCTCGAAAGCGCGCGAGCCATCGGCCTCACCCGCGCGCAGACCTATCGCCACGTCATTTTCCCGCAAGCCATCCGCCAAATCCTCCCGCCGCTCGCGGGCCAATGCGCGTCGATCATCAAGGACTCCTCGCTGCTCTCCGTGCTCGGCCTCGGCGAGTTCACCCAGGCCGCGGGGGAGGTGAATTCCTTCACCTACTCGGCTTTTGAGAGCTACCTGCCCGTAGCGCTCGGCTACCTCGTGCTCACGCTCCCGATCTCGCTCTGGACGCAGCGGATGGAAAGGCACGCGACCTTCGAGACCTGAATGCACCTGACCCTCGACGCCCTCACCAAGAGCTTCGGTGCGCACCGCGTGCTCGACTCGATCACCGCCGACTTCGGCGAGCTGCGGAGCCTCGCGCTGATCGGCCCGAGCGGTGGCGGAAAGTCCACTCTGCTCCGAATCATCGCCGGCCTCGAGACGCCGGACTCCGGCACCGTCACGCTCGACGGCGCGACGATCGACTTCCGCGAGACCGCACTCCGCGAACATCGCCGCCATCTCGGCGTCGTCTTCCAGGCGTTTAACCTTTTCCCGCATCTCAGCGCGCTGGCCAATCTCACGCTCCCGCTGGAAAAAGTGCATGGCCTCGCGCCGGACGCCGCCCGCGACCTCGCGCAACAAACGCTCGCGCGCTTTGCCCTCGCCGATCACGCGCACAAGCGACCGGCTGAGCTCAGCGGCGGACAGAAGCAGCGCGTCGCCATCGCCCGCGCGATCGCGATCAAGCCGCGCGTGCTCCTTTTCGATGAACCCACGAGCGCGCTCGATCCCGAGATGACCGCCGAAGTCCTCGACGCCATCGAGGAGTTAAAAAACGAAGGCCGCGACTTCCTCCTCGTCACGCACGAGATGGGTTTTGCGCGTCACGTTGCCGATCGCGTGGCCTTCCTCGCCGCGGGGCGCATCGTCGAACACGCGCCCGCCGCCGAGCTTTTCGCCGCGCCGCAGACGGCCGAATGCCGCGACTTTCTCGCTCGGATTTTGAAATATTGAGTCGTAGGCGAGTGCGTCCCGCCTCGCAACGCGTCGGGAGCATTTTACCCGCACCGCCTCGACTCCCCCGCCGTTGACGACCCGTTCCCGCAGGCCTACGACTGTCGCGTTCTCCTCCGCCATGAACGACAACATGAAATGGCTGCTTGCCGCTGCCCTCCTCCTTGGCGGTTGGGTCGTGGGTTTCATGATGGGTGACCATGCGGCGCCATCCACGCCCGCGGTCCCGGCCGCGAGTGCACCGGCGAGCCTCGCGGTCGCCGCACCGATTCGCGCGGAGCCGCTCTCCCCAGCGCCCGCCTTGGAGCGTACTCAGGAGGAACTGTCCGCCGCCGCTGAAGCTGGACCACTGAGCGAGGACCTGCTCGCCGCGCTCCGCATTCCGGGGGACTTGCGACGGCTGCATGAGCTCTACTCCATCGTCAGCCGGATGAGCCCGGCGGAAGTGAGCGCTGCGATCGGCGTCGCGCAGGGTCTCCGGCGCCAGGATCGCTCGACCCTTCTCCCGCTCCTCGTCGGGCGCTGGGCGGAGAACGATCCCCGCGCGGCGGCGGAATTTGCGCTCAGCCTCGACAGCGCCACCCGCTTCGGCACGAGCCACGCGGTCTTCAGTGCGTGGGCCAGCAGCGACGCGTCGGCGGCGATGGCGTGGGCGCAGGCGCTCCCGCCCGGCGAACAGCGCTCGGGAGCACTTTACGGCCTCGTTTCCGCGCTCGCGAAACGCGATCCCGGCGCTGCGATGCAGTTCCTGAGCGCGCTGCCCAAGGACCGGAATACCGACAACGCGTACTACAGCATCTTCAACGAATGGGCGGGACGCGACCCCGGCGGCGCGGCCAGCCAGGCGCTCGCGCTCCCGCGCGGCCAGAATCGCGACCAGGCCATCCGCGCCACCATTTCCACCTGGGCGGCGAGCGACCCGCAGGCCGCGCTCGCGTGGGCGGCGCAGATCCCCGAGACGGGCGCGCGGACCGACGCGATGCGCAACGCCTACGGAAGCTGGGCCTCCGCCGACCCGCAGGCGGCGAGTGCCGCGGTGCTCGCGCTCGCGCCCGGCGAGGTGAAAAACCGCGCGCTCAATGCCGTGCTGCAAACCCTCTCCTACCGCGACAGTCAGGCCGCGCTCCGGCTCGTCGAACAACTGCCGCCCGGTCCGCTGCGTTACAATTCGATCGCGATCATCGCCGGACAACTCGCCGGCAGCGACCCGCAAACGGCATCCCAGCTCGTGCTCGGCATGCCCGCCGGGGACGCGCGAAACAATGCGATCCAGCAGGTGGCGGCGACCCAGGCGCGCAACGATGTGCCGGGGGCGCTCGCGTGGGTCGCGACGCTCCCCGAGGGCGAGGCCCGCCGCAACGCGCAACAGCAGATCGTCACCGTCTGGGCGCAGAGCGATCCGCAGGCCGCGGCGGACTACTGGCTCAAATCAGAATCGACGGCCGGCCAGGCGCAGAATGGAACGCTCACGCAGATCGCTTCGCAATGGGCGCGCGGCAACGCGACCGACGCGCTCGCCTGGGCGCGCGGCCTGCCCGAGGGCCAGGCGAAAAATAACGTGCTCGCCAGCGTCATCGGCAGCCTCGCGGACACCGATCCGCAGCAGGCCGCGAGTTTCCTCGCGCAACTCCCCGCCGCCAGCCAGGGCGCTGCCGCCGGCCAGATCGCCCAGCAGTGGGCGCCGCACGATTCGGACGCCGCGGCGAAATGGGCGGTCAAGCTTCCCGAAGGCGAGGCGCGCAATCAGGCCCTGCGCGGCATCGCGACGCAACTCGCCGCCAACGACATCGTCAAAGCCACCCAGTGGCTCGAACGCCTGCCTAACGGCGCATCGCGCGACGCGGCGGTCAGCGCCTTCGCGGGCCGCGTCGCGGATTCCGATCCCGAGGGAGCCGCCGCCTGGGCCGGCACCATCGCCGATGCCGGCATGCGTGCCGCCGAGGTCGAGCGCGTCGCCCGTCGATGGCTGAGTCAGGACCGCGCCACCGCGCGTAACTGGATCACCAGAACGCCGTCGCTCACCGCCGACGCCAAACAGCGGCTGATGGGGAAAAACTGAGGGAGGGCTGGAGAAATCCAGGCTGTCATTCCGACCGAAGCGGAGCGGAGTGGAGGAATCTCTCGCATCCGCGGGCGGAGGTGGTGCGGAGCCTCAGCGCGTCTCAAGCTCCGCACCGCCGCTGCCCGCGGATGCGAGAGATTC
>JANOAZ010000246.1:0-13486 GCA_031411395.1 Chthoniobacteraceae bacterium
GGCGCTCGGCGAACTCGGCTTCAGCATCCAGTTTTCCCAAGTGAATCTTCGCCCCGGTAAGCCGCTCATCTTCGCCACGCGCGGGCGGCAGACCGCGTTCGTCATTCCCGGCAATCCCGTCTCGCACTTCGTGGTCTTCCAGACAGCGATCAGCCGGGCCATCGAATGCCTGGAGCAGGCGCCCGCTTCGTGGCCGCTGGCCTCCATTCAACTCGCAGCCGAACTCGCCGAGAGCCCGAATCCGCGCGAAACGTGGTGGCCTGCGCAGGTCGTGCTGAAGTCCGGTGCCCTCCGCGCACAACCGCTCGCGTGGCAAAGCTCGGGCGACCTTTGCGGGCTCGCGTCCGTGAATGGTCTCATCTGCATTCCGCCTCGCTCACCGCCTTTCGCCGCGGGCGCGAACGTCGATTGCCTCCTGCTCGATCACCGGCTCTGATTCTACGCGATGCCTTCCTTCTCCCATCTCGATGAAAGCGGACGAGCCCGCATGGTCGATGTCGGCGCCAAGCCCGAGCAGCGCCGCACGGCGCGCGCCGAGGGCTGGGTGCGCTGTGCCGCGGTCACCATCACCGCGCTGCGCGATCAGGCTTTGCCGAAAGGCGACGTGCTCACCGTCGCGAAGATCGCCGGCATCCAGGCGGCCAAGCGCACCGACGAACTCATCCCGCTCTGCCATTCGCTCCCGCTGAATGCGGTGGAGATCCGCTTCGAGGTCGAAGAGACCGCGATCCGCATCCTGTCGGAAGTTACCACCACGGCGAAGACCGGCGTGGAAATGGAAGCGCTCACCGCGGTGAGCGTGGCCGCGCTGACCATCTACGACATGTGCAAGGCTGTGGACAAAGCGATGGTCATCGAGGGCATCCGCGTCACGGAAAAGCTCAAGGAATGAAGGTCGGCCGCGTCACGCTCAGCGACCGCGCCAGCGCGGGTGTGTACGAAGACCGCAGCGGTCCGGAGATCGAGCGGGTGCTCGGGGAAAATCACGAGGGCGCGATCGAGTGGGTGCGCGTGCTGATCCCCGATGACCGCGCGACGATTGAGGCCACGCTGCGCCGTCTCTGCGATGAAGATGCCTGCGATCTGGTGGTGACGACGGGTGGCACCGGGCCCGCGCCGCGCGATGTCACGCCCGAGGCGACGCGCGCGGTGATCGAGCGGGAGCTGCCCGGCTTTGGAGAAATCATGCGGGGGCATTCCTTTGCCAAAGTGCCGACCGCAATCCTCTCCCGCAGCACTGCCGGCACCCGAGGCCGCACGCTGATCGTCAACCTTCCCGGCAATCCCAAGGCCATCGGCGAATGCCTGCCGTTGATCGTCCCGGCGATCCGCGAGGCCATTCGCCATCTCCGCGGAGACGGCTGACCTGGGCAGAGGGAGTTTTCAGCGGTGAGCGGCAAAAGCCCGCTCCGGAGGCATGCGGAGCTCAAGGAGCGACACGTCATCGGAAAAAGTGGCGCGGCCGATGACGGTCCTCAACTCTGCGAGCACCAGATCCAGCGAGTGGTGCGACTCGCGGGCGGCGCGGGAGAGGATGGCCTCGAATTGGGCGAACGAGAGGAGGAGTTCCTTTCCACCGCGAAGCTCATAGGCGCCATCGCTGAAGAGGTAGAGAGTATCTCCCGGAGCCAGCGGGCGCTCGACGTTTTCATAGGACGCCTGGGGGACGCATCCGATCGGGACGCCATTGGTTTTCAGTCGGTGAATCGCGCCGTCGGGGCTGATCACCACGGCCGCCGGGTGGCCGCCGCAGGAGTAGAGGAGCCTGCCGGAGTCGTGTCGCAGCACGCCATATCCCATCGTGAAAAACCGGCTGCCTTGCTGGCTCATCTGGAAGTGCCGGTTGAGCGCGGTCAGGACCGCGGAGGGATTGCCGAAATCGACTCCGGAAAGCCCCTCCGATCGCAGGATGTTAAAAAGGCTGACCGAAATCATCGCCGCGCCGATGCCGTGGCCGCTGACGTCCAGCAGGTAGAATGCAATCCGGTTGTCGTCGAGGTGGTGATACCCCAGGCAATCCCCACCCAGGTGCCCGGAGGGCAAAAACCTCCAGTCGATGGATACGGGTTTCGTCATGGGAGGCGGCAGCAGGGAAGCGACGTATTTCGCCGCCGCCGCGAGTTCTGCTTTCAGACGGTCCTGAGTCTCGAGCAGTTCGCTCACGAGCGTCTGTCGCTCCTGTTCGGCGGCGTGCTTAAAGAGCGCCATCTCGATGGCGGCGCGAAGTTCGCGGGGGTCGAACGGCTTCACCAGATAGCCATAAGGCTCGCTCGTCTTCGCCCGCTCGAGGGTGGCCGGGTCGGTGAGAGCGGTCAGGAAAATGACGGGAATATTGAAGGAGGCGCGAAGCTGCGAAGCGGCCTGAATCCCGTCCATCGCGCCGGCGAGGCTGATATCCATGAGGATCAAGTCGGGCCGGCCTCCCGCCGCGATGCGCAGACTCTCCTCGCCGCTATGCGCCAGAGCGATGACCTCGAATCCAAGGCCGGTAAGCTGACCCTCGAGATCAAGGGCGACGATGGCTTCGTCCTCCACGATCATGATGCGGGCTCTACTTTCCATCTGAAGCAGACTTCACATTTCGCGGTCGTTCACGAAGCGAAACTTCAACCGAAACTTCCCGCGCTCGCGCTGTGCCAGCCGGTTCCATGCGGTTCGTGCGGCAACAAAGGACGGATTTTCAAACCGTCTCCCCAGGCAATCGCTTCGTCCTCCACAATGAGAATCCGGGTTCTATTTTTTTCCATCGGGCGTTTCGATTCGACGTTGGAAGCAGACTTGGAAGCACGCTCCCGGATTGCTCACGAAGCTAAGCTTTCCGCCGATCTGTCCCGTCAGTCCGCGGACCAGTCGCATGCCGAGAGACTTGGAGGCGGCGGGGTCGAAGGTGTCGGGCAGTCCGGCTCCGTCGTCCGCCACGGACAGGATGATCGTGCCATCGGGTTGGTCGGCGAGGCCCACGGTTACGGTGCCGCGGGGCCGGGAGCCGAAGGCGTGCTTGAGGCTGTTGGAGACGAGTTCGCTCGTGATCGGGCCCAGCGGCACGGCGGTATCGACGTCCAGGATGCAGGGTGCGAGATCGAGCTTTGGCTCGACGATGCTCCCGCGTGCATTCGAGCGGACGAGCATGGGCACGAGGCTGCGCAGGTATTCCGCAAAATCAATGTCGCTGAGATCGACCGATTGATAGAGCTTCTCGTGGATCAAGGCCATGACCCGCACGCGCTGCTGGCTCTCGCGGAATTGCTCCACGACCGCGGGATCCTGGATGCAGCCGGATTGAAGCTGCAGCAGGCTGGTCACGACCTGGAGGTTGTTCTTCACGCGATGATGGATCTCGCGCAGGAGCACCTCCTTTTCGGCCACGGACTTCCGTAGTTGCTCCTCCGCCAGTCGCCGCTCGGTGACATCTTCGCTCGTCCCCATGTAGCCGAGGATGCGATCGTCCAACTGCATGGATGCCGCGCGGCTGTGAACCCATCGCACGGCACCATCGGGATGCACGACCCGGAACTCGCGTGAGAATTCCTTCTCGCCGCGGCACGACTCCGTCCACGCTTGCACCACCGCCTCCCGGTCGTCGGGGTGAATCGCCGAGGCCCAACCGCTGCCGAGGACCTCTTCGGAGCTTCGATTGAAAATGCGGAGCCATTGCGGATTGACGTAAAGGCAAACCTTCGGCATCGGTCTGGAAAATGCCGACCGGCGATGAGGCGGCCAAAGCGCGAAAGCGCGAAAGCGCTCGTTGCTCGCCCGGAGCGCCGCGCGCCCACGCTGATGTTCGAGTGCCGCAGTAATCCGGACCGGAAGGGCAGTCAGGTAATGGTGATCGGGATCCTTGATGAGGTAATCGTGCGCCCCGAGCTTCATCGCTTTGACCGCGATGGCTTCGTCGCCTGCGCCCGTGGCGAAAATGGTCGGCGTGGTAATCAGTTGTTCGAAGATCTCGAAGGAATCGCCGTCGCCGAGCAGATAGTCGGTCACAATCACGTCAAATTGCGATTCCGCCAGCATCTGCCGGGCCTCTGCCACCGAACCGGCGACCTGCGCGTGATAAAGAAGTGCCTGTTGTTTTACGGCGCGCAGGAACGCGCGTTGATCCACCACATCATCCTCGATCAAAAGCACCCGAATCGGCTCGTCCTGCATACTCGATCAGTCCGGCAGTTGGCTTTCCTGCCAGTAGTTATTCACCACCCGCATGATCTTCACGAACTGGGCGTAGT
This sequence comes from Chthoniobacteraceae bacterium, assembly GCA_031411395.1. GTDB lineage: Bacteria > Verrucomicrobiota > Verrucomicrobiia > Chthoniobacterales > Chthoniobacteraceae > Chthoniobacter. The sequence goes on from JANOAZ010000246.1 coordinate 4,227, forward strand.
CCACTGGCTTGATCATATAACCCGCGACGCTTTGGTCGAAGCTGGCAAACCGATCGTGCTCTTCCTGCGATGTGGTCAGCACGATGACGGGAATCCGGCGCAGCTTCGCGTCCTGCTTGGCGATCCGGAGAAACTCGACGCCATTCATCCGCGGCATGTTGAGGTCGAGGAGAACGATCGCCGGGCGCGGCTTCTCCGGATCGCGGAGGAAGGCGAGCGCCTCCTCGCCGTTTTCGACGTGGTAAAGTTCGCCCGTGAACTCAATGTCCCGGAGCGCGCGCTTCACGGTCATTGCGTCCACGCGATCGTCTTCGACGAGAAGAATAGGCTTTTCCATAAGGGGTTCCGAAAAGGTTATTTGGGCAGGGTGAAGTGGAAGGTGCTGCCGCTGCCGAGTTCCGATTCCACCCACACGCGCCCGCCATCGGAGTCGATGATCTTCTTCACCACGCTCAGCCCCACGCCCGTGCCCTCCACCTTGTCGCGAGGCGCCAGCGTTTGGAAGAGTTGGAAAATTCGCTCAAAGTATTTCGCGGCAATCCCGGGTCCGTTATCGGAGACGCTGAAGGCCCACTCGCTGCGGCGATCAGCGCAGCGGATGCGGATGTCGCCCTGCGGTTTGTCGAAATACTTGATGCCGTTGCTGATCAGGTTTTGAAAGACCTGCGCGACCCGGGTTTTCTCGCACGAGATGACCGGCAGAGTTCCCTCGATCTTCACGGAGATGTGCGGCGGCGGCGCGAGGAGATCGATCACCTCGGTCACCAGCACCTGGAGGTCGGTCACGCTCTTCTTCTCCCTCACGCGTCCAGCGCGCGAGTACTGGAGGATGCCGTCGATCAGCCCGTGCATCCGTTTCGTCCGGCCGACGAGGATCCGAAGCTGCTCCCGGCCATTGTCATCGATCTTGTCCGCGTAATCCGTGGAGATCCACTCGGCGAGCGAACCGGTAGTGTCCTAATTTGAATGCCTGTAGATAGCGAAGGCGACACCGAGAACCGCCGACAATCCCATGATGAGCCAGTAATTTTTGAGTTCTGGTTCATCTAGTGACTTTTGCCGCATAGATTCGTAAAGGTTCAGGATAATGCAGACCACGATTGCCGCGCAAAATGCCGTGATGGCGAATTTAGTCATGGCAAATCACTTTTAGTCGAAGCGATCCACGCCCGGACAGCAGACAGAGGGGAATCAATCGGCGGCTTGCGCCGCACGGCCACGAACTGCGGCTCGCTGTCGCCCTCCACAGCCCACGCGAACACATTCCCGGACGGCGGTCAAACCGAGAAACAGCCCCCTACCAAAGCACTTCCCCGCGAAACGTCTCCAGTATCGGAGCAGCCTCCACAAAGCGCACAGGCGCGCCAGCGGTGCGCTCTGCGGATCGTCTGATTCCCTCTTGCGTGTCCATCACGCGGCCTCCCGAAGAAGTTCTTCCACCGTCCAGACGTGATCGGTCACGCCGCCAGCCATCGCGGGAGTAATGCGGAGTGATTTGTGGACGCGCACGAAGTTGTAATACGCAAAATACAGCCCAACCGCAGCTTTGAAGTTTTCGAGTTTCTTGCTGAAAGCGTTCGTGAGGCGGGTGAGCCGCCGCATGTGCGCCCATCACGGTTTTCCGCCAGGAGTACTTGGCTCTAGTTACCACCGCCGCTCACGTCTTCGTTGCAGGCTCTCCAGACGACCGCGAGGAACGTGGAGATGACGATGGTGAAAAGGGGCAGCGTGAGCATGGGTGGTGGAGTAGAGCGTAGTGCGGGTGCAATTTGAGGCGGCATACCTACCCGCTGGATCCTCTCCAGACGATTGGCGGAAATCTTCTAACCCCTGTAGCGCGTGTCGCTACAAAACCCGCTATTCGACCAAACCTTCCCGCAACGCGTAGCGGGTGAGTTCGACGTCGCTGCGCAAGCCCATCTTCGAGAGCAGGCGAGCGTGGTAAGTCCCCACCGTGCTCTCGCTGAGGGACAGTTCCTGCGCCACCTCCTTCAGAGTGCGTCCGCCAGCGATGAGCTTCAGGAGTTGGAGTTCGCGGTTCGAGAGCGCCTCATGAGGCAGGGCCGCATCCGGGCCTTCCAGCCGCGCCGCCAGTGCCTCTCCCACCGATGGCGTGACATATTTTTTGCCCGCGAGGAGTCGCTGCACCGCCCCAAGCAGCTCCTCGGGAGGATAGTTTTTCGTCATGTAACCGGCGGCGCCTGTCTTCAAGGCCCGCACTGCATAATCCTCCTCCGCGTGCGCGCTGAGGACGAGCACCGGTAGCGCCGGTTGATCCCGCCTGGCGTCCGCGATGACATCGAGGCCACTGCGCCCCGGCATCGTGATGTCGAGCACCAGCAGATTCCACGGATTCCCGTGCAGCAGCTCGATCGCCTCACTCGCGGTGCCCGCCTCACCAAACACGGCGCTCGGAAATTCCGCGCTGAGGATTTGCTTCAGACCCTCGCGAAGAATCGCGTGATCATCCACGATCAAGATGCGGAGACTTGCAGTTGGCGGAACAGTGGAAGCTTTGGCCATTTCCTCCCGCCAAATAAGTGGGGCGCGGAATCGGAAGTCAATCGCGGGACCGCAGGCCAGCGCCCTGCACTTTGTAGCGCTCTGCATGACACGCTGATGGAGACACGCGCGACACGAGTTCGGAGAACCGCGCGAATAGCCGGTCGGCCGCTGGAGAATATTCTCAGTCCTCATGACTTCAGAGCCCATCACCGTGTTCATTGCCGACCACTCCACCGCCATGCGGATGGGGATGGCGGAGATGCTCGCGCAAATCCCAAACATTCACGTGGTCGCAACCGCCCCGGACGTGCAGAGCGCCGTCAAGGTGATCGGCGCCACCCGGCCCGACGTGGCGATCATCGGCCTGAAAATGTTCGGCGGGAGCGGCCTGGATGTTCTGGCGGCCAGCAAGCGGATCTCCAGCAACACCTTCACCATCGTCTTCAGCGGCGGCCTCCTGGCGAGCCACCGTCGGCAATGTCTGCAGGGAGGGGCCGACGCCGTATTGGAAAAACCGCACGGGCTGAATGCACTCTTCCAGCTCCTCAGGGAATTCGCCACCCGTCCTGAGCCATTGGCCGTCGTAGAAACCGACCGGCAACCCGCGGCGGTCATCTCTTTCTCCAAGGCTCTGGAGAGACTCAACACGGAAACCCACGACCAGGTCGCCGCCACCGCCGGCGCTCTGCTGGCCGAAAAATGCGAGCCGCAATTGACCTTCGCCACCGCGTGCTAAACGAACCATGAAAGCTCCCTTCTCACGCCCACGCTGCGCCGCCGTGATGCTCACCATCCTGGCACCACTGTGTCACTCTGGGTCTGCCGCCGAACCTCTCATTCCGGCTAGCGAAACTCCGCTCGCCAACATCAAGGTGCGCACCACGGCTTACACCCATGATGAGCCCAATGGCGGTGGCCGCTTCGCCGCAACCGGTTGCCGCTTGCGCTACGGCGGGAGCCTCTACAGCGCCGCCTCGGATTGGGCGTGGCTGCCCTTGGGTACCATCTTCCGGATGCCCGGAAATGGGCGCACCTACATCATTGAAGATTACGGCTCGGCACTGGTCGGCAGAAAGACGATCGATCTCTACTCGCCCAACGCGCAAGTGATGAATGCCTGGGGCGTGCGCCACGTCGGCATCGAGATTCTGAAGCTCGGCTCCTTCGCAAAAAGCCTCAGCATGCTGGAACCGCGGCAACGCCACGGAGGTCACGTGCGACGGATGGTGGCAGCTCTCCGCAAACGGCAAACGGGCGAGTTCCTCCTGGCGAGCACGGCGAGCACGGCGGCTCAATAGGCAGGTTTCTCGCCTGACTCGAGAAGGCCGCGAAGCGGTTGTCTTCGCCGCAGCGATTCTTACCAACCGCTCTCCGAGCACTCCCGGCTCAAGGAAAGCGGACGCTAAGTGCGCTGGTGCGGAGGGGTTGTCTCCTCGTCCGCCCCCTTCATGTTTTCGCGCTTTTTTCCGTTCATCCTGATCGCCGCCTGCCTCGCTCGGGCCTCCGCTCGTGAGGTGACGTTCGAGCGCGATGTGCGGCCGATCCTGAAGGCGCACTGCACGCACTGCCACGGTGAGGAGGAAAAGCCGAAGGCCGGGGTGGATCTGCGGCTGCGGCGGTTCATGGACAAGGCGCTGGAGGGTGGGGGACACGTCCTGGTTCCGGGCAAGCCGGATGAGAGCGAGATGGTGCAGCTCATCCGCGAAGGCGAGATGCCGAAGAAGGGGAAAAAGCTGACCGCCGAGCAACTCGCGGTGATCGAAGCATGGATCGCGCAGGGCGCGAAGACGACGAAGCCGGAACCCGAGACGCTCGCGCCCGGCATGTTCATCACGGACGAGGATCGCGAGTTCTGGTCATTCAAGCCGGTGGCGAAGACCACGCCGCCTCCGGCGGAAATCCGCAATTCGCAATCCGCAATCCGCAATCCCATCGACGCTTTCATCCTCGCCGGGCTTCGCGCGCAGCAACTCGACTTCGCACCCGAGGCGGACAAACGCACGCTGCTGCGCCGGGTGACGCTCGACCTCACCGGCCTGCCGCCCACGCCGGAGGAACTCGCGGCTTTTCTCGCAGATACCGCCCCGGACGCTTACGAAAAAATCGTCGAGCGGCTGCTCGCCTCGCCGGCCTACGGCGAACGCTGGGCGCGGCACTGGCTCGATGTCGCGGGCTACGCGGACTCGAACGGTTTCGCCGCTGCCGACTCGGTGCGTCCGCAGGCCTGGCGCTACCGCGACTACGTGATCCGCGCCTTCAATGCGGACAAGCCGTGGAGCGACTTCATCGTCGAACAACTCGCGGGAGACGAACTCGCCGGCGCGACGCACGCCGACACGCAGCAGGCCGTGCTCGATGCGAAGCGGCGCGACGACTTGATCGCCACGGCATTCCTCCGCATGGCGCCCGATGGCACCGGCGACGAAGTGCCCGATGCGAAGCTCGCGCGGAATCAAGTGATCGCCGAGGAGATCAAGGTCGTGTCCTCGGCGCTGCTCGGGGTGACCGTGGCCTGCGCGCAGTGCCACGACCACCGCTACGATCCCATCTCGCAGGCCGACTACTACCGGATGCGCGCGATCTTCGAGCCGGCCTTCAACTGGCAGGCGTGGCGGGCGCCGGCCCAGCGCCTGTATTCGCTCTACACGCCGGAGGAGCGTGCGAAGGCCAACGAGATCGAGAAGCAAGTCGGCGACATCAATCGCGAGGCGCAGGCGATGAGCAAAAAGTTCCTCGACGAGATTTTCGAAAAGGAAGTGGTCAAGCTGCCGGAGGAAGAGCGCGAACCCTACCGTGCGGCGCGGGCCAAAGCGGAGAAGGAGCGCACGCCCGAGCAAAAGGCGCTGATCAAGAAATACCCCTCGGCGCTCGCGCTCTACTCGCTGGATCTCTACGACAAGGACGCGCAAAAGAAGGTGCTCGATAAGACGGCCGAAGGGACGAAGCTGCGCGCGACGCGGCCACCGGAGGGAATGATCATGGCGCTCACCGAGGTGAAAGGCCCGCTGCCCGAGACGCGTCTCTTTCATCGCGGCGACCACGATCAGCCAAAGCAAGCGCTCACTCCCGGCGAACTCACCGTGCTCGCCCGGCCGGAGATCGAGCCGTTCAAACCGGCGGAAGTGGCCTCGGGATCGACCGGGCGGCGGCTCGCCTACGCACGCTGGCTGGTGAGTGGAAAACATCCGCTCGTCGGGCGGGTGCTAGTGAATCGGTTCTGGCTGAATCACTTTGGCCGCGGACTGGTGAACACGCCGGGGGATTTCGGCTTCCTCGGCGAGCGCCCGACGCACCCGGAGTTGCTCGACTGGCTGGCGAGCGAATTCATGGAGGGTGGCTGGAAGCTGAAGCCGCTGCAGCGTCTGATGGTGCTGAGCACGACCTATCGGCAGTCTTCGCGCAACGATGCATCGTTCAAAGCGGACGCCGACAACAAGCTCTACGGCCGCTTCAAACTCCAGCGCCTCGACGCCGAGGCGCTGCGCGACTCGATGCTCGCCGCCGCCGGCGCGCTCAATCGCACGGCTTTCGGCGAACCGATCGGAATCGCGCGCGATCTCGCGGGGCGGATCGTGGTGGGGCAGGAGGAACTCAACGCCAACCGCGACGTGGTCAAAGTGGTGAGCCGCGGCAAGGAGGATTTTCGCCGCTCAATCTACGTGCAGGTGCGCCGGAAACAGCCGCTCACCGTGCTCGACGCCTTTGACGCGCCGACGATGGTGCCAAACTGCGAGATCCGGAATTCCAGCACGGTCGCGCCGCAATCGCTCCTGCTGATGAACGACACCTTCGTGCTCGAAACCGCGCGCACGCTCGCCATTCGGCTGCGCGCCGAAGTGCCCGGCGATGCGCGCGGGCAGATTGCGAAGGCGTGGCGAATCCTCTACGGCCAGGAGCCGAAGGAAGCCGACGTCTTCCGCGGGCTCGCCTATCTCGCCGAGCAGACGGAGGCGGTGCGCGCCTATCATCACGGCATCCAGCACGCGAAGGACGCGCCGGTGCCCGATCCGCAACTGGATGCGCTCGCGAGCCTTTGCCAAGTCTTCTACAGCTCGAACCGTTTCCTCTACATCGAATGAACCATTCGCACCTTTGCTCCCGCCGCCACTTTCTCGAGGCCAATGCTTTCGGCCTCGGTTCGCTCGCGCTGGCCTGGCTGCTGCGCAGCGAAGGGGCGCTCGCCGGTCCGGTGAAGCCGCACATCGATGGTCCGCCGCGCTACGATCTGCTCCCCAAGGCGCCGCATTTTGCGCCGCATGCGAAGGCGATGATCTCGCTCTTCATGATGGGCGGGCCGTCGCAGATGGATCTCTTCGATCCGAAGCCGATGCTCACGAAGTATGACGGGCAGAAGTTTCCGGGAGAGATCAAGTACGACAATCTCGCGCAGGCGTCGTCGAAGGTGTTTGGTTCGCCGTGGAAGTTTTCCCCGCAGGGCCAGTGCGGTATGGAACTGAGCGAACTGCTCCCGCACCTCGGCCGCGTGGCGGATGACATCACGCTGATCCGCTCGATGCATTCCGGGGTGAACAATCACGCCCAGGCGCTCTATGCGCTGAACAACGGGAGCATCACCGCGGGGCGCCCCACGCTCGGCTCGTGGCTCACTTATGGACTCGGGAGCGAGACGCAGGAACTGCCCGCCTACATGGTGCTCTCGCATCCGGGCGGATTGCCGACCTTCCAGGCTGAGCACTTCACCAATGGCTGGCTGCCTTCGCTCTATCAGGGCACGCTGATCCGTCCGACCGAGCCGCGCATTCTCAATCTCGATCCGCCTCCCGCTCTCGCCGGCAAGCCGCAGGCGCGGCAACTCGATTTGCTCAAGGCCTTGAACGAAACGCATCTTGCCGAGCATCCGGGCGAACTCGATCTCCAGGCGCGCATCTCCAGCTACGAACTCGCCGCGAAGATGCAGACTGCCGCGAAGGAAGCGCTGGATATTTCCAACGAGCCGGACTCGATCAAGAAACTCTACGGTGTCGATGATCCCAAGACGCGCGACTACGCCACACGGTGTATCATCGCGCGGCGGCTGGTGGAGCGCGGGGTGCGTTTCGTGCAAGTGCTGAATTCCGGGCAATCGTGGGATCAGCACGGCTCGCTCATCACTGCGCTGCCGGGAAATTGCATCGCCACCGACCAGCCCAGCGCCGCGCTCGTGACCGATCTCAAAGCGCGGGGACTGCTCGACTCCACCGTCGTCCATTGGGGTGGCGAAATGGGGCGGCTGCCGGTGCTTCAGAACGACGCCGGTCGCGCCAAGTGGGGCCGCGATCACAACACGCACGGTTTTTCGCAATGGGTCGCGGGCGGTGGATTCAAGCGCGGCTGCGTGTATGGCGAGACCGACGAGTGGGGCCACCAGGCGGTTAAGGACATCGTCCATCACTACGACTGGCACGCCACGCTGCTCCGCGCCTTCGGCCTCGATCACGCGAAGCTCACCTACAAACGCAACGGCACCAACGCCTCGCTCGTGAGCGGGCAGGAAGCGCGCGTCGTTCGCGAGATCCTCGCGTAGGCGAGCGCCTCCGGCCTTGCAACACGCCGCCCCCGCAGCGACGACCCAAGTTTCCCCACCGCGGTCTCTTCGATGCGGGTCGGGTGCAGGTTGGCTCACGCGTTGCGAGGCGGGACGCGCTCGCCTACGCTCCCGCTCGTCCTTCCCCATTTCCTCTGCTTCGTTGCCACTATGAAATGGTTTCTCGCCTCATTCGCCTTCCTGCTCCTCCCGTTCTGCCCGCGTGCCGGCGCCTGGAGTGCGCCGGGGCACATGATCATCACGGCCACCGCGTACGACCAGCTCTCCGCTGCCGAACGCACCAAGTTCGACGCCATCCTCCAAGGTCACACCAAGTATCAGACTTGGACGGAAGCTTATCCTGCCGCCGGGCTGCCGGATCTTCCGGTGGGCAAATTCATCGCGATGCAGGCGAGCCTCTACCCGGACGAGTTTCGCAACTACGACAACCCGGAGACATTCGCGGAGTGGCACTATGTGGATTATCCGCTCTATCCGCCCGATTTCCCGATGAAGCCCGCGCCAACGCCGGGCAACGATGTGCTTGCGGGGATTGAAAAATCCGCCAATGCAGTGGCCAAACTCACGAGCGAATACGACGTCCGACCGCGGGCCCGAATGCTCAGCTTCTTGCTGCATCTTGTCGGCGATGTCCACCAGCCGCTGCATTGCGAGACGCTCTTCGACAAAAACTTTCCCGAACCCGAGGGCGATCGCGGCGGGAACAAGGCCTGGGTGAAGCCGCCGGGCGGTGAAGCGATCAAGCTTCACGCGCTCTGGGATCAACTTTTCGGCCCCGGTCCGCAACTCTTTCGCCTGCCTCCGATCACGATGATCCTCGCCTCTCTGCATCGCTCGCAGGAACTCGCGCTTGCCTTCCCTCGCACCAGCCTGCCGGAACTCGCCGCGCACCCCACTCCCGTGAGCTGGAGCCTGGAGAGTCGGGAGATCGTCATCACGTCGGTGTGGCGTCGCCACACCCTGGCCTACGGACTCACTGCCGGCACCGCGGGTGAGCTTCCCGCCGAATACCTGGAAAAGGCGCACGAGATCGCGAACCGCCAGGCGGCTCTCGCCGGGCACCGGCTCGCCGATCAATTGCACGAAGTGCTGAAGTAGGCGGGCGTGCAACTCTCGCGCGAAGCGCCCATCCAAACACTGTCATCCTGAGCTTGCGAAGGACCTCTGACTTCCGCGGGCGGAGGCGGTGCGGAGCCGCCCATGCACTCGC
>JANOAZ010000247.1:0-83109 GCA_031411395.1 Chthoniobacteraceae bacterium
AGCATGTGGACGCCGAGGCCGGCTTCCTGCGCGAGGTAGCGGATGAAAAAATCGCTCTCGGTGAATTGCGACGCGGCGAGGATTTTGCCTTTGAGGTCGTTGACGCGCTTCACATCCTTGCGCACGACGATCCCATCCGCACCACGCGAAAAGCCGATTTGCGCGGGGACGACGACGTTGAACTGCCGGCCGTACACCGCCAGCACGTCCACGGTGGTCGCGCTCGCGGCCATCTTGCCGGAATTCAGCGCGCTCCAGCTTTCCTCTTCACTCAGCTTGATCCGCACCTTGAAGCCGTGCTTGCGCGCGAAGATGGAGTTGTCGTTCGGCTCCAGGCCGCCGTTCGCCGCGATCAGGCCCGCATAGCCCGCGTATTCGCTCAGCTCGATGTCGATGATGTTGTCCTTCGGCGTGTAAGGCGCGGGTGGGGCGAGCTTCGGCACCTCGAATTGCGTCGTGGCGAGCTTTACCTCGTCCTCGCCGCTCTTTTCGCCGGTGACTTCGGAGATGATGCCCGGCAGCGAGGCGGGCTTGAGTTTGTTCCACCAGCGCGAGACGCCGAAGCCGACGACGCCGATGAGGATGAGAGTGAAGATAAGTTTTCCGCGAGTGGTCATAAGGTGAAATTTAGCCGCAGATGAACGCAGATGTGCGCAGATAGGAATTCTGAAATCTGCGTTTCATCCGCGCAAATCTGCGGCTCGGCTCTTCGACGTGAGTCACTCCGCGATCTTCTGCCGCTCGGGAGCCGGTGCTTCCGGCGTGGGCGCGGCGGCGTCGGGCTGCACCATGCCCATCTTTTGTTTGTATTGGTCGAAGAGCATCTTGCCGCGCGCCTTTTTCATCTCCTGCTGGCGCGCGATGCCGGAGCCGACTTCCTTTGCGATGTCCATTGTCGCCCGCATCTGGCCTTCGCCTTTCGCGGCGCTCTCGCGGAGCTGCTGCATCGATTGCGCGGTCTCGCCGCCGAGCACGCCCTGGAGCTCGGTCACGCTCGATTTCATCAGGCCGGAGAGACTTTCGAGCTGCTTGCTCACGGCCACGCGCGCCTTGGTTTGCTCGAACTCGCGCTCGAACTTTTGGATCTCCTTGATGCTCGTCGCAATGATGTCGGTGTTCTGCTTATAGAGCGCCTCGAGGTTGTTCACCTGTTCCGTGTTGTCCGCGATGTCCTGCTCGATCTGCGCGAGTTCCTCGGCGTAGTGCGCGCCGTTGTCCTCGTCGCCGGCGGCGGCAGCGGCGCGCAGCAGGGCTTCGAGTTCCTGCTTCTGCCGGTGTTGCTTCTTGACCTGATCCTTGAGCAGCGCGCTCTGGCTGGCGAGCTGGCCGTTGGCGTAGGCCGCCTTGTCGGCGCGCGCCTTGGAGTCGCGGATGCCGCGCTCCACCACGGCGGCGTTGATGGCGTCGTTCTCCGTGGCTTTTTCCGCCATGAGTCCGAGGTAAATGAAGATGCGTTTGAGGGCGCGGAACATAGTCGTGAGTGGGATGGGTTATTCTTTTTCGAGCAGGATTTTTTCTTCGAGAATGAATCCGAGTTTGTCGTTCAACTGACTTTCATTGGCAGCACTGACCAGGGTGGCACCCAGCTTCTTCACGCCGGCGAAGGCGCGCGCGTCGATATCGAAGGCGACGAAGTGCAGGAAGACCGGTGCGCTTTGTTTCATGGAATCGTCGAGCACCTTCGGCAGCAGCACTTCCGGCAGCGGCCCGACCGTGTTTTCGCCATCGGTGATGACCAGCACATGCCGCGCGCCCGCCTTGGTTTTCACCAACGCCTGCGCCGCATCCGCGACGGCCGTGCCCAGCGGCGTGCCGCCCGTCGGTCGCGAAAATCCGGCGAGCCATCCGCGCAGCGCCGCAGGATCGAACGGCCCGAGCTTCACCGCTTCCTGGGAGCCTTTGTCGCGGAAAATGAACAGCCCGGTCTGCAGCTTGCGTCCGCCGCCCTGCGCGAACTTCTCCAGCCGCGTCACGATCGCGCCGAGCGCGCGGTTGGCGACGACATACTTCGGTTCGCCGCTCGCGCCCTTGCCTTTCGCGGCGTCGTTCATACTGCCGGAAGTGTCGTAAACGATGGCAATTGCTACGTCGTCTTCCGCAGCGAACGCGACCACCGCGCTGAGCAGAAGCGCGCAACACCACACGGCGAGCTTGGTAGGATGAAGCATGGCGGCGGGAAATTGCCGCGCATCGTGCGACCGAGGTCCGGGACTGTCAACGCCGGTGCAATCTGCGAACGGCTCGAACGGCCGTCGGTCCTCGGTTCAATTCCGTAGGCGCCGGGTTTCATTGAATCGTTCCGGCTAAGAAATCCGGCCTGCTGGACATCGTCTCCGCTGCTGCTTCTTTCCTCCGAACCATGGACCTCTCGCACCAGATCCAGACCGCGCTTACCCGCCGCACTTTCCTCCGGAAAAGCACCACCGGGCTCGGCGCGATGGCGCTGGCTTCGCTGCTGAATCCGCGGCTCTTCGCCGCGGGAACGACCGGCGAACTCGCGGTGCCCGGCGCGCTGAAGACGCTGCATTTTGCGCCGAAGGCGAAGCGCGTGATCTACCTGTTCATGAGCGGGGCGCCGTCGCATCTCGATCTCTTCGACCCGAAGCCGAAGCTCACCGAGATGACGGGCCAGGATCTGCCGGAGAGCGTGCGCAAGGGGCAGCGGATCACGGGCATGACGAGCGGGCAGAAGAATCTTTTTTGCGTGGGGTCGCCGTTCAAATTCGAAAAGCACGGCAATGTCGGCATGGAGCTGTCGGAGCTGCTGCCGCACACGGCGAAGATCGCGGACGAATGCACGTTCATCCGCTCGATCTTCACGGAGCCGATCAATCACGATCCGGCGGTGACGTTCTTTGGCACCGGGCATCAGCAGCCGGGGCGGCCGACGATGGGCGCGTGGTGCAGCTACGGGCTGGGCAGCGACAATCACGATCTGCCCGCGTTTGTGGTGCTGACCAGCGGTGGTGGCGGGCAGCCGTTGCAGTCGCGGTATTGGGGGAATGGCTTTCTGCCCGCGCAACATGGCGGGGTGCAGTTTCGTAACGCGGGCGATCCGGTGCTCTACGTCTCGAATCCGCCCGGCGTGAGCGCGACGACGCGGCGGCAGCTCCTCGATTCCACAAACGAACTGAACCGCCTCGCCCTCGGCCAGCTAGGCGATCCGGCGATCGCGGCGCAGATCGAAAACTACGAACTCGCCTTCCGCATGCAGACGAGCGTGCCGGAGCTGACCGACCTCACGCAGGAGCCGAAAGAGATGCTCGACCGCTACGGCGCAGATCCGGCGAAGCCCTCGTTTGCCAACAACTGCCTGCTCGCGCGTCGGCTGGCGGAGCGCGGGTGCCGTTTCATCCAGCTCTGCCACCGCGACTGGGACCATCACGGTGGCCTGCCGCAAAATCTGCCGACGAAGTGCAAGGAAACCGATCAGGCGAGCGCGGCACTCGTCATGGACTTGAAAGAACGCGGTTTGCTCGACGATACGCTGGTGATCTGGGGCGGGGAGTTTGGTCGCACGGCTTACAGCCAGGGCGAGATCAAGAAGGACACGTTCGGTCGCGATCATCATCCGCGGTGCTTCACCATCTGGATGGCCGGCGGCGGTGTGAAGCGCGGTTACATCCACGGGGAGACGGACGAGTTCGGCTACAACATCATCCGCGACCCGGTCCACGTGCATGACTTTCACGCGACGCTGATGCATCTCCTCGGCGTGGATCACCAGCGGCTGCTCTTCCGCCACGAGGGGCGCGACTACCGGCTCACGGATGTGGCTGGCGAGATCGTGAAGCCGTTGCTCGCGTAGCAGCCGAGGTCACGAGGCTCGCGAATTCTGAGCGGAAGGTCAGAGCCTCCTGACGTCGGCTGCTACTTCGCTCAGCGCTCGGCGAGCGTCAGGCGCAGCGTGGGTGGCTTCGGCGGGATCCTGCGGGGACATGGCTCTTCACTTGAGAAAGTCCGCAAACCAGCCGACTTGGACGCGCGAAATTATTGTCCCAAGTTTCCCTTCCCGGGACTTATCTAGCAGAACCTCCCATGATTTTCCGTTCACGAGTCCTAGCCACTGCCGTGCTCCTCGCCGGTGCGTGCCCTTCCCACAGCGCGCCGGACGCCGCGGGCGTGGAGTTTTTTGAGAAGAAAGTGCGGCCGATTCTCACCGAGCGATGCCTCGAGTGCCACAGCGACGCGAAGAAGGTGAAGGGTGGGCTGCATCTCGACACTCGCGACGGCTGGATGAAGGGCGGCGACACTGGCCCCGCCCTCGTGCCGGGCAACCTCGACGAAAGCCTGCTCGTGACTGCGATCCGCTGGAAGGATCACGACCTCGAGATGCCGCCGAAGAAGAAGCTGCCGCCAGCCGAGATCGCCGTGCTGGAGGAGTGGGTGAAAATGGGCGCGCCTGATCCGCGCGGCGGGGCTGCCGTGGCAAAAAAGCAGACCGGCCTGAGCATTGAGGAAGGGCGAAAATTTTGGAGCTATGCACCGATCCAGCGACCCGCAGTGCCGGCGGTGAAAGACACCGCATGGCCCCGCAATGATCTGGACCGCTTCATCCTCGCAAAGATCGAAGCCGCCGGAGCCACCCCCGCGCCGGACACCGCGCCCGCCGCGCTCGCCCGCCGCCTTTACTACAATCTCATCGGCCTCCCGCCGACGCCCGAGCAACTGGACGCGTTCGCCGCGGAATCAATCCGCAATCCGCAATCCGCAATCGCCAATCTCACCGACCGCCTCCTCGCCTCCCCGCAGTTCGGCGAGACATGGGGCCGGCACTGGCTGGATGTCGCGCGCTTTGCCGAATCGAGCGGCGGCGGGCGGACGCTGCTCTTCAAGGACGCGTGGCGCTACCGTGACTACGTGATCGACGCGTTTAATGCGGACGTGCCGTTCGATCGTTTCATCCGCGAGCAACTCGCCGGCGACCTGCTGCCCGCGCCCACTCCGGCCGAGGCGCGCCGTCAGCTCACGGCCACGGCATTTCTCTCGCTCGGGCCGACGAACTACGAGGAGCAGGACAAACAGCAGCTCCGCTTCGACGTGATCGACGAGCAACTCGAGACGCTCGGCCGTGCCTTCCTCGGCCAGACGATCGGCTGCGCGCGCTGTCACGATCACAAGTTCGACCCGGTGCCGCAGCGCGACTACTACGCGCTGGCCGGCATCTTCGCGTCCACCAGGACGCTCTTCAATTACACCGACAATGTGGCCCGCTGGATCGCCGCACCGCTCCCCGGCGACGGCCCGACCGAGCTCGCGCTGCGCGAGCACGAGAAAAAAGTGGCCGCGTTGGAGAAGCAGATCGAGGTGGCAAAAAAGGAAGTGACCGAGGCCTCGAAAGCACTGAGTCAGACGACGACGCAGCCGGGGACTTCCATCGCACCGAAGGATCTTCCCGGCATCGTGATCGACGATGCGGAGGCGAAGGTGGTCGGCACATGGAAGCACTCGACGCATGTGCGCACCTACATCGGCGAGTATTACCTGACCGACGAAAACGACGGCAAAGGCGAGAAGACGGTGACCTTCACTCCCGCCGTGCCAGCCACCGCGCGCTATGACGTGCGCCTTGCCTATTCGCCGCTCGACAACCGCGCCGACAACGTGCGCGTGACCATCTTTCACGCCGACGGCGAAGACACGATTTACGTGGATCAGACGCAGGTGCCTCCGATCGATGGACGGTTCCTCTCGCTGGGGAAATATCGGTTTGAGAAAGACGGCGCGGGCTACGTGCTGGTGTCGAATGAAGGCACGACGAAGTTTGTGACCGTCGATGCGTTGCAACTCCTGCCGGAAGGGGCGGAGGTCGCCGAGGATCCTAAAGCATCGCCCGCAACACTCACCGCGGCACAGGAATCGGCGCGGAAGCTGAAGCGGCTGGAGGCGCAGCTCAAGAAGCTGACCAAGGAAGGGCCGGCGCGCGAAACGGCGATGGCGGTGGCGGATGCGGAGGAGATCGCCGCGGCGCAGATCCGCGTGCGCGGGATCGAGAAGCAACGCGGCGAGTCGGTGCCGCGCGGCTTCCTGCAAGTGGCGCTGCGGACCACGCCCGAGCTGCCGGAAAAGGAGAGCGGCCGCCGCGAACTCGCGGACTGGATCGCGAGCGCAGAGAATCCGCTGACCACGCGTGTCTTCGTGAATCGCGTGTGGACATGGCTCTTCGGCGCCGGCCTGGTGCGCACGGTGGATAACTTCGGCACCACGGGCGAAAAGCCGTCGCACCCGGAGCTGATCGATCACCTCGCGACGCGCTTCGTGGCCGAGGGCTGGAGCGTGAAGAAGCTGGTGCGCGAGATCGTGCTCTCCCGGACGTGGCAGCAGGCGGTGGCGAAGCCTTCCGCCGCCGACCCCGAGAACCGCCTCTTCGCGCACGCCAATCGCCGCCGGCTCGATGCCGAGCAAATCCGCGACACCCTGCTCAGCGTGAGCGGGCAGCTCGATCTCAAGGTCGGCGGGCTGAACATCGGCAACGCGGGCGACATCGACGCAAATAACTTCTCCGCGCAGAACACGGAATACGGTTACGTCTTTGCCGACAAACGTCGGAGCGTTTACACGCCGGCCTTTCGCAACAAACGACTTGAGCTGTTCGAGGTCTTCGACTTCGGCGACATCAATCAATCGGTCGGCCAGCGCAACGTGAGCACCGTCGCTCCGCAGGCGCTCTACCTTCTCAATCACCCCTTCGTCATCGAGCAGGCCCAAGCTGCCGCGGAACGCACGCTCGCCGCCGCCAGCAGCGATGACGAACGCATTACCGCCGCCTTCCGCCGCACGCTTGGCCGCGCGCCGTCCGCCGGGGAGCTGGGAAAATGCCGGCGCTTCCTCGGCGCGAACGCCTCGCCGGAAGCGTGGGCCGAGTTGCACCAGATGCTCTTCGCCTGCCTCGATTTCCGTTACCTCGAATAGCATGCGCGCGCTTAAAACGTGTCATCCTGAGCGCAGCGCAGGGAGCCTAAGCGACCAAAGCGGAGTCGAAGGATCTCCAATCATTTCCCCGCGGTGGACGTTGCGGCAGAAAAAGTCACAGATCCTTCGACTGCGCTCCGCCCACCTTTCCGCCTGCGCTCCGCTCAGGATGCCCCCTTTTTGAAACCTGCCTAAACCCGCCATGAATCCCATCCTCCCCACCCGCCGCACGGCGCTGAAACAACTCGGCTGCGGCTTCGGCTACCTCGCGCTCGCGAGCCTCGCCGCGCAACAGAAAGCACGGGCCGCGGCGCCGAATCCGCTCGCTCCGAAAGCGCCGCATCATCCGGCGCGGGCGAAGCGGATCATCTTTCTCTTCATGCAAGGCGGGGTGAGCCACGTCGATTCCTTCGACTACAAGCCGCGGTTGCTGGCGGATGACGGCAAGATGATGGACTTCGCGGATCTGCGCAGCCTGGCGAAGACCGGCAAGAGCCCGCAGATGCGCGTGATGAAACCGCTCTGGGATTTTTCGCAGCACGGCCAGAGCGGCTTGTGGGCGTCAAATCTTTTCCCGGAAATGTCGAAGCACGCCGACGAGATGTGCGTGATCCGCTCGATGCACACCGAGGGCATCGCGCATGGCCCAGCCACGCTCTTTTTGCACACCGGCACGACGACATTCGTCCGCCCGTCGATGGGATCGTGGGTGAATTACGGTCTCGGCACCGAGAACGAGAACATGCCCGGCTTTGTGACGATCAGTCCGAGTCTCGGCAATGGCGGGCCGCGCAATTACGGTAATGCCTTTCTCCCCGCAATCTATCAAGGCACGGCGATCGGTCGCGCGGGCGTGCCGGCAGCGGAGGCGACGATCCGCAATCTGCAACCGCCGCGCACCGGAGCGGAGGCGGCGCGGCAATTCGACCTGCTGCGCGAACTCAATGCCGAGCAACTGCGCGCGAAGCCCGGCGACAGCGAACTGGAGGCCGTGATCAACAGCTACGAACTCGCCTGGCGCATGCAAGGCTCGGCGCCCGAGGTGCTCAAGGTGGATGCTGAAACGCCCGAGACGCACGCGCTCTACGGCATCGGCGAAAAGGAGACGGATAACTTCGGCCGGCAGTGCCTGCTTGCGCGGCGCATGTGCGAGGCGGGAGTCCGCTTCGTGCAGGTGAACTACGGCGATAACACGAACAACCCGGCGTGGGATCAGCACTCGAACCTGAAGAAGCACGGTGACCACGCGAAGGCTGTGGACAAGCCGGTCGCCGGCCTGCTCGCCGATCTCAAGCAGCGCGGGCTGCTCGAAGACACGATCGTGTGGTGGGGCGGCGAGTTTGGGCGCACGCCTTACGCCGAAAAGAACGGCACCGGGCGCGATCACAACCCCGCCGGCTTCACGGTGTGGCTGGCCGGCGGCGGCTTCAAACCCGGCATCACCTTCGGTGAGACCGATGAATTCGGACACCACGCGATCGTGGACAAAGTCCACATGCACGACCTCCACGCGACGCTGCTCCACGCGCTCGGTCTCGATCACGAAAAGCTCACCTACCGCTACGCGGGCCGCGATTTCCGCCTCACCGACGTGTACGGCGACCTGGTGAACGAAGTCCTAGTCTGACGGACTTTGGCTGAGCCACAGCTCGTTGCACTGGCGCCGCACTTCGCGCATGAGGCTGCCGTAATGAAGTGAGAATGGCTGAAAGCGGCGGTGTTGATCCTCGAATGAGACGTCGTGCGGATCCCGGACCACGGAAGGGAGGCAGCGAAGGCGATAGGTTTCGTCGCCGCGCGAGGCGATCGTCACGGTGACCCGCTGGGTGACCTTGCTTTCGTTCCAATTTCCGTAGAGCAGGTTATCCGTTTTGCTCGCCTTGCTTTCAAAGGTGATGCCGTCTCCGGTGCGTTGGATCGTCTGATATCCATCGTCCACAAAGACCCGCTCGAGGATCGAGGATACGTCGAAAGAAGAACGTGCCTTGACCGTCACCGCGGCAGACGGGGAGCCTGGCTCCAGCAGCGTGCATGACGAGAACACGAGGGCTGCGCCGCTCAGGACGACGAGGAGACGAAGGTATCGGGAGTTCATTCGCGGGAGTCTATGGCTTCGGGCCGGGGCGTGAAGAGCAAGTTCCGATGCGTTCCGTCTTCGCGGCCACGCACGGTTCATCGGGCTCCGTGCCGCAGGCTCGGTGTAACCGGCCGGCCAGGGCGAAACCAATTCCCGCGACGTTATCCAGGCGTGAATTGAGCGAGTTTCGCAGTCTGGCGCGCGCTCTTGGCATCGGCCCGTTGACACCGCCATGGTGTTCTGTTCCCATGCGCGCCGTGAAACTTCCGATGTCCCTCCTTGCGCTCGCGATTTGCGTCCTCTCGCTCTGCGCGTGCGATACTCTCGCCAACCGCCGCTCCCTTTACTCCCCGAAAAAAGGTGACGGTTACTGGACCCGCACTCTGCAAGAGGGGACTTGGAAAGAACGCGGTGAAAAGTCCGTCGACGCCACCGTCAAGCGGGGCGGCGCGCCGAGCCGCGGGGCGATTCCCGCGCCGCCACCTCCACCTCCGAGTGAACCCCTGCCTGAGTCGGCGGGCGGAAGCCCACCGCCCGGTTAACGCGGAGCCCGAGGCGGGCTCAGAGGCCGAGCACCGCGCGCTGCCAGGGCATCATCTTCGTCGCTGCTTCGTCGAAATTCGCGGCGAGGTTTTCGAGGACCAGTTTCGGAGCGATCAATGATGGATCGAGTTGGAGCGCTGCGGCGGCCTCGTCGCGCTTCGTTTTGAGCTGCTTGAATTTTGCCTCTTCCTCGCGAGTGGTGCGGGGTCGAGGCTTCCGAATGATCTGCGGCCACTCCGTTTCGGGAAGCGCGAGAGCTTCGCGAGCCGCCTGGAAAAATCGCGCGCGCCGGCTGCCTTTGAGCTGGGCGTAATCCACCTCCAGCCCGCGGTCAAACCGATCGGCTGCTTCGACGAGCTGTTCATTGTGCAGGATGTGAAAGCTCGGGCGATCCACCGCCTGCGCCTCGGCGTCGCGCCAGGCCCAGAGCGCCTTGAGCAGCGCCGAAGACCGGCCGCGCAGATCCTTGCTCCCGGTGATGCGCCAGAGCTGATCGGGGTCGCGCTCGCGGACGATGGTGGATGCGACGATCGCGCGCTCACAGCTCTGCTGGAACCACTCCCAGCGTTCGAGTCGGCGCAAGTCCGCCTCCAGGATCGCGGCGATCTCGAGCAGGTAGTGGGTGTCCTTGATCGCGTAATCCGTCATGATCTGGGGCAGGGGACGGCGCGCCCAATTGGCTTTCTGGGAAGCTTTCGCGAGTTGGACGCCGAAATATTTCAAGATCAGCGCGGCGAGGCTGAACTCGGGAATTCCACACAGCCGGGCGGCGATCATCGTGTCGAAAACGCGAGCCGGTCCGGCGAAGCCGACGCGGCGCAGCAGGCGCAGATCGTAGTCCGCCCCGTGGATCGCGAGTTCCTTCCCGGCGAGCGCGGAGAAGAGCGGATCGAGCGAGAAATCCGCGAGCGGATCGATGAGGAAATCGTGGCCTGGGACGCTGATCTGGATCAGGCAAAGTTTCTCGAAGTAGCAGTGCAGGCTGTCCGCCTCGGTATCGATCGGGATGCGGTCGTGCGGTCCCAGCTCGGGCAGGATCGCCGCAAGCGCTTCGGCGGTTTCAATCACCGGGATCATCATCCCCGCAGGCCGGAGAGGAGCAGTTCGGCGTTGGATTTGGTGGACTTCAAGGCGTGAATCAAAATCTCGGTCGCCTCGAAGGGAGGCAGCGCGGCGAGCTGGCGCCGCAGGACCACGATCTTCGCAAACTCCTGCGGGTGGTAAAGCAGTTCGTCGCGTCTTGTCGCCGAGGCGAGGATGTTGATCGCTGGAAAGATGCGTTTGTCCGAGAGTCCGCGGTCGAGGTGCAGTTCCATGTTGCCCGTGCCTTTGAACTCTTCGAAAATCAGATCGTCCATGCGGCTGTTTGTCTCGATCAGCGCCGTCGCGAGGATCGTCAGGCTCCCGCCTTCCTCGGTATTGCGCGCGGCGCCGAAGAATTTCTTCGGTTTGACCAGCGCCTTCGAGTCCACACCTCCGGACATGGTGCGCCCCCGGTTGCCCTGGAGATTATTGTAACCGCGGGAGAGACGCGTGATGGAGTCGAGCAGGATCACCACGTGGCGCTTAAGTTCGACGAGACGTTTCGCGCGATCGCTGACCAGTTCCGCGACCGCGGTATGCCGGCTCGGACTTTCGTCGAAAGTGGAACTGTAGATCTCGCAATTGACCGAGCGTTTGAAGTCAGTGACCTCCTCGGGACGCTCATCGACAAGGAGCAAAATGAGATGTGTCTCCGGCGAGTTCGCGAGGATCGAAAGGGCGATGTCCTTGAGCAGGATTGTCTTGCCGGTGCGTGGCGGCGCCACGATCAGCCCGCGCTGCCCGCGACCCAGCGGGGCGATAAGGTCGATCGCCCGCGGGGTGATGGAGCGCCACTTTGTATTTTCCAGGACGATGCGCTCGGTGGGATGGAGCGCGGTGAGCTTGTCGAATTCAATAGTCTCGCGCCATTCACCAACGGGGATCCCTTCGATCGTGATGATCTGGTCGATCGTGATGTATTTTTCCCGATCCCGGGGCGGGCGAATCCGCGCCGTGAGGCGGTTGCCGTTGCGAAGGAAAAACTGACGCTCCAGATGGCTCGGGACGTAAACGTCCTGCGGCAGCGCGCGGAAATTGTAATACGGCCAGCGCAGAAAACCGCTGCCCTGCGGCGAGGCTTCGAGCACGCCATCGGCGTAGAGTTCCGTCCCGCGGGACGCATAGACCTTGAGCAAGTCGAAGACAAGGTGATGGCGCGTCTTGTCCGCGTTAAGCTTGATGTGAAATTTTGCCGCGCGCTCGGTGAGTTCCACCAGCGTTTCGCGGTGGAGTTCGTCGATCCAAAGTTTCTCCGGCACGGGAGGAGGCTCGGCTATCGCGGAGGCTGCAGTTGGGGCAGATGTTTCCTCCGGTGAAGGAGGAGCGGGAGTTTCATCCATAAGATTGACTAAGCCAACTGGCGAGCAGGTCCGCCTGCCCATCAAGGCAGGGAACCGTAGAATCGTTCCAGATCAAGTGATCGGCTTTTCTAATTTTTGTTTCGAGGTCGAGTTGAGCGGCGA
The DNA here is from genome assembly GCA_031411395.1 of Chthoniobacteraceae bacterium. GTDB lineage: Bacteria > Verrucomicrobiota > Verrucomicrobiia > Chthoniobacterales > Chthoniobacteraceae > Chthoniobacter. The sequence goes on from JANOAZ010000247.1 coordinate 12,079, forward strand.
TGATTCGGTCCGCCGTTTCACTGTCGAGCGCGCGATCGGTGGCGAGGCGGCGCCGCTGGGTGGCTGGGGAGCAGGCGACCACGACCACGCGATCGCAGTGGGTTTCGGCTCCGGTTTCATATAGCAGGGGAATATCGGCCACGAACCAGGATTCTTGGCGTCGGGCACTTTCGCCGCGGGCTGTCCAAAGAGCGCGGATCGCTGGATGGAGAATCTCCTCGAGGCGCCGACGTTTCTGCGGGTCGGCAAAAACCAAGTCCCGCAAGCGGCCCCGGTCGGGTTTGCCCTCGGGATCGTAAAGATCAGCGCCAAAAGCCTGCTCGACAGCGAGCCGAATCTCCGGTGCTTGCGTGAGCAAGCTGTGAGCGGCCTGATCGGCGTCGAAAAGCTCCGCTGGCAAACGGCGAAGCAGCGAACGCGCAAAAGTGGACTTCCCGGTGGCGATGCTTCCGGTGATGCCGAGGATGGGCACGGGCCCCTTACTTGGGCATCAATGGGAGCGTGCTCGGCTCGAGCATGATCTCGGGAGCCGGCAGGGTTTCCACGATTTCTTCGATCTCATCGGTCGGGCGGACGGGGTCGCCAGCCGGATTGATCAGCCGCGCAGAGACGAAAATGACGAGGTTCCGCTTGAGGTGCTGATCCACACTCGACCGGAAGAGGCGTCCGAGGAGCGGGATGTCACCGAGCAGCGGCACCTTGTCTTCGATCTTCTGCACGTCCTCGCGCATCAGTCCACCGAGCACGACGGTCTGGCCGTCGAAGACACTGACGCTCGTGGTGACCTTCCGGGTGCTGAAGATCGGCTGATTGATGACGTTCGGGGTGATGACATTCGTGGTCGTCACGCCGGTGATCGGGTTGGTGGCCGTGGATTGAATCGGGCTTCCGTAGTTGATGAAGCCTTCGAACTCGACGACCTGCGGGACGAGGTTGAGGTCGATGGTGTAACCGTCGGGGCCAAGGTTGGGTTCCACTTCGAGCGTGACACCGGTATTCCGTGTTTCAAATGCGGTCGGCGTGGTCGGCGTGACCGGGAAGGATGAGGGTGGAGCGCCGATGACGACACCGCCCGCGGCGCCCGTGTTGCCCTGGTTGCCGAAGGTCTGCGGAATCTGGGGTGGGTCGAACTCGGTCGGGTAACGGAACTCGCGGATAATTTCGATGACCGCCCGCTGGCCGGGTTTGGTGGTGACGCGCGGTGCGGACAGGAGATCGACGCCCTTTTTCTGGTTGAGCGCCCGGATCACGAGTTGGAACTGCGGATCGGTGAAGACGCCGGAGAGCGCGGCGATCCCGGGCCCGAGAGCGGAGTTGCCCGCGATGCCGAAGATGAGCGCATCAATGGCATTCTGGCTGATCGCGTTCTGTCCGCTGCGATTGCCCGCCGTCACGGGGTTGGAACCTACTGCGGTCCCTCCAGGGGTCACAAAAGTAAAGTCTTGGGGGTTGGTTGCCGGTGAGAATCCAGGCGTGCCGCCGCCGCCGAACACACGATTCGACCCCGGGATGTTCGCCCCGCCGAGCAGCCAGTCGAAGCCGAGTTCCTTGAGATTGTTCTGCGAGATTTCGACGAACTTCGACTCGATCTCGATCTGCACGACGCCGCTGCCGGATTCACCGGCCGCGATGATTGATTCGACGAGATCGAGTTGTTCCTGAGTATTGCGGACGATGAGCTTCGTGCTCGATGGAATGTAAATCGCCGAGGCTTGGGGGCCAAAGGTCACGCCATTGGCGATCAGCCAGTCCTTGGCCGCCTCGCGCTTGGCGATGCCGGAACCCCCGCGGGTGGCATCGGCTGGACCGCCGGCCGGTGCCCCGAGTCCCCCTGGCTCGGCGACATTCGCGGGACCACGGCCGATCAAATCGGGGCGCACCTTGTATTCCTTGGTGATGACCGTCTCGGTATTGGTGCTCGCCGGGACGATGGAAACGGCGAACGGCTCGACCTTGTATTTCAGGCCCGCCAGATTCGTCACGTAGCGGAGGGCTTCGGAAAGAGGAATATTCGTCAGCGAAACCGTGATCCGTTGGTCGCCCGGAGCAACACCACCGAATGCCGGCATCGCACCACCCGCGGGCGCCGGGGCGGCGCCTGGCAAGGCCTCAAGACCGGGGATCGCCGGAGCGCCGGGCGCTGGCGCGGCTTCGGGCACGGCACCGCCAGTGCCTCCTTCGAGTTTCAAGACGATGTTGACGCCGCGGCTCGCCGGATTTGGATCCGTAGTGTCGAGTACACGGCTCTTTTCCTTCAGAAACTCAACCGCTTCCGCGATCGTCGCTTCCTTGAACTCGAGCTTCGGAATGATGATGCGCTCAAGTTTCCGCGTGATCAGGTCGGTGCGGCTGATCTCGGTCCTCGTCTGTTCGACGACGACGCCGGTGGGCAGGTTGAAGCGGCGAATCGGATTTGCCCACGCCTTGTCCAGATTCCTGACCGCACGCGACCGGGTTTCGTTGTAGCTGGCGATGCCGTAGTCGTCGATCGCCTTGTTCACCTTCTCCTGCATCTTGCGGGCCGCGATGTTGTACGGATCGAGGTTGAGGATCTGCTCAGTGCGCTTGAGCGCGAGGTCGTAGCGGCCGGATTGATAAAACCCGTCTGCTTCCACGAAATACTGTTTCACCTGCTCGACGTTGCCGCGGAATTTCGGGGTGATCGTCTTATTGTAATAATCCGGCTGCTCGAGGCGGGTGAGGATGATGATCGCGTCCTTGTAGCGTGGATTGTAGCGGTCATCGAGAACGAGCGTGAGGGTGTTTTCCGCGTCCTGATAGCGTCCCTCGGTGATCCGTTGTTCGGCGAGTTTGACACTGGCCTCGGAGAATTTATCGAGCGCGCGAAGATACTGACGCCGGGAATTCGACGCATTCGGGATGATGTCCACCGCCAGTTTATACTGGGCCACAGCCTGGTCATAATCCTTGTCATCCATCGCCTTGTCGCCCTTCTCGATCGCCGCCTCCCCGCGCCGCACGTAGTCCGGCCGCCGGGCCAGCTCGCGCTCTGCCGCAGTCTCGGCGCGATAGCCGCCCTGTCCGTAGCTCAGGGTCGGGGCGAGGGCTAGGCTGCCGAAGAGCACGGATGAAATGGTGGTGGCGAGTGGGGTTTTCATCATGGCGTTCTGAATTTAGGAAAGTGGGATAATGCTGCGATCTGGTAGAAAGGGCCGCAGGCTTGCAGCGACTGCTCCGGAGCGGAGTGAAAGCGGTGCCCGGTCATTTCTTGGTGCGAGGATCGGGTATGACGATGTATTTTTCCCCGCCGGGGAGCTGTATTACGGCCTGGCCTTCTTTGATGTCAACGAGTTTGTACCGGGTGTCCTTGTCCGGGAGGAGGACGAATTCCCCGAGCTTCTTGACGTCGATGTCCTTGCCGGTGAACTGGTAATCAAACTTGGCGAACGAGTCGGGTGAGTTGGTTTCCAACGCCTTCACCAGCACCACGGTGTCGTTGGTTTCCGTATTCAAGACGGTCAGTTCCGACACATCCTTTTCCGCTCCCGTGCTCGGGTTCTTCAACATCTTGAGCTCGAATTTCTCGAGTTGGTAGGGCGAGTTTGCGACTTTTTTTCCGAGCTTCAAAAACTCCGTCTTCCGGCCGCGATCGACGGCGTTGATCTGGAAAGTCATTTCCTCCGGCTTGGCTGGATCGCCGTCGTAGGCCTGAAAAAGCAGGCGGAACTTGATTTGAATCCACTGCTTGAGGAAGAGCTTTGTATAGAGGGGCGGATGTGACTTCGCGTCATTCGGATCGGTGCTGTCGTGCCAGTTGTTCACGTCCGAGGGATCGCGGGTCCCACGCCATTCATCCTCGTTGGTGAAGTTATCCTTGTCGGGGTCCTGCTTGGGAACGCTGGGATCCAGGAGCGAAAGGTTGTGGTCGATGAAGTAGCTGTTCGGGATGTCCTTGGAGGTCAGCGAGTCCTTATACAGCGAGCCGGATTTCGGTTTCTTGGGAAGCGAAGTCGAAGGATCAATGATGTATCGGTCCGACGCGAAGATGTAGGCGTTGGTTTCCTTGGCGGGCGCCCATTTCGCAGGCTGGGCGACCTGCGCCTCCGCCTTTTTCACGATCGAGAGGTCGAGCTCGGGGATCTTGTCGCCAGGCACCACGGTGACGTGTGCATCGGCGAAGTTCTCGGGGAAATTCTTTGCGCGAAGTGCGAGCAACCCAGAGAGCCCGAGCAACGCCAAGGCGGCAAGCACGAGGATAAACTGGTCGTAACGCTTTTTGATCCAGTTCATAGACGCTATTTCGAGGCGGCTTCGTGAAAATCGACCATTTCGAGGACGAGCGTGACTTCGACTTTCTCCTCTCCAACGATGTACGTGGAGGCGACGGCAGGGGCGGTGGGGGCTGCAACGGTTGGCGGTGTCGCGGCGGCGGGAGCGTTTGGGTCGGGAGCGGCTGGCACCTCCACGGCTGCGGCTGCGGCGATCCGGGGAGGGGCCTTTGTGTTTTCGTTCTTCACACTCACCAGGCGGGGGATAAAGAACTGGCCTTTGTGACTCACGATCGCGTTTAGGAATTGGCGGAAACGCGCCTGATCGGCCACGAAGGTGAGTTCAATGCGATGCTTCTCGACCTCGTATCGTGACCCTGCCTTGGCGGTTGCGTCCGGCTTTCCAGGCGCTCCCTTGGCGGGCGCCGCGGGCTTTTTCACCTGTACTTTTACCCGGCCTTTTTCCTCAGGCAGTGCCTCGCGATCGAGGCGTTTGATCTCGGCGACCTTGTTCTCAATCGCCTGATTGCACAGCCACTCGATGGCCTTGAGTTCCCGTCCGAGTTCTGCAGCTGCCTCTTTTGCAGGCGGCGCGGTTTCGTACTGCTCGAATCCGAGGAAGAACTTCGGCTCCGGCAGTTTGATTGCGGGGCTGCTCTGACTCGCCTTGGTTTTCACGGCCGTCACCGACTTCTTCAACTCGTCCTGAAACTTCTCCGGCGAGAGCTCTTCGAGGGGAATCTGTTGCGCCATCAGACTGCTCGCGAGCGCGGAGACTTCCGCGTTCACCTCGTTCTGCTGCGCGACGATCTTGTCGAGATTCTTCTGGTTGGGGAAGGTCGGTAGCCGCTGGAGCCGGTTGAGTTCCCCGACCCGGCGCTCGTAATCGCTGACCGCTTCGTCGTAACGCCCCTTGGCTCCGAGCAGGTACCAACCGCCCGCACCGACGCCCAGCGCCATGACGACGAGGAAGCCAAACAGAAACTTGTTTTCCTTGATCCAGTTCATTTCGTCGCGAGGACCGGGAGGGCGATCGGGTTTTTCAAGATGAGCGGGATCTCAAATTCGAACGCCCATTCGGTATCGTTCGGCACGGAGCGTTTCCCGCTTTCCTCATCGACCGTGTAGAGTTCGGATTCCTTCAGCTTCTGCGTGAAGTCATCGACGATGCCCGCTTGTTTGTCGTTGAAGAGATAGAGCCCTTTGAGGGTCAGTCGCACCGGCGGATTGGCCGCCGCAATTCCAGGGGCTCCGGCTTTGGCGCCCGGCTTCGCCGCGGGTTTAATTTCATCAGTAGACGGAGCGGTCGCAGTGTCCGGTGCGGCTTCGAAGCTGGTGATCCAGACGTAGTCCGCCGGGATGCGGCTGTTGATGTCGTCGAGAATTCGAACCCAGAAATTTTTCTCATCGACGGCGGCGATCAGCGGCGCGGCTTTCGCCAGCGCTGCATCCTTGTCTTTCATCGCCGCGCCAATTTTCTTGTCGAACTCGGCGAGCGGCCTCGCTTTGCGATCGAGCGCGCCGGCGACCTCGGCGGTCAACTGCGCGGCCCGGTCAAGATAGACATACCAGCCCGCGAGCAGGGCAAAAATGCACAGGCCGGCGAGGATCAGATAGGGCCGCCGGCGGCTCAACTCGTGGCGCCGCACCACGCGCGCGGGCCGGAGGTTCAACTCCATCGGGCACTCGCTCGTGCCCCGCAACGCCAGGCCGACGAGTTCGCCGAGCGTGTGCGCCCGGCGGCTGATCTCATCGACGTTCAGGCTGTTGATCACCGTGACATTGCGCAGGGCGTTGAAGTATTCCACCGGCAACTGGAGCTTCTCGGTGAAGAACTCCCGCATGTAGGGCAGAGATGCGCTGCCCCCGCTGAGGAAGACGTGCTGGGGCGCGTGACCGCCCTGCTGCGAGCGGAAAAAACCGATCGACCGCGCGATTTCCGCGTGCAGGCGCGTCATGGAATTGCGGATGATCTTGGAGACCCTCGCCACGTCTTCGTCGTCCGGGTCGGCATACGAGCCTCCGAGTCCCACGAACCCGTCCCGCTTTTTCCGCTCTTCGGCGACGGCGAACGGCTCCTGGAATTCCTTCGCGATGGCCGCGGTGATCGTGCTTCCTCCGTTCGGGATCGAGCGGCTGAAGACCTTGTGCGGCTCGATGAAAATGAGGTTCGTGGTCCGCGAGCCGATGTCGATGATCAACGAGCAACCGGTCGCATCGCTGTAGTTGTAGCGAAAGGCATTATAGATCGCCATCGGCGCCACATCGACCAGCGTGGTCTTGAGCGACGAGTGCTCCACGGCGTCGTTGATCTCATCGAGCAGATCGGATTTCACCGCCACGATCACCACCTCGACCTGCGCGGAGTCGCCGCTATCCACGAGCTGGTAGTCCCACACGACCTCATTGATCGGGTAAGGCACATTCTGCTGCGCCTCGAATGTCACGATCTGGTCCACCTGCTCCTCGCCGACAGACGGCAACTTCACAAACCGCGTAAAGACCGACTGCGCGGAGACCGCGTAGTTCACCCTGGCGCCCCTTTGCTTCAGCTTCGCGGCCACCTCCTGCACCAGGAGTTTGGTCTGCGCGAGCCTCGTCGCGTCCGCCGCGGGATCGGCGAGCAGTTCGCGCGTCTCGTATGCGGAAAGGACGAGTCCTCCGTTTTGCCCGGTCTTGAACTCAGCGACCCCGATCGTCTGGGTGCCGAGGTTGAGACTCAGGATGCGGTTGGGTGCGGCCATGAAAGATTCGCCCTCCCGTGGTTACCGCGTCTTCTTGATGGCTTCGTACCGATCGTAGAAGAGTGGCGCAAACGGAGTTTCGTCCTTGTTCAACACCAAGCCCGCGAAATGAGGCAGATTCGGCGGCACGCCCGGACGAAAGCTTGCCTTGTCGAGAATCTGGCCTTGCTTCGACACCTCGACCCAGACGTTCTCAATGCTCGCGGGAGAGAGAGGCTTGCCGCCGGTCAGCTTTTCGAGCGCGCGTGGCGAGACATACACCACCGAGTAATGGTCGCGGCCCTTCGGGATGTTGATGTGGGTGACCTCGCCATCGAGCAGCCGCTTTTCGATCAGGATGGTGTACTTGAAGGTCAGTTCGTCGATGTCTTCCGGCTTGGTCTCAAACTCCACCTCGACTTCCAGCCATTGGCCGATCTTCGAGCGCTTCTGCGGACCGCCGGTGATGGAGTATTCCGGCGTCTTGATCACGGCGGGCTCCACCTTGCCGAGCTTGACCGAACCGGGTCCGACCTGGGTTTGCGCCGAGGCGGCGATACCAAGCGCCGCAAGGGCGCACGCGAAAATGAAGGATGTTTTCATGGGGAGTTTTCTTTGGTCTTTTCGTTTCCGGAAAGGCGAGCGCTCTTGTCGGCCATTCTTTTTCTCTTGGGAAGAAAAAAACGCAACTCGCGCGGAAGCTTTATTTTATGCGGGTTCGGAAGTATTCGATCGTTTTCCGGATGCCCTCGTCGAAGTCCACCCGCGGCTCCCATCCGAGCACCGTGCGCGCCCGCGTAATATCCGGCTGGCGCACCTTCGGATCGTCCACCGGCAGCGGGCGGTAGTCGATCCCGCTCGTTGTTTCCGTGATGCGGATGATCTCCTCGGCGAACTGCTTGATCGTCATCTCCCGCGGGTTCCCGATATTCACCGGTTCGTGAAAGTCCGACTGCGAAAGCCGGAAAATTCCGTCGATCAAATCCGAGCAATAGCAGAACGACCGCGTCTGCGAACCGTCGCCGAAGATCGTGAGCGCCTCGCCCGTCAGCGCCTGGCCGATGAACGCCGGCACCACCCGCCCGTCGCGCAGCCGCATGCGCGGGCCGTAGGTGTTGAAGATCCGCACGATGTGCGTGTTGACCTGATGGTACCGGTGGTAGGCCATCGTGATCGCCTCCGCGAAACGCTTCGCCTCGTCATACACCCCGCGCGGCCCGATCGGGTTCACATTTCCCCAATAGTCCTCCCTCTGCGGATGGACCAGCGGGTCGCCGTAGCACTCGCTCGTGGAAGCGAGCAGAAAGCCCGCGCCCTTCGCCTTCGCGAGCCCGAGCGCGTTGTGCGTCCCGAGGGAGCCGACCTTCAGCGTGGGAATCGGATGCTCCAGGTAATCGATCGGCGAGGCCGGCGACGCGAAGTGAAAGATGAAGTCCACATCGTCGGGCAGGAAGATGTAGTTCGAGACGTCGTGCTTGATGAAGCGGTAATTCTCATTGCCCGCGAGGTGCTCGATGTTCGCCGTGTTGCCGGTGATGAAGTTATCGATCCCAATGACCCGGTGACCCTCCGCGAGCAGCCGGTCGGTGAGATGCGATCCGAGAAATCCTGCGCCGCCAGTGACCACGGAGATCGGTTGCGAAGTGGAGCGTGTAAACATGCGGGCGGACATCTAGCGGCGCGCCGCGGCGGCGACAATCCCGAAACCCAACTTCGTTCACTTCACCTACTGCTTCGCCTTCGCACTCGATCGAAGAGCCGCCTGGTCATCGACGGATTGCCGGAATGATCTGGATCCCGGTGTCCCCACATTCACCATGCGGAACTCCGCTCAGGTTGACATCGCCTCTTGGGGTTCGTTCACCGCACGATCTGAAACTCGGGCAGCATGCAGACCGCCCAGAGCAAATCCTGCACGCCGGTCTCGGCGGGCTTTTCGCCGAGGAGCGGGCGAGCGCTGGTGAGTTCCTCGGGGGAAGGTTCGCGGGCGAGTGCGGCGCGGTAGATCCAGGAAGTGAGCGCGTCGGGCGAGTCCCAGGATTTTGCCGCGAGCTTTTTCGCGCCGGCCGCGAGCGCGTTGCCGAGCAGGTCGCCATTGGCGAGGTCGAGGGCTTCGAGGGTGGTGAGATCTTCCGGGCGCATGCTCACGATTTGCTCGCGGTTGGGGCGGCCGAGGGCGCGCTGGAGGAGGTCGGCTTTCATCAGCGAAGCGCGGGCGGGGGGCTGTGGCTGGCTGAGGTGCGCGAGCGTTTCGAGCATCGCGGGCCGCGCTTGTTCGTGGCGTGGTTGCGGGGGCGCGGCGACCACCGGCAGCCACTGCGCGTTTTTTGTCGCGGGGCCGTTGATGAGATTCTTTTCATCAGGCAAATCGGGCGACCATTCCCATGTCTCGTCGGTGCCGATCATCCGGGTGCTTCCATCGCGCATCGTGAGCTGGATTTGCAAGGCGAAGCTCGGCGGCGGTTGTTTCCCGGCCGGCTTGTCGATCGCGACGAGGATTTCATTCGCGCCTTTCTTGAGTGAACCGCCGAACTGCACCGCCGTGACACCGCGGGTGCGGATGAGTTGCCGGTCGTTTTGATAGGCGCCGTTATTCACGAGAAACGTGACGCCCGCCACATCCTGCCCCCACACGCCGAGCGCGCGGGCCGGAGCCTCCGGCAGTTCGAGCCGCTTCCGCATCACGAGTTTGTTTTTCGTGCCGCGCAATTTCACCGGCCTGCCGGCCGCCGGCGGCTCGATGGGGACGGTTTTGTCGAGCGCCACGAGATCCGGCTTCGCGCCTTCCGGGGGTGCTTCGCCCTGCGAGATCCACTGCGCCTCGGCTCGCGTATTTTTTGCCAACCCGGGATCGACCCGCCCGCGCAGCACCGGCGCGTCGCCGCGCTCGGGTTGCGTGCCGGTGAGTGTCCACACTGCGTCCATGAATTGCTCCGCGGTCATCCGCTTGGCGCGCGGACCGGTGAAGGCGAATGCGCCGGTGTTGTCGTCCTTTTGCCGCACCACGGAGCGCGACTGGTAGGCCTGCGAGGTGCAGATCAGCGCGAGCGTCTTCTTCACATCGAAGCCATCGTCGGCGAACTGCACGGCGAGGAAATCGAGGAGGTCCGCGCTCCACGGTTCGGTCTGCATGGAATCGACCGGATGCACGATGCCGCGGCCCATCAGCCGGTGCCAGAGGCGGTTCACCATGGTGCGGGTGAAGCGGCCGTTTTCCGCGTGGGTCATGAGCGCGGCGAGTTGTTTCAGGCGCTCGGGTTGCGGCGCATCCGCTTGCACGTTGCCGATCTCCGGGAAGAGCCACGCGGCGGTCGCGACCTCGCCGGTTTCCTTGTCGCAGCGCGCGATCTTCAGCGGTGCCTGCGCGTAGATCGCCGCGAGTCCGTAGGCTTCGCTGAGCTTCCACCGATCCACGAAGCTGTCGTGGCACGAGGCGCATTTCATATTGATGCCGAGGAAGGCCTGGCTGACCGACTGCGCGAACTGCACCTCGCGCACCTGGCTCGCGCTCACCGTGCCGCGCCACGCGAGCCCGGCGGAAAATCCCGCGCTCTCCGGCGTCGGCGCGGCGATCAGCTCGCGGACGAATTGATCGTACGGTTTGTTTTCCAGCAGCGCGGCGTAGAGCCAGCGGGTGATCGGCGCGCCCGTGCCCGGGCCGAAGCCGACACGCGAATAGTCGTTGCGGAGCAGATCATTCCAGAACGTGAGCCAGTGCTCGGCGTAATCCACGTCGCGGGTCAGCAGCGTGTGCACAAGGCGCGCGCGTTTTTCCGGAACGGAATCGGCGAGGAATCTCGCGAGCGCCTCAGGCTCCGGGAGCAGCCCGACGAGATCGAGGTGCGCGCGGCGCGCAAAGGCCGCGTCGTCGAGCGGCTGCGGGCGCGTCAGGCTGTGCTTCGCGGCGTAGGCGTCGAGGATGCGGTCGATCGGATTCGCGCGACCGTCCACGATTGGCGGCAGCACCGGCCGGCGCGGTTTTAGCGGCGGCTCGTAGGCCGCTTTTTTGAAAGCGAAGCCGTCCTGCCAGGTCACACCTTCGTCGATCCATGCGCGGAGCAGCGCCACCTTTTCCGCAGGCACGCGCTTTTGTTTCGCATCGCTCGGCGGCATCTGCGCATCGGTGTCCGCCGTGGTGAGCAGTTCCACCAGCTTGCTCTCTGCGCTCTTCCCGACCGCGATCATCTTCCCATTCTCGCTCCCGGCGAGCAGGTCGCCGCGCGAGTTCATGGAAAAGCCGCCCTTCTTTTTATCCCCCGTGTGGCAGTCCGCGCAGTGCTCGCGGAGGATCGGCACGATGTCGTGCGAGAAGTCCACCCCCACCGCCGGAGACAGCGCCAGGGCGAGCAGCGCGGCGAAAGGGAGGTGTGGGGGGCGGCGCATTTGAGTCGGTCGGACGGCCAATCTATCGCGCTGGCGGGGTTTTCTTTGCGGAAACGACCGGCCGGCGCCGACAACAGCCGGGTGCGCTCGTAGATTGCGGCGAGGGGCAGTTCGCAGCCGATGCCGGGGAGGGGATCACGTCGAACTGTCTCTACACGAGGTTCGTGACCTCGAACTCGGTCAGGCCCGCCGGCAGGACGCCGTCATTTTCCCCGACGATGTCGTTGCGGCTGTCGGTGCCGGCGAGGCCGCCATCGGCGGTGAGGCCGCCGAGGAAGTTCACCCGCGTACTGTCCGGCGTCCCGGCGGGATTCGGCGTTGGGAGCGGTCCGCCGATTCGCAGTTGGTCGTCTCCCAGGCCGAGTTGGATCGTCGCGAGCTTCTTGATCACCGAGCCGCCGAAGAAGTTTCCGCGCTCGATGTTCACCACGTCCGCGCCGTTGCCGGAATCGAGCTGGAATTCGTCTCCGGCATTGAGGTTGTCGATGTTCACCGTGCTCACGCCGCCGCCGAGCTTGAGGTCGATGAGTTTGGCCACGGAGACATTGGTGATCGTGAGCGAGTCCGCGGTGGTGTTCGTCGCATCGGCATCGATGAGCAGGCTGCCCTTCAAGAGGAGGCCGGAGGGGAGGCCGGTCATGCTTTGGAAAATCACGGTCTGAGTTCCCGCAGCGGCGGAGCCGAGGTTCGCGGTCACATTCCCCGCGATGGTGCCGTCGGCTTGGATGGTGAACGAGTCGGCATCGTTGCCGCCGGTGAAGGTGAGCGTGCTCGCGAGCAGGAGGGCGCGGGCTTCCAGCGTGAAGGTGTCCGCGCCCGCGCCGCCGATGAACTCCATGGGGCCTTTTACGGTCAGCGATTTGAGGCCGGTCATGCCCAACTCATCGTTATCGTTGCCGCCGTCGAGCTTGAGCGAGCCGGCGAGAGCGATGCGGTCGTTGAGTAGGACGTCGTCGCCGCCGTCGCCGCCAGTCACGAGCACGGAGACGCCCGCGCCGCTCTTGCCCACGGTCACTGTTCCGAAGAGTTCGATCTCGGTGCCACCCGTGCCGGCGATCACTTCGAGCGAACCGGCCAGCGTGCTCGTGCCACCGATTTCGACCTCGATGTCCGCGTCCGTGGTGCCGGTGAATTTGACCGACTGGCCGGTGCCAAATTTGCCGACGTTCAGCACGCCGATGCTCGTGAAAAAGAGATCGTCGTTGCCGCCCGTGCCGTTGATTTCGATTCCGCCGGCGAGGGTCAACCGCCGGGAAGTCGCCTCGATCACGTCGTCGTCCGCGCCGCCGCTGAAGAGGATGGACTGGCCGCCTGCAAGCTTCCCGATTTTCACGACGCGGTTGCTTCGGAGGTCGATCTGGTTCGAGCCGTCGCCGCCGGTGATCTCGATGCCGCCTTTGAGCGTGAGGCTCCCGAGATCCGAGAGAAGCTCGTCGTCGCCGCCGAGACCGGTGAACTTGATCGAGTGCCCGCTCGGCAGCTTGCCGATCGTCGCCTTCGCCGCCTCCCCGGCGAGGTCGATCGTATTCGCGCCGGCGCCTCCCGTCAGCTCGATGCCCCCGGCCAGGGTGAGGCTCGCCACCTCGGAGGCGATGCGGTCGTCGTTCACGCCGCCCGCGTAACGGATCGATTGGCCGGTCGCCAGTTTCCCGATCGTGACGGTGCCCGGGGTGTCCCGCAAATCGACCGAGTTGGACCCGTCACCGGCGGTGAAGTCAATGCCGCCGGCCAGGGTCAGGCTCGCCACGTTCGAGTCGATGAAGTCGATGTCCACGCCCCCGGCGAAGCGGATCGATTCGCCGCCAGCCAGCTTCCCGACCTTGATGGCGCTGTGGACGCCAAAAAACTCGATCGAGTTGATGCCGTCTCCGCCGGTGAAGTCGATCCCGCCGGCAAAGGTGACGCTGCCGGTGCCGACTGAGATTTCGTCGATGTCCGCGCCGCCATCGAAGAGAATCGACTGGCCGGTCGGCAGCTTGCCGATTTTCGCCGTCCCACCAGGCTTGAAAAACGAAACCCTGTCATTATCGCCGCCGCCGGTGAACCGGATGCCGCCCGAGAGCGAGACGCTCCCGCTATCGAAATTGAGTGTATCTTCGGCGCTGCCGCCGTTGAAGAGCACCGACTCGCCGGTCGCGAGTTTGCCGATTTTAAGGAGGCCGTCGGACTGGAGTCGCACCAGCATCGGCCCCGCGCCCGAGGTGATCTGCACGCCTTTGGCGATGGTCATCGGCCCATCGCCGGTGACGCGCAACGCGTCGCCGCCGCCCCCGCCGGTAAAAAATATGCCGCCGCCGATCACGGTCTGATCCGCATCGAAAAACACGTCCATCCCATCCGTGGCGCCCACGCCCGAGTCGGCGGTGACATTGCCGCCGATCTGGGTGATCTCCCCAGTGAACCGCGCACCGTCGTCCTCGACATTGGCGTGGAGTTCCACGGCGCCTTTGACCACGAGGTTGTCCGCGAGGAGCTCATCCCTGCCGTCGCCGCCGGAGAAGGAAAGCGCCGTGAGCGTGCGAAGATTGGTGAGGGTGAAGTCGTCATCGTCGGCGCCGCCGTTGATGGTCAGCTTCGCGAGCTTGCCGATGTCGAGGAAGGTGATTCCGGCGGTGTTGATATCGGTGCCGGAGCCCTCGACGCGGTAAGTGTTCGGACCGGTCTGGAAGACATCCACCTGATTGTCGACGCCGTCGCCGGTGAGCGTGAGTTCGAAGGTGGCTGGGTCATAAACCGCCATCACGAGCCCGGCGGGCGCGATGCGGCTTTCGAGTGGTTCGATGCGGATGTTCATGGGAAGACCTCCGGAATTGCCGCGCGGGAGATTCCACGCGTGAGTCCAAATTAGACGAGATCCCGGGGTTTTCGCCACCCCCGAATGTGGCATGGGCATCGTGCCCTTGAAGCTACGGGCGGGACGCTCGTGCCACGCCGGACTCTTTGGACTCCGCGGGCTGCTACAGCGTCATCTGCTCGAAGTCGTTCACCGTCGGGACGACACCGGGCGGGAAGGTGTTCTCGGCGGCGAAGTCGGTGCGATTGTCGCCCGCTGCGTGGCCGCCGCCGTCCGCGGTGAGGCCGCCGAGGAAGTTCACGCGGGTGTGGTCCGGGAAGGGCGGGACGACGGTCGGGACCGGATTGCCGATGGCGAGCTGGTCGTCGCCGTCGCCGAGCAGGATGGTCGCGAGCTTCTTGACCACCGATCCGCCGAAGAGATTTTGACGCTCGAAGTTCACCACGTCCGCGCCTTCGCGGGTGTCGAGCCGGAACGCGTCGCCGGCGATGAGGTTGTCGATATTCACCGTGCTCACGCCGCCGCCCAGTTCGAGGTCGATGGCCTTGGCCACGGACACATTCTTGAGCGTGAGCGTGTCCGCGGTGGTCACTCCGGCGGCATCGACGATCAGGCTGCCTTTCAAAAAGAGGTTGGACCCGAAGCCTTTGCGACTCAGCAACACCGACTGAATCCCCGCGGCCGCCGGGCCGAGGTTCACGCTGACATTCCCCGCGATCGATCCGCTCGTGGAGAGGGTGACCGCATCGGCGTCATCGCCACCGTTGACGGTGATCGTGCTCCCGAAGGTCACGGAGAGCCCCGCCACGTTGAAGCTGTCCTCGCCCGCGCCGCCGTCCAGTTCCACGGCCCCTTTGACGGTCAGCGTCGCGATGCCGGAGGCGACGCTTCCGACGTTCATCCGGTCGTTGTTGTTGCCCCCGACGAGCTTCAGCGAGCCGGCCAGGGCGATGTTGTCCGCAAAGTCGATCTCGTCATCGCCATCGCCGCCGGTGAGCAGCAACGAGACGCCCGCCGCGCTCTTGCCGACGCTGACCTTGCCGTCGAAGTCGATCTCGTCGCCGCCGGTGCCGCCGGTCACTTCCACGGAGCCCGCCAGCGTGACGAATCCGCCCAAGTCGATGGTGTTGCTCGCGTTGGTCGTGCCCGTGAAGTTCACCGATTGGCCGGTGCCAAACTTGCCGATCTTCACCACCCCCTCGTCGTCGAATTCGATCTGGTTGCCGCCCCCCGCGCCGAGGAGTTCGATCCCCCCGGCCAGCGTCACCCGCGCGAGATCGGAGGTGATGTCATCGCTCCCCGATCCGCCATTGAAAAGGATGGACCGGCCGCTCGCGAGCTTCCCGATCTTCAGCACTCCGTTCGCGCTCACGAGGTCGATCAAATTCGTGCCGTCGCCCGCGGTGAACTCGATCCCGCCGGCCAGGGTGAGGTTCGCCGTGTCGGTGAGAATGCTGTCGGTATCCGCGCCGCCGGTGAAGAGGATCGACTGGCCGGTGGCGAGTTTTCCGAGTTTCAACGTCCCGTGGATGTTTCCCAGGGAGATTGCGTTCGTGAGGGAGCCGCCCGTCATCCGGATCCCACTCGCGAGCGTGGCACTGGCCCCGGAAAATGCGAGGACATCGTTGCCATCGCCGCCGGTAAACGCGATCGACTCGCCGGTCGGGAGTTTGCCGATCGAGAGGCGCGTGTCGGTGAAGAGTGCGAGCTGTCCGCCGCCCGCGCCGGCGTTGAAGTCGATCCCCTTGGCGATGCTCGCCGTGCCAGGGCCATCGGTCTGGAAGACGTCCAGCCCACCCCCGCCGGTGAAGCGCACGCTGCCGCCGATCACCGTCTTCTGTGCACTGAACTGGACATCGATGCTGTCCGTCGCGGCAACGTCCGAGTCGATCATCACGTTACCGGAGATCAGGGTGGAAAGGCCGCCAAATCGCACCGTGTCGCCGCCCGCTTCGCCGTGGATCTCCACCGTGCCTTTGACGGTCAGATCGTTCGCAAAGAAGGAGTCGTCGCCGCCGCCGCCGGTGAACGAGAGGGCCGTGAGCGTGCGGACATTCGCGAGCCCGAAGCCGTCCATGCCGTCCCGGCCGTCGAAGGTCACTTTTGTCAGCTTGCCGATGTCGAGGGTGCCGATTCCGACGGCGTTGATATTGGTGGTTTCGCTTTCGAGGCGGTAGGTGTTCGCGCCCGTTTGGAAGATTTGCAGCGAGTTGTCGAGGCCATCGCCGGTGAGGGTCAGTTCGAAGGTCACGGGGTCATAGACCGCGGTGACGATTCCGGCGGGGGCGATGCGGTTTTCGAGCGGTTCGATGGTGGCGGTTTTCATGGCATCGGAAAGGTGGCACCGGTGGGGAGTGATGGCGAGCGTATGGCCACGAAGGAGATTTCCCGCAACTCACGGCGGCGGGTCGTGTTTAGGCCGGTTTGCCGGGCGTCGGACACCGAAAAAGCGCCCGAAAATTTCCGCTAAGGAAGCCCACGACAAAGCCTTACACCGGTAGAAAATTACCTTCAGCCATGGACATTACCCAACACCAACCTTGTGCAGACGACTTCTGCGCCACGCGCCGCCAATTCCTGAACCGCTTCGGCATGGGCTTTGGCGCGCTCAGCCTCGCCAGTCTGCTCGGCAATTCGCTCGGCACGAGCACCGCGCAGGCCGCGCCGAATCTTTCGCCGCTTGCCCCGAAGCTGCCGCCGATGCCGGGCAAGGCGAAGCGCGTCATCCACATTTTCTCGCAGGGCGGCCCGTCGCACATCGACACGTGGGATCCGAAGCCCGGCATCGAAAAATACATCGGGCAGGACGTGAAGGAGATCGGCGGCATCCCGCTGCCGACGCAGTTCAAATTCAAGAAGACCGGGCAGAGCGGGACGGAAGTGAGCGAGATTTTCCCGCACATCGGGGAGAGCATCGATGACATCGCGGTGATCCGCTCGATGGCCACGGACATCCCGGCGCACGATTTCGCGACGCTGATGATGAACACGGGCGCGGGCCGTCTGGTGAAACCTTCCGTGGGATCGTGGGTGCTCTACGGCCTCGGCGCGGAGAATCAAAACCTGCCCGGCTTCATCGCCCTCGGCGGCGGGCTCGGCGGCGCTTCGAACTGGCGCTCGGCCTTTCTGCCCGGCGCGTTCCAGGGCACGCTCGTCGGCACGGTGAGCGGCCCGGCGGAGAAGATCATTGAGAATATTCGCAGCCAATACTCGACCCGCAGCCAGCAGCGGCGGCAGCTCGATCTTCTCAAGGAGATGAATGACATGCACTCCGAGCGGCTCGCCCGCGAGCAAGTGCTCGAGGCTCGCATCCAGTCGTTCGAACTCGCTTTCAAGATGCAGACCGAGGCGACCGATACCTTCGACGTGATGAAGGAGCCGCAGAATATCCGCGACATGTACGGCGACACGGAGATCGGCCGCCGCATGCTCGTGGCGCGGCGGCTCGTGGAGAATGGCGTGCGCTTCGTGCAAGTCTGGGCCGGCGGATGGGATCACCACAGCGACGTGAAAGGCAACCTGGTCAAGCAGGCGGAGGCCATCGATCAGCCGATCGGCGCGCTGCTCAAGGATCTCAAACAACGCGGCATGCTCGACGATACGCTCGTGGTCTGGGGTGGTGAATTTGGGCGCACTCCGCGGCACGACAAGGGCGCGCGCGGCGAACCGGGGCGCGATCATCATCACCGGGCATTCTGCTCGTGGATGGCCGGCGGCGGCATCAAGGGCGGCCAGGTCTATGGCGCGACGGACGAGTTCGGCTACGACGTGGTCGAGAACAAGGTCCACGTCCACGATCTGCACGCCACGATCCTGCATCAGCTCGGCTTCGATCACGAAAAACTGACCTACCGCTACAACGGCCGCGATTTCCGCCTCACCGATGTTTACGGCAATGTGGTCAAGGGTCTCGTTTCCTAAATCATGAGTATCCGTCCGCAGCGCACGCTCATTCTCCTCGCCGCCGCCACTTTGGGAGGTTCCTTCGCCGCTCACGCCGCGGCGCCGTCCGATCTCGTCCAGCTCGATTTCTTCGAAAAGAAAATCCGCCCCGTGCTCGCGCAGGAATGCTACGAGTGCCACAGCGCGAGCGCGAAGAAGCTCAAGGGCGGGCTCTTGCTCGATACGGCCGAAGGTCTTCTCACCGGCGGTGACAGCGGTCCGGCGATCGTCCCCGGCAAACCCGCGAAGAGCCTGCTCCTGACCACCATGAAGCACGAGGATCCGGACCCGGATCTGGCGATGCCTCCGAAGAAGGAGATCCTCTCGGATCAAGTGCTGGCGGACTTCGAGCAGTGGATCAAGATGGGCGCGCCCGATCCGCGCGATGGCAAATCGTCGCGCAAGCTCGCTTGGGATGAGACGACCGCGAAGCAGCACTGGGCCTTCAAGCCGGTCAGCAAACCCGCGGTGCCCACGCCCGCGGATGCGAAGAAATTCATCAGCAATCCGATCGACGCCTTCGTGCTCGCAAAGCTGACCGAGAAGAAGCTCGCGCCTTCCGCAAAAGCGGACAAAGCCACGCTGCTCCGGCGCCTGACTTACGACCTCGTGGGCCTGCCTCCGACTGCTGCGGAGATGGATGCGTTCCTCGCCGACCACTCGCCCGGCGCGTACGAGAAGGCGGTGGATCGCCTGCTCGCTTCGCCGGCCTACGGTGAACGTTGGGCGCGCCATTGGTTGGACATCGCGCGCTATTCCGACACGAGCGGCGACCGCCTGGCCGGCCGCCGCCAGCCGCTCTTTCCCCACGCCTGGACCTATCGCGACTACGTGATCAATGCGATGAACGCGGATCTGCCGTACGACCAATTCATCGTCGAGCAGATCGCCGCGGATCGCCTGCCGGAATCGGAGAAAGACAAGTCGAAGCTCGCCGGCCTCGGGTTCCTGACCGTCGGCAAGCGCTTCATGGGAAATGACAACGACGTGCTCGACGATCGCATCGACGTGGTCACCAAAGGCCTGATGGGTCTCACCGCCGCGTGCGCGCGCTGCCACGATCACAAGTTCGACCCGATTCCGACGAAGGATTATTATTCGCTGCACGGCGTCTTCAACAGCTCCACGGAGCCCGAGGAACAACCGGTGATCGCCGCCTTCGACAAGGAAAGCGCCGACTACAAGGCCTACCTCGCCGAGCAGGCGAAGGTGGACAAGGAGATCGACGAATACCGGCGCACCAATGCCGCGCGGCTCGTCTCCGGCATGCTCGACAAGGCGGGCGAATACCTGCTCGCCGCGCATGACAGCGGGAAGAGCGCGGACACGAGCAAGAAGGGCGGGAACTTCCGGCTCATGGCCCGCCAGCGCGGACTGGAGGCCGAGGTGGCGTTCATCTGGATGGACCGGATCAAGGAAGCGAAGAAGACCGACCCGGTGATCGGGCCGTGGGTCAAATTCGTGGAGCTGCCCGCGGAACAATTCGCCGACCGGGGTCCGGCGCTCGCCAAGGAAATCGCCGCCGCGGGTGACATTCAGCCGGCGCTTGCCGCCGCGCTCGAGGCAAAGGCTCCGACGACGTTGAAAGATGTCGCCGCCGTTTACACCGAGATCTTCGCCACGCTCCGCAAGCAGCTCGATCTGCCCACGTATCTCGGCTACCGCGGCGCCGGTCGGAACAGCAAGTTCCCGATCGCCAAGGTGGAGACCAAACTCGACGGGCCGATGGAGTCGCTGCGCCAGTGTGTCTTCGGCGGCGAGTCGCCGGTCCTGCCGAATGAAAAACTGATGAGCGCCGCGCTCGGCGTGCAGTTCACCAATCCCGAGACGGCCATCCGTGCCAAAGCGGTGAGCGTGGATTTCGCGCATCCCGGGGCTCCGATCCGCGCGATGGCACTGGTGGACAAACCCAAGCCCAAGGATTCACCCGTCTTCATCCGCGGCGAACAAGGCAACCGCGGCCCGATCGCCCCGCGCAAATTCCTCACTGTGCTTTCCTACGGAAATGACGAGCCCTTCAAGGATGGCAGCGGTCGCCTCGAACTCGCCCGCCGCATCGCCAGCCGCGACAACCCGCTCACCGCGCGCGTCCTCGTGAACCGCGTCTGGCAGTGGCATTTCGGCCAGGCGATCGTCCGCACGGTCAGCGACTTCGGCACGCGCTCGGAGCCGCCCACTCATCCCGAACTGCTCGACTGGATGGCGAACTGGTTCATGGACAACGGTTGGTCGATGAAAAAGCTGCACAAGCTCATCGTGCTCTCCTCCACTTACCAGCAGGACAGCGTGGCCAATGACCGCGCGATGCGTGAAGACCCGACCAACCAGTGGCTCTGGCGGGCGAATATCCAGCGCCTCGACTTCGAACAGATCCGCGACACGCTGCTCACGCTCGGTGGGAAGATCGATCGCGATCTCAACGGCCGTCCCTTCACCCTCGCCTCCACCGCGGCGAGCAACCGCTACAAGGGAATGGTCAGCGACGGCCTCCAGCCGAAGACCAGCCCGGACCGGCGCACCGTGTATGCGATGATCGACCGCAACGCGCTGCCCGACATGTTCGGCACGTTCGACTTCGCGAACCCTGACATGTCCACCGGCGAGCGCATGCTCACCACCGTGCCGCAGCAGGCGCTCTTCATGTTGAACAGCCCCTTCGTCATCGAGCAGGTGAAGAATTTGCTGACCCGCGAGGACTTCCCGAAGGACGCGCTCGATGAGGAAAAGGTCCGCTACATTTTCCGCACGACCCTTCAGCGCCAGCCCACGCCGAAGGAACTCGCCCTCGCGCGCGATTTCCTCTCCAACGATCCGCCCGAGCCGCTGCCCGATCCCGCGCTCGCGCCGCAACCCGGCGACGACAAGAAAACCCGCAACCGCAAGGAAGCCGCTCTCAACGCCAGCAAGCCGGCGAAGGCACTGAACGTCTGGGAGCGTTACACCCAGACCGTGCTGCAGACGAACGAGCTGATCTACGTGCGGTAGCGGTATTCCCGGCCGCGTTCAGGGTGCGGCGAGGAGAAAGTCCGACGCCTCGCGCCACCACGGATTTGTCGGTGCGATTTCGAGCTCGTTGTGATGCGCGCCCGGCTCGATCCAGAGCCGCTTCGGACCGGTGAATCCGTCGAAGAGCACACGGCCCTGCGCCGCGGGGATGATCTCATCCTGGCCGGCGATACGCGCCGCGAGCCTGCCGGGGTAATGCGCGAGCGCGGCAACACTGTCCCAGCGGTCGCGGAGGATGAGGCGCACGGGGAGAAACGGGTAGTGGTGCGCCGCGACTTCGCTCAACCGCGCGAACGGAGTAACGAGACACACGCCGGCGATCTGCAGTGGATGCGCGGCGGCGAGGGCGCATGCGGGGCCGGTGCCGATCGATTCGCCGAGGACGAAAATGGCGCGCGCATCTTCCGCGCGGAGCGTCGCGAGCGCTGTGGATGCCGCGGCGTTGAAGGGCTTTTCGCCCAGATCCCCGGACCGCGCACCGTAGCCGGGGTATTCGAGAAGATGGACGTCCCAGGTTCGGCCGCGGTCGAGGTCGCCAAAGCCGGCGATATAGAACCAGCGATGCAGCGCGTAGCCCGCGTTGCCGTGGAAGACGAGCAGGCGATTGGCCGCCAGCACACCGGGCTGCCGGGGCCGCCGCCATCCGATGATCTGCCCGCTAGCGTCGCGCCACGCCTCCAGGCCGTGGCGTTGGGCTTCGGCGATCAGCGCCGCCTCCGAAGCGCGGGACGGAAAGTAGATGAAGGAGCGCTGGAACACCGCGACGAGGATTACCACCGCGGCCCAGGCGAAGGCGAGCGAACGCCCGAGGCGAAGGAGGCGGCGCGTCACGTTCGTGGCAGCCGACGAAGGGAGGCTCGGTTTATTGCGGCGGGGGGCATTTGAGAGCCTCCTTACGTCGGCTGCTACGCGGCGTGCGCCAAACAAAAAACCTCGGAGCCGGGATGGCTCCGAGGTTTTGTTTTTTCTCCGACGTGTTGGACGCCGGGGCTACTTGGAGTAGCCGGTGGTGGTGGAGGACGCTTGGGTGCTGGTGGTCGCCGCCGTGTCGTGGCGGGCACAGGCTCCGAGCGTGAGGCTGAGGGCGATGATCGCGAGGGTGAGGTATTTCATAGGTTTCACGGGAGACTTCGCGAATCGCACGCACGGCGGTCGTATCGAAAAGGCGGAGATTGGAGGAAATTTACCGCTGCAAAGTTCGCCCGCCCGATTACTTTCGCCGCCCTGCTTTGAGAAGCGGAGGAAGGGTTTTGAGCCGCTCGTACCACGGACAAGTATGGTGGCTCGCTCCACGAGGAAACGACCGGCCCTCCGAAGTGCGAATCCGCGCTTGTCTTCCCACACCCATTGCCTGACTCTCCCGCCCTTTTTCCAGCACCGGGAACCCGCCATGAAGCATCTGCTTTCCATCGAATCGCTCAGCGCCGCTGAGATCCAGGAGATCCTCGCGCTCGCTGCCGGGATGAAGGCGACGCGCGGCCGCCACGCGGCGCATCCGCTGCGGCATCAGTGCTGGGCGATGATCTTCACGAAGTCTTCGACGCGCACGCGGGTGAGCTTCGAGGTGGGCATCCGGGAACTGGGAGGAGACGCGCTTTTTCTCAACCCGAGCGAGATCCAACTCGGGCGCGGGGAGCCGATCAAGGACACCGCTCGGGTGCTGGGGAGAATGGTTCATGGCATCGTGATTCGCACTTTCGCGCAGAGCGATGTCGCGGAACTGGCTGCGCACAGCGGACTGCCCGTGATCAATGCCCTGACCGATGATGAGCATCCGTGCCAGATCCTCGCCGATCTCCAGACGATCGAGGAGCGGCTCGGGAGCTATGCGGGGAAGGTGGTGACCTTCGTGGGCGATGGGGCGTGCAATGTGCCGGTCTCGTGGATGTGGGCGGCGGCGAAGCTGGGCTTCACGCTGCGCATCGCGGCGCCACCGCAGTATCAGCCGGCCCCGGCGCTGCTCGCGCGGGCGCGGGCGGCCGGCCCCGGCACCATCGAAGTGACCGACGATCTCGACACGGCCGCGCGCGGGGCGGACGTGCTTTACACCGATGTCTGGGTGAGCATGGGCAAGGAGGAGGAAGCGGCCTACCGGCTGGCGCAGCTCGGCGGCTATCAAATCAATGCGGAGCTCGTGGCGAAAGCGAAGCCGGGCGTGCTCGTGCTGCACTGCCTGCCGGCGTATCGCGGCAAGGAGATCACCGAGGAAGTGCTGGAGGCGCATGCGGACACGATTTTCGCCGAGGCGGAAAACCGGCTGCATGCGCAGAAGGCGGTCCTGAGCCTCGTGGCGCGCTGATTTTTCGCCTCCGGCAAATGGCCGGGAATGCAGAGCAAATAAGCGTTGCCATGAAGCGGGTGCCTCCTAGACTCCCGCCCCTTCCCCAACCCAGTAGGAATCGCATGTCCATCCTCGCAGTGTCCCATTTCGAAACGTACGGCTTTCACATCGCGCTTGTGGGCGCGGTGATCGGGCTCGGCTTCGCGCTTTATCTGATCAAATCGATCCTCGCGGCGCCGGCGGGGAACGAGAAGATGAAGGAGATCGCGGGAGCGATTCAGGAGGGGGCAAAGGCGTATCTGCACCGCCAGGTCGTTTCGATCGTGCGCATCGCCGTGGTGTTGTTCGTGGTCATCGGATTTGCGCGGGACTGGTGCACGGCGGTGGGTTTTCTGCTCGGCGCAGTCTGCTCGCTCGCCGCCGGATTCATCGGCATGCGCATCGCGGTGCTGGCCAATGTGCGCACGGCGCAGGGCGCGACGGTGAGCCGGCAGAAGGCGCTCCAGGCGGCGTTCAACGGCGGCGCAGTGACGGGGCTTCTCGTGGTGGGACTGGCGCTGCTTTCAGTGGCGTTGTTTTGGATCGTGATGTCGAAGATCAACCCGGACAAGGCAGTCGCGAGTCTCGTCGGCGTGGCGCTCGGGGCTTCGCTCATCTCGGTGTTCGCGCGGCTCGGCGGCGGCATTTATACGAAGGCGGCGGACGTGGGCGCTGATCTCGTGGGCAAGGTGGAATCGAATCTCGACGAAGACGATCCGCGCAACCCGGCGACGATCGCGGACAATGTCGGCGACAACGTTGGGGACTGCGCCGGCATGGCCGCGGATGTTTTTGAAACGTACGCCGTCTCGCTCATCGGCACGGTGCTCGTGGGTGCGCTCACGGTCGGCGCGGGCGCGCCGGTGATTTTCCCTTTCGTGATCGGCGGGATTGCCATCGTCGCTTCGATCATCGGCATCCTCTTCGTGAACTACACGAAGGCGAAGCCCGCCAACGCGCTGATGGGCGGCGTGCTCGTTGCGGCCGTGGTCTCGGCGGTCGGCTTCTGGCCCGTGACGATGTCCTTGTTTCATGGCGGCCTGACCGTGCGCGATGTGCTCACCGGGCAGGCGACGGTTTATTCCGCCGGGGGCGTCTATTTCGCCGCGGTCATCGGTCTGCTCATGACCGGTGCGGCGGTGCTGATCACGAATTACTACACCTCCACGGCGTACGCCCCGGTGAGGAAGATCGCCGATTCCTCCGTGACCGGCCACGCGACGAACATCATCGCGGGTCTGGCGGTGGGCATGCACGCCACGGCGATGCCCGTGCTCTGCATCGGCGCCTCCATCTGGGGAAGCTACGCGGTGGCAGGTCTCTACGGCATCGCCGTGGCGGTGATGTCGATGCTCGCCATGGCCGGGATCATCATCTCCCTCGATGCCTTCGGCCCCATCACCGACAACGCGGGCGGCATCGCCGTGATGAGCGGCCTGCCCAAGGAAGTGCGCGCGCTCACCGACGACCTCGACGCGGTGGGCAACACCATGAAAGCGGTGACCAAAGGCTACGCGATCGCGAGCGCTGGACTGGCGGCGATCGTGCTCTTCGGCAGCTACTTCGTGGACCTGGTCGATCACCTCGCGAAGCCGGAAATTCTCGCCCTGGTCAATCCCACCATCGAGCAGATCAGCGCGGTGAAGATGGCCGTCGCCGCGAAGCTCCAGTTTTCCCTCAACGACCCGAAGGTCATCATCGGCCTCTTCATCGGCGGCCTGCTGCCGTATCTGTTCTCCGCCTTCAGCATGAATGCCGTGGGCCGCGCCGCCGGTGCGGTGGTGACCGAGGTGCGCCGCCAGCTCTCGCTCAAGCCCGGCATCCTGCGGGGCGAAGACACGCCCGACTACGGCACCTGCGTGGACATCGTGACCAAGGCGGCGCTCAAGGAAATGATCATCCCGGCCCTGCTGCCGATCCTCGTGGTGGTGCTGGTCGCCGCGATTCCCGCGCTCGGCATGGTGGTGCTCGGCGGCGTGCTCGTCGGCTCGATCGTCACCGGACTTTTCATGGGCATCTCCATGACCTCCAGCGGCGGTGCCTGGGACAATGCGAAGAAATACATCGAGGAAGGCCACCACGGCGGCAAAGGCAGCGAGGCGCACAAAGCCTCGATCACCGGCGACACCGTGGGCGATCCCTACAAGGACACCAGCGGCCCCGCGATCAATCCGATGATCAAGGTGGTGAACATCGTCGCGATCCTCGTCATCCCGATTTTTTTCTAAGCTGACTTGCCGCTGCCGCGATGAAGACGCCGTTTGAACTTCTCGCCGCCAGCGGTATTCCGGTGCTCCTCGTCGGCGGACAGGCGCTGCATGTTTATCGTTACACGCGACAAACGATCGACTTTGATTTCATGGTCGCGGAAACGAACTACCCGTCCTTGCGGCAATACCTGGAGAGCCAGGGATTTGAGGAGCAGGGGTTGATGGGGCGATTTGGCCGGTTCCGCACTGGTCCAGGCCAGGAGCCGGTTCTCGACATCGGAAAGGTCGAGGACGCGACCTTCGAGAAACTCTGGGCGGCATCCGAAGAACACGAATGGGGCGACGTCCGGCTCCGCGTTCCCGCGTTCCTCCACCTTGTGGCATTGAAACTTCACGCCGCAAAAAACCCGCACCGCAACGACCGCGATCTCGGAGACGTCGTGGAACTTTTGCGCTTGAACCCGCACCGGTATTCACAAGCTGACTTGGAGGAAACTTGTCTTCGGTTCGGCCGTGCAGGAATTTACGACCGTCTGAAGACAGTCCAACCTTATGAGCACCCGCAACCTTGACCTGGATCTGAACTTCCCGACCGACATTCCCGATCTGCCCCCTCCCTGGCCATCCACCGAAGTCGCCATCGAGTGGTGGCTCGAGCGCGCCCGGTTTTTTCCCGATCCCGCCGCCCTGGAGCGCCAGCTTGCCAGCAGCCATCGCGAACACTTCGACGCGCCGTTTATCATGCGCTGAGATGGAGGTTTGACCTCCCGGCGCGCTTCCGAAACAAAAGCGGAACTCCCGGATGAAATCCCTCTTTCTCACCAACGAATACCCCCCGACGATCTACGGTGGCGCGGGCGTGCATGTCGATTACCTCAGCCGCGAACTCGCGAAGCTCATGGAGGTGGAGGTGCGCTGCTACGGGAAGGAAATGCGCGAGCCGCGGCTCGACACCCCTTCGCTGAAGGCCACCGGCTATGGGCTCGACACGTCGGCCTTCACCGCGCCGAAACAGCTCCATTCCGTCTTCGGCTCGCTCCAGCGGTCGCTCGACTGGAACACCACGAACATCGACGCCGACATCGTCCACTTGCACACGTGGTACACCCACTTCGGCGGCATCATGGCGAAGCTCAACTACGGCGTGCCGCTGGTCCTCACCGTGCATTCGCTGGAGCCGCTCCGCCCGTGGAAACGCGAGCAGCTCGGCGGTGGCTACGATTTCTCCTGCTGGGTGGAAAAGACCGCGATCGAGATGGCCGATGCGGTCATCGCCGTCTCGAATGAGACGAAGGTCGACGTGCTGCGTTACTTCAACGTGCCGCCGAGCCGCGTGCACGTGATCTACAACGGCATCGACCTCGACGAATACCAATGCGTCAAAACCACCGGCGCTCTGGAAAAATACGGCGTCGATCCGCGCCGGCCCTACGTGCTTTTTGTCGGCCGCATCACGCGGCAAAAAGGCATCGTCCATCTTGCGCGGGCGATCGAGTTCATGGATGCCGGCTTTCAAGTCGTGCTCTGCGCCGGCGCGCCCGACACGCCGGAGATCGCCGCGGAAATGCAGTCCGCCGTCGCCGCCGCAAAGGCAAAACGCGGGGACGTGATCTGGATCGAACAGATGGTGAGCAATCCCGAGAAGATCGAACTCTACTCGCACGCCGCCGTGTTCTGCTGCCCGTCGATCTACGAGCCGTTCGGGATCATCAATCTCGAAGCCATGGCTTGTGAAACTGCCGTTGTGGCCAGTGCGGTGGGCGGGATCAAGGAAGTGGTCGTCGAGGGTGAGACCGGTTACCTCATTCCGCTGAATCAGATGAGCGAGAGCCCATTCGAGGCGACGCATCCGGAGCGGTATGCGCGCGATCTTGCCGAGCGGATCAATCAACTCATGGCCGATCCCGCAAAACGCGAAGCCTTCGGCAAGGCAGGCCGGCGCCGCGCGGAGGAGATCTTCTCCTGGCGCGCCATCGCGGGCCAGGTGCGCGATCTTTATCGTGAGATCCTCTCCGCACGGCGCCCTGGGTGAGGGATCATGACCGGCCGCCAAGTCATCTACGAAGGCCGCGTGCAGGGCGTCGGGTTCCGCTTCACCTGCAAGCAGATCGCGCGCGGCTATGAGGTGGTCGGCTGGGTGCGCAATCTGCCGGATGGGCGCGTGGAGCTGCAATGCAGCGGCGACGCGGAGGAAGTCGATGCGTTCCTCGAAGGAATCGCGGAGAGCGAACTCAAGAGCCACATCAAGGACGTGAAGGTGACGTCCATTCCGCCGCTTGCCGCGGCGCGGGGATTTGAGATTCTGCATTGATGTCCCCGAACCGTTTTCGAATCCGGTGGTAACGGAGTTGTAATTTTCCGCCGGAATCTTCGCGCTGATCGCATGTCCACCCCCGCCATTTCCATCCAGAAGCTGAGCAAGGAATTCCCGCTCCCGTTCAAGCGCGAGAGGATCGTGGCGGTGCGCGATCTGTCGCTGAGCGTCGATCCGGGGCAGGTGTATGGCCTGCTCGGACCGAATGGCTCGGGGAAATCGACGACGATGAAAATCGTCCTCGGGCTGGTGTCGCCGACCGCCGGGCGGACGGAGATTTTCGGGCGCGATTCGCGGACGGTGGAAAGCCGGGAGGACGTGGGCTTTCTGCCGGAGAATCCTTACTTCTACAAATTCCTGACCGGCGAGGAGACGCTGCACTTTTTCGGAAAACTCTGCGGCCTGCATGGCGCGAAGCTGCGCGAGCGGACGAAGGAATTGCTCTCCCTGGTGCGGCTGGAAAATGCCGCGCAGCGGCGCATCGGCGGTTACTCCAAGGGCATGCTCCAGCGAATCGGACTGGCGCAGGCGATGATCCAGGAGCCGCGGCTGCTGGTGCTCGACGAACCGACGGCGGGTGTCGATCCGGCGGGCTCGCATGAGATCCGCGACCTGATTCTGGACTTCAAAAACCGCGGCATCACGGTGCTGCTCTGCTCGCATCTGCTCGGGCAGGTGCAGGAAATCTGCGACCGCATCGGGATTCTCCATCAAGGCGCGCTGGTGCGCGAAGGGAAGCTCACCGATCTCATCTCGATCGAAAATCAGACGGAGCTGATCCTCGAAAATGCCTCGCCGGAAATGCTGGCGGAAATACAGGCGGCAGTCGCGAAATCGAGCGCGCGCATCGTCGGGCAACGCAAACCGCAGACGACGCTGGAGCGCTACTTTCTCGAAGTAACCGGGGACCTCAAGCCATGAGCGAACTTGCCGTCACACCGCACCGCGCTTTCTCGCCGAGCCGCATCCGGGCGATTGCTGCGAACACGCTGCTCGAACTCATCCGGCTCAAGGTCTTCTATTTCCTGCTCGTCTTCGCGCTGCTGATCATCGGCAGTTCCGCGTTCACGGCGAAGCTGGGTTTTCAGGAGCAGTTCCAGGTGCTGAAGGATGTGTCGCTCGGGGCGATGTCGATCTTCTCCTGGCTGCTCGCGGTGCTGGCCACGGCGATGCTGCTGCCCAAGGACATCGAGGACCGGACGCTCTACACGATCCTCGCCAAGCCGGTGCCGCGCTTCGAATACCTGCTCGGCAAGTTGCTCGGGGTGCTGACGCTGCTCTTCGTGGCGCTTTCGTTGATGAGCGTGCTTTTCGTCATCGTGCTCTACTGGCGGGAGCGGAGCGAGATCGCCGAGGCGGTGCGCGATAATCCGGCCGATCAGGTGGCCGCGGCCGTGGATGCCATTCGCGCCGCGACTTTTACGAAAAGCCTGCTGCCGTGCATCCTCGTCATCTACCTGAAAGCCGCGCTCTGCGGCGCTTTCACGTTGCTGCTTTCCACGTTCGCGACGTCGTGGATTTTCACGATCATTGTGTCGGTGGTCGTTTATCTCATCGGCCACGTGCAGCCGATCGCCCGGGAATACTGGCTCGCCTCCACCACCGTCGGCGCGCCGACGAAGATCTTTCTCGCGCTGGTGTCGCTCCTTTTTCCGGATCTCGCGGCGTTCAACCTCGTCGATGACGTGGTGGCGGGGAATGCGGTGGCGCTCGATTTGTTTTTGAAGACCGCGGCGCTCGGGGTGACCTACATCACCGTGTATTTTTTCGCGGCCTATTTCATGTTTTCGGACAAGGAACTATGACCCGGCGCTTCGCGCTGTTGCTCGCGGGATTGTTCGCGTTCGGCGCGATCAAGCTGCCCTACGAGCGCGCACTCGAGGCCGCCCATCGCGCCGCATTCTTTCACGGTGCGCGGCTCGATCTGGGGCTCCGCCAGCAGATCGGCCAGATGGGTTTTCTCGCCGCGCTGAGCGGCTTCCGCGCGCTGGTGGCCGATGCGCTCTACCTTCACGCGCACGCCGCATGGGAGCGCACGGAGTGGGGCCGCATGAAGCTTGATTTTGACGCCGTCACTTCGCTCCAGCCGCGCTGCCTGCTCTTCTGGGACCAGGCGGCCTGGCACATGGCGTACAATGCGAGCGTGGCGGCTCGGGACAATCCCAAGCAACCGCGCGAGGCGCTCCGGCTCAAGGCGCAGCGCGAGTATTGGAAAATCGGCGAGGAGTATTTGCTCGCGGGCATTGCGAACAATCCCGATCGCCCACTGCTCTACGACCGGCTCGGCTTCCTCTATCGCGAGAAATTTCAAGATCACTGCAAGTCCGCCGAAGCTTACGCGAAGTGCGCGAAGCTCCCGAAGGCGCCGCAGTACGTGCATCGTTTCGCCGCCTATGAACTCGCACAATGCCCCGGCCATGAGCGGGAGGCTTACGAAATCCTCCGGGCGCTCTACCTGCGTGGTGAAAATGAGCGGCTGCCGACGCTCCTGCGCTGGCTCGACTACTTGCAGCAAAAATTAAATATTCCCCCGGAAGAAAGGGCCTATACTCCGCCCCTTCCCAAGCCCTGACATGCGATTTGCCATTTTCGGAGACATCCACGCCAACCTCGAAGCGCTTCAAGCCGTGTTGGCCGACGCGGCTGCGCACGAGGTGACGCACTATGTCTGTCTCGGTGATGTCGTGGGCTACAACGCGAACCCGCACGAGTGCGTGGAGATCATCCGCAATCTGGAGTGCCCGGTGGTGAAGGGAAATCATGACGAGCAGGCTTCCGTCACCGACGATCTCGCCGGATTCAATCCGCTCGCCGAGGAGGCGATCAACTGGACGCGCAAACATCTCACCGAGGACGACAAGCAATGGCTGCGCGACTTGAAGATGGTGCGGCAGGTCCGCGACTTCACGATCGTGCACGCCACGCTCGATACGCCGCACAAGTGGGGCTACGTCTTCAACCAGCTCGATGCTGCGGCGAGCTTCAACTACCAGCACACCCAGCTCTGCTTCTACGGCCACACCCACGCCCCTCGCGCCTACATCCGCGATGGCTCGGTGAAGAGCCAGGTGCTCGACAAGCTGACCATCGAGTCGGGGAAAAAGTACTTCATCAACTGCGGCAGCGTCGGCCAGCCGCGCGATGGCGACTGGCACGCGGCCTACGTGATCTTCTCGCCGGACAAGGGAACACTCGAACTGCGCCGGATCGAGTACGACATCTGGAGCGCGCAGGACAAGATCGTCGCGGCTGGGCTGCCGCAGCGGCTCGCGGATCGGCTGGCGCTCGGGAAGTGAAGGGATTGCGGATTGCGAATTGCCGATTGCGGATTGAAAACGGCGGCTTGTGACTTCGCCGCAATCCGAAATCCGCAATTCGCAATCCGCAATCGACTCGATCCTCGTCATCAAGCCGAGTTCGCTCGGTGATGTCGTCCACACGCTGCCGGCGGTCGCGCTCATCAAACGCCACTGGCCCGCGAGCCGGCTGACGTGGCTGGTGAATCCGGAATGGGCGCCGTTGCTCGAGGGCAATCCGTTTGTCGATGAGGTCGCAATTTTCCCGCGCACGGAGTTCCGCGGAGTAGCGGGTTTGGCGAAGATTCCGGCGTGGGCGAAGATGATGGCGGCGAAGAAGGCGGATCTGGTTCTGGATTTCCAGGGACTGCTGCGGAGCGCGCTGATCGGGCGACTCTGCCGCGGCGGACGGTTCGTGGGACTCTCGGATGCGCGGGAAGGCGCGCGCTTTTTCTACGATCACCTCGCGCAGGTCGGCGGCGTGAAGCACGCGGTCGATCGGTATCTGCGGCTCGTCTCCGAGGTCGGCGTCCCCATTTCACCCCAGCTCGAATGGCCGCTCCCCGGGGGGAATGCACCGTCCGGTTTCTCTGTGACCGAGCCCTTCGTGCTGCTTCACCCCTTCTCGCGCGGCAAAGGAAAATCCCTGACCGCGATCCAGGTGCGGGAATTCTGCGCGGCGCTCGCACCGGTCCGTGTCGTCCTCGCAGGACGTTCGGCGGAGCGGATCGAAGCGGCGGAAAATGTCACCGATCTTCTCGGGCGAACG
Organism: Chthoniobacteraceae bacterium; assembly: GCA_031411395.1. Lineage (GTDB taxonomy): Bacteria > Verrucomicrobiota > Verrucomicrobiia > Chthoniobacterales > Chthoniobacteraceae > Chthoniobacter. Next base: position 44,065 of record JANOAZ010000247.1, read on the forward strand.
ACGCTCGCCGAACTCATCTGGCTCCTCCGGCGGGCCGCCTTTGCCGTCAGCGTGGACAGCGGCCCGATGCATATCGCGGCGGCAGTGACCGCTTCCCTCCTCTCCATTCACACTTGGAGCGATCCGGCAAAAGTGGGCCCCTACCGACCCGAAGCATGGGTGTGGAAAGCCGGCGCGCTGTTCCAGATGTCCGATCTCGCCCGGCCGGAATCCCATCGTCCATGCCCCGGGATTCTCGATGCGGCGAATTGGGTGCGGAGCCGGGTGCAGTTTGCTTAGGCGAGTGCCTCCGGCCTCGCAACCCGCCGACCCCCGAATCGACGCTCCGCTGTCCTCCTGATGTTTTCTTTTCCGATCCCACAGGGGGTTGCCCGAGTGTTGCGAGGCGGGACGCACTCGCCTACCTCGGGTGGCGCACCCCGTGCCTCGGACGTCACCTCATCGCTCTCCCGGAATTTCAGTTGCGACGAAATCTCAATAGCTGTTACGTTCCCCGCCTCGATCCCATGTCCGCTCCCTATCCCCAAGGCATTCTCACCCTCGCTCGCGCGAAAATCGGCGAGCGACTTCGCGTGGTGACGATTTGCCCGGATTGCCCCGAGTGCGTGCGCCTCCGGGAGATTGGTTTTCAGGATCAGATGGAAGTGCGGAAAGTTTCTGACGGTGCGGCGATCATCTGTTCCCTGCTCGGGATGCGCGTCGCGATCGGGCGCGACCTCGGCGAGCACGTGCGGGTCGAACGGATCGCGGCATGAGCACCGACGCGGCCGAGAGCCTGGACGCTCTTCCGCTCGGGCAACGGGGGCGCGTCACCGGCTTCGATTTGCCGCCGGAGAACCGCCAGCGCCTGCTGGAAATGGGCCTCACGGTCGGGGCGGAATTTTCGGTCGTCCGTTTCGCGCCTCTGGGCGATCCCATCGAGATCAAGGTCCGCGGCTACCACCTTTCGCTGCGCAAAAAGGAGGCCGCGGGGGTGCAGATCGTCCGCCTCTGACCGATGTCCGCTCCCGTCCAGCCGCGCGCGGCGGCACCGGTGCGTGATGCCGTCCGCCACGTCGCCATCGCGGGCAATCCAAACTGCGGCAAGAGCACGATCTTCAACTCGCTGACCGGCCTGCGGCAAAAGGTCGGCAACTATCCCGGCGTCACCGTCGAGAAAAAGACCGGGCGCTTTTTCGGCAGCCACGGCGAGCCCATGGAACTGCTCGACCTGCCCGGCAGCTACAGCCTGCAGGTGCGTTCGCCCGATGAGGCGGTGGCCCGCGACGTCCTCCTCGGCCGGCTCCCCGGCACTCCGCGGCCGGACGTGATCATCTGCGTGGTGGATGCCTCGAATCTCGAGCGCAATCTCTATCTCGTGGCGCAGATGCTCGAGCTCCAGATCCCCGTCGTCGTGGCGTTGAACATGGTCGATGTCGCTGAGAAAAACGGCCTCGCCATCGATCTCATGGCCCTGCGGGAAAAGCTCGGCGTGCCGGTGATCCCGATGGTCGCCACCAAAGGCGTCGGCTTCATCGAACTCCGCCAGGCGCTGTCGCGGGCGCCGCTGCCGCCGCCGCCCATCTGCGCGCAGATGCCCATCGTGCTCGAGCGTGAAGTGATGGCTCTCGCGCGAGCGCTGCCCGTCGCGCCGGAGGTCGCGCGCGGCGAAGCGCTGCTCCTGCTTACCTTGCACGACCAGGCGCTCGAGGAAATCGCGCACCACGAGCGGCCCGTCATCGACGCCACGCTGGAGGCGCAGAAACGCCTGCGGCTCGCGGGCTTCGACCCCCTCTCCGCCCCCGTCGAGGCGCGCTACGAATGGATCGGGCAAGTCTGCGGCGCGGCGATCCACAAGGGCAGCCTGTTCGACGCGCAGACGATCTCCGACCGGCTCGACGCGATCTTCACCCACCGTGTTTGGGGCTGGCTCGCTTTCGTCGCGATGATGACGCTGATGTTTTTCTGCATCTTCACCGTCGCGCAGGTGCCGATGGACTGGATCGATGCCGGGGTGAAGGCGCTCGGCGGCTGGCTCGGCGGGCTCCTTCCCGAGAGCGACCTGCGCAGCCTGCTCACCGATGGCGTCATCGCCGGAGTCGGCGGCGTGGTCATTTTTCTCCCGCAGATTCTCATCCTCTATTTCTTCCTCGGGATCCTCGAAGACACCGGCTACATGGCGCGCGCCGCCTTCATCATGGACCGGCTCATGTCGAAGGTCGGCCTTCACGGCAAGTCGTTCATCCCGATGCTCAGTTCCTTCGCCTGCGCCATTCCCGGCGTCATGGCCACGCGCACCATCGAGAACCGCAAGGACCGGCTCGTCACGATTCTCGTTGCGCCGCTGATGAGCTGTTCCGCGCGGCTCCCGGTCTATGCGCTGATGATTGCCGTCTTCCTGCCGGTGGCATCGGCGATCCAAAAATCGGGCATCATGTTGAGCATGTACCTGCTCGGGTTGGTCGCCGCCTTCGCGATGGCGTGGCTCTTCAAGAAGACGCTGCTCCGCGGCGACACGCCGATGCTGCTCCTCGAAATGCCGCCCTACCGCATGCCGTCGTGGAAGACGATCGTCCTGCGGATGTGGGAACGCGCGGGCCTTTTCCTGCGCCGCGCCGGCACGGTCATCCTGGCGCTTTCCATCCTCCTCTGGGCGCTCGCGACTTATCCGAAGCCGTCCGATCCGAACGCCACCGCAGCGGACGCGATCGCCCACAGCATCGCCGGGCGAATGGGCCACGCGATCGAGCCGTTCATCGCGCCGCTCGGCTACGATTGGAAGATCGGCATCGGCCTGATCGGGAGCTTTGCGGCGCGCGAAGTTTTCGTGAGCACGATGTCGATCGTGTACAACGTCGAGAGCGGCGACGACGAAAACACCGAGCCGCTGCGCGACACCATGCGCGGCGAAAAACGCGCCGATGGCTCACCCATTTTCACCCCGCTGGTTTGCATCGGCCTGATGGCGTTTTACGTTCTCGCCATGCAATGCATCAGCACCGTGGCGATCGTCCGGCGCGAGACGAACTCGTGGCGGTGGCCGCTCTTCCAGATCGCCTACATGACGGGCCTCGCGTGGATCGCGGCGTTCATCGTTTACCAGGGAGGGCGCCTGCTCGGCTTCCAATGAACCCGTTGCTCGACCAGGTGCTCGTCGCCGCGTTCGTGGCCGGCGCGCTCGGTTGGTTCGCCTGGCGTTCCTGGCGGCGCCGGGCCGGCGGCAAGGCCTGTGGGGGCGGTTGCGGCTGCGAGGCGAAAAAGCGCTGACCTACTTCACCAGGCGCGCCAGCTCGCCGGCTGCGTCGCGCGAATCCGCGCCGAGCCCCGACTGCTGGTAAACGATCTCGCCCGCACTGTTGAGCACGGTGATGAGCAGCGAATGCGCGAACTGCTCGCTCGAGCCGGGGTAATATCGGAAGCCGAGCATCTCCGCGAGCCGTTGCACGGAGTCGATATCGCTGCGGAGCAGCGTCCAGTGCTGCACCCCGAGGCTGTACTTCTCGCGAAAGGCGCGCAGGGCCGCCGGCGTGTCGCGCTGCGGATCGATGCTGACGAGCAGGAAATCCACCTTCGCGCGCACTTTCGCCGGCAAGGCTTTCTCGATCTTCTTCAGATCGCCCACGATGATCGGGCACGAGTGCTGGCAGCTCGTGAAGAAGAGCGCGACGACCTGCGGTCGGCCGCGCAGCACGTCGAGCTTTACTTCCTTGCCCACGTCCGAAGTCCACTTCGACTCCAGCGTGTAGATGGATTTTTCCGAGTATGGGCGGGGCGGCAGCCCCACGCGACAGCAAGGCGGCTTCGGCTCGGGCGTCGGCGCTGGTTTTTTCTTCGCGACGGCAAAGGCACTGGCGGCAAGCACGAGCCAGATCACGACGGAGGTTTTCATGCTGGAACTCTGCGCCATGCGCGGGGTCGGCGCTCCCCCTTTCTTGGCGAGGGCTGCGCCTCGTTTGCGGAGGCGGGAGTTGCCGTTTCCGGCAAACTGTGCGGCAGTCATGGGAATGGAAACCGTCACGCCCGAAATCCCGTCGCTCTCGATGCCGCCGGGGCAGGCTTCGACGGACCCCGGCCGCGAGCCGATCTTTTCCGCGCTCGGACTCACGAAAATCTATCCGAGCGGCGATGCGGAAATCCGCGCGCTCGACGGGATCGACCTCGATCTTTTCGCGGGCGAATTGATCGTGCTGCTCGGCGCGTCGGGCAGCGGAAAATCGACACTGCTCAATATTCTCGGCGGCCTCGACGTGGCGACCGCCGGCACGCTCAGCTATCGCGGCGAAGACCTCACCGACGCGGATGAAGATGAGCTGACGCGCTTTCGCCGCGATGCAGTCGGCTTCATTTTCCAATTCTACAACCTCATCCCGAGCCTCACGGCGAAGGAGAACGTCGCGCTGATCACCGAGATTTCGCGCGAGCCGATGACCCCGGAGGATGCGCTCGCGCTCGTGGATCTCAGCGACCGCATGGATCATTTCCCGTCGCAGATGTCGGGCGGCCAGCAGCAGCGCGTCGCCATCGCGCGCGCCATCGCGAAGCGGCCCGAGGTGCTGCTCTGCGACGAGCCCACCGGTGCGCTCGACGTGAAAACCGGCATCACCGTGCTCGAGGCGATCGAGCGGGTGAATGTGGAACTCGGCACGCTCGCCGTGGTCATCACGCACAACGCGGTGATCGCGGACATGGCCGATCGGGTCATCCATTTGTCCGACGGACACATCGTCGATATCCGCGAGAATCGCTCCCGGCGTCCGGTGCGTTCGCTCGCCTGGTGATGGCACCAAAACAATGCTGTCATTCCGAGCGAGCTGCGAGCCGAGGAATCTCTCGCATCCGCGGGCAGCGGTGGGGCGGAGCGATCGACGCACCCGTGCTCCGCACCGCCTCCGCCCTCGGATGCGAGAGATTTCTCCACTCCGCTACGCTTCGGTCGAAATGACGGAGATGTTTGATTTTCGATGACTCCGCTCAACCTCAAGCTGGTCCGCGACATCGGGAAGATGAAGGGGCAGACGCTCGCGGTGAGCGTGGTCATGGCGTGCGGGCTGGCGATGATGATCATGTCGCGCAGCCTCATCCTTTCGCTCGAATCGACGCGCGACGCCTACTACACGCAGCATCGTTTTGCCGATGTCTTCTGCGATCTGAAACGCGCGCCAAATGCACTGCGGGAGCGGCTCGCGCAAATCGCCGACGTGGCCGCGGTGGAGACGCGCGTGGTCGGCGCGGCCAAGCTGGATCTGCCCGGCTTGCCCGAACCGGCGGACGCGGAAATCCTTTCGCTCCCGGATGACCGACCGCAGCAGCTTCACCTGCTTTACCTGCGTCGTGGCCGCCTGCCGGAGATCGGGCGCGCGAATGAAGTCGTGGTGGGCGAGGCTTTCGCGGACGCGCACGGCTTTGTGCCGGGGAATGAAATCGACGCGACGATCTACGGCGCGCGCGAGCGGCTGAAGATCGTGGGGATCGCGCTTTCGCCGGAATACGTCTTCGAGGCTCGGCCCGGCGAGACGCTGCCGGACAACCGGCGGTTTGGCGTTTTCTGGATGAACGAACGCGACCTCGCGCGGGCCTTCAAACTCGACGGCGCATTCAATAACGTGCTCGTGGATGTCGCGCCCGGCGGCGATGACGCGGGGGTGATGGCGGAACTCGACCGACTGCTCGCGCCGTATGGCGGGCGGGTCGCTTTCAATCGCCGCGATCATCCCTCAGCCACGCGGCTCGCGGATGAGCTGCGCGTCTTGCGCGGACTCTCGGTCGCGTTCCCCGCGGTCTTCCTGAGCATCGCGGCCTTCATGTCGAGCGCGGTGCTCACGCGGCTCATCCGCTTGCAGCGCGAGCAGATCGCGCAGCTCAAGGCGTTCGGTTATTCCTCGGCGCAGGTCGGCGGGCATTACCTGAAATTTGCGATCGTGATCGTCGCCCTGGCCACGCTCCTCGGCGGCACCGCGGGGATGACGCTCGGCCATGCGGTGGTGGGCGTCTATCACCGTTTCTTTCGTTTCCCTGAGCTGAGCTTTCATCCGAACTGGTGGATGTTCTGCGTCGCCTTTGCGGTCAGCGCGGGCACGTCCTTTCTCGGAGTGATCGGCGCGGTGCTGCAAGCGGTGCGGCTGCCGCCCGCGGAAGCGATGCGCCCGGAACCGCCGGCGGATTATCACACCTCGTGGCTGGAGCGCTCCGGCCTCGCGCAGATGGTGAGCACGACCTTCCGCATGGCGCTGCGCAATCTCGAACGCAAGCCGTGGCAGGCGTTCTTCACCGCGTTCGGCCTCGCGCTGGCGACGGGCATTCCCATCGTCCCGGGCGCGATGGGCGATGGCATCAACTACCTGCTTTCCGTGCAGTGGGATGTCGCGCAGCGGCAGAATGTGACGGTCAGCCTCATCGAACCCGGTTCCGCCGCGGCGCTCGCCGACATCCGCCGCCTGCCCGGCGTGATGACCGCCGAGCCTTTTCGGAATGTGCCCGCGCGGCTGCGTTTCGGCCCGCGCTCGCGCCGATTGGGCGTCACCGGCCTGCCGCGCGACGCGTACCTGAACCGCCTCCTCGACGACAAGGAACGCGCCGTCGAACTCCCGCCCGACGGACTGCTCGTCTCGGCGAAGCTCGCCGAAATCCTCGGCGCAAAAGTCGGCGATCGCCTCATCCTCGAAGTGCAGGAAGGCCGGCGCCCAACGCTTGAAGCGACGATCCAGGGCACCATCACGGACTACGCCGGCATCGCCGCCTACATGGAGATCGGCGCGCTGCGACGGCTCATGAGGGAGGGAGGCACGGTGAGCGGCGCGTATCTCACGGTGGACATGGCGCGCTGGGGCGACTTCCTGGATCGGGTGAAGGAGGCGCCGCGCGTCGCGGGAGTTTTCATCAAGGAAGCGGTGCGCGGGAGTTTCAAGAAAAGCACTGCCGAGATGATCGGCATGATCACGACGATCTATTTCACCTTCGCGATCATCGTGTCCTTCGGCGTGGTCTATAACAGCGCGCGCATCGCGCTCTCGGAACGGAGCCGCGACCTGGCCACCTTGCGCGTCATCGGCTTCACCCATCGCGAAGTCGCGGGCGTGCTGCTCAGCGAACTCGCCATTCTCACCCTGCTCGCGCTGCCCGCGGGGCTGTGGATCGGCACGCAACTCGCCGCGGCGATCGTGAGCACCGCGAGCACGGAGAGCGTGCGGCTGCCGCTCGTGCTCACGCCGCACACCTACGCGCGGGCCGTGCTCGTCGTCCTCGCTTCCTCCGCATTATCTTTCGCCGTGGTCAGCCGGCGCCTTGCCAAACTCGACCTGCTCGGTGTCCTTAAGGCCCGCGACTGATGAAACCGCCCCCCGTCACTACTGCCGCACCCGCCCGCGCCCGTTCCCGCAAGAACGGCGCGTGGCGCAAATTCATCCCGTGGGTCATCGGCGGCGTGCTGCTTTTCGTCGTGATCAACGCGCTCCGCCCGCGGCCGATCGACGTGGAAACCGCGGTCGTGACCACCGGGCCGCTGACCGTGTCCGTATTCGAGGAAGGCAAGACGCGCATCCGGCATCGCTACATGGTTTCTCCGCCGCTCTCGGGTTTTCTGCGCCGCGTCGAGTTGCGCGCGGGCGATCGCATCGTGGCCGGCAAGACGGTGCTCGCGCTCATCCAGCCGCAGCCTGCGAGCTTCCTCGATCCGCGCGCCCAGGCTCAGGCCGAGGCGAGGGTGAGGGGAGCCGAGGCGGCGAAAATGCAGCGGGAGACGCAGATCGAGCGTGCCCGCGTGGCGCTGGACTGGGCGGAGAAGGAACTTGCGCGGGCAAAGGAATTGAAGAAGTCGGGCGCGATCTCGATGAAGGAATGGGAGAACGCGCAAAATCAGGTCGATGGACTGACGCGCGAATTGCACACGGCGGAGTTTGCGTTGCAGGTCGCGGAGTTCGAGCGGGCGCAGGCGGAGGCGGCGCTGATGCAGGAGAAGAATCCGGGCGGCGAAATTTCCGAGCCGCTCACGATCCTCGCGCCCGTTTCCGGGTTCGTGCTCAACGTGCTGGAGGAAAGCGCGCGGATTTTGCCCGCCGGAACGCCCATCATGGAGGTGGGCGATCCCACCGATCTCGAGGCCGAGATCGAGCTGCTCTCCAGCGACGCCGTGGGCGTGCGGCCCGGCGCGCCGGTGTCGATCGAACAATGGGGCGGCGACGCGCCGCGGCGCGGTCAGGTCGCCGTCGTCGAGCCGGGCGGCTACACGAAAGTTTCGTCGCTCGGAGTCGAGGAGCAGCGGGTGAAAGTGCGGGTGAATTTCCTCGATCCGTTCCCTCCCGGCGTGTCGCTCGGCGACCGCTTCCGCGTCGAGGCGCGCATCGTCACCTGGCATTCGGACGCCGTGCTCCAGGTGCCGATCGGCGCGCTCTTCCGGCGGGGCGGCGATTGGATGGCATTCACGATCGAGAGCGGAAAGGCGCGGATGGCCAAGGTCGAGATCGCACACAACAACGGCGTCGCCGCGGAGCTGCGCAGCGGCTTGAAGGAAGGGCAGCGGGTCATCCTGCACGCGCCGGATGCGGTGGGTGAAGGCGCGGCGGTGCGGACGAGGAAGTAGCGCACCGCGCTCCGCTCGGGATGACGCAATGGCAAAAATGGTCGCGCAACCATTGTGAAAGACGAACGCCCTTCGATCCGCTACACATCGAACCCCTCCACCATGAGAACCCCGCGCATCCTGCTCGCCCTCGCCAGCTCGCTCATCACGCTCCCCACGACCCGCGCGCTGGAGCCGCTGCGCTACAATCATCCCGGGCTCGTCGTGGATCTCGGCGTGGGGCTGTGGGCGCAGCCGCTCCCGATGGATTTCGACGGCGATGGCGATCTCGATCTGGTGGTGAGCTGCCCGGACAAACCTTCCAACGGGATCTACTTCTTCGAGAATGCCGCGGGCGACACGGCGCGGGACAAATTCCCCGTCTTCAAACCCGGTCGCCGGATCAGCAAAACGACGCAAAACGTCCGGGTGAGCATGGTCGATGGAAAGCCGCGCGTGCTCACCCCGGCGGCGGAATATCCCGATTTCCTCAAGACCGGCCTCGACCAGCCGAGCAAGCTGCCGCTGCCCGCGAACGTGCATCCCAACAAGGTGCGCGGGAATTTCTGGACCCGCGTGGACTTCGACGGCGACGGCCATCTCGACGTGATCGTGGGCGCCGACGACTGGACGGACTACGGCTGGGACAACGCCTACGACGCCACCGGCAAGTGGACCAACGGCCCGCTCCGGGGATTCGTGTATTTCATCCGCAACACCGGCGGCACCTTTGCCCCGCCGGTGAAGCTGACCGCCGGGGACCAAGCGCTGGAGACGTTTGGCTGGCCGTGCCCGAACTTCGCCGATTTCGACGGCGACGGCGACCTCGACCTGATCTGCGGCGAGTTCCTCGATAGCTTCACCTACTTCGAAAACACCGGTACGCGCACCGCGCCGAAGTACGCGCCGGGTCGGAAGGTGAAGACGGCGGACGGCCAGCCGCTCGCGATGGATCTGGAGATGATCGTCCCGACGGCGATCGACTGGGACAAGGACGGCGACACCGACCTCGTCGTCGGCGACGAAGACGGGCGCGTGGCGTTGATCGAAAACACCGGCAAACTCAGCTCCGACCGCACGCCGGGATTTCTCGCACCGCGCTATTTTCAGCAGGAGGCGGATCAGGTGAAATTCGGCGCGCTCTGCACTCCGGTGGGCGTGGATTGGGATGGCGACGGGGACTTCGACATCATCTCCGGCAACACCGCGGGCTACATCGCCTTCATCGAAAATCTCAGCGGCCCGAAAGTCGAAACGCCGAAATGGGCCGCGCCGAAATACCTCGAAGCCCATGGCCAGCGCCTCCGCATCATGGCCGGACCGAATGGCAGCATCCAGGGACCGTGCGAAGCGAAGTGGGGTTACACGACGCAGAGCGTCGCCGACTGGGACGGCGACGGACTGCCCGACCTGCTCGTGAATTCCATCCTCGGAAAGGTGACGTGGTATCGCAATGTCGGCACCCGCACCGCGCCGAAGCTCGCTGCCGCGCAACCGATCGACGTGGAGTGGGAAGGCGCGCAGCCCGCGCTCGCCTATGGATGGCTGCGGCCCGAGGGCAAGGCGCTGCTCACGCAATGGCGCACCACGCCGGTCGGCGTGGATTGGAACAAGGACGGCCTGACCGATCTCGTGATGCTCGACCAGGAGGGATACCTCGCGTTCTTCGAGCGCGCGAAACCCGACGGCCAGCTCGTGCTGCTCGCGCCGAAGCGGTCGCTGTGCGCCGACCCGCAAGCGAGGACGAACGCGGAAAAGCTCCCGGTGAAAACGCCCGTGCTGATGAAGCCGGGCGAGCCGCTGCGCCTGAACTCCGGCCTCGCCGGGAAGAGCGGGCGCCGGAAACTTTGCACCGTCGATTGGGATGGCGACGGGCAGCTCGACCTCCTCCTGAATTCCGCCAATGCCAACATCCTCCGCCAATCCTCCGCCGCCGACGGCAAGTGGTATTTTGCGGATCTCGGCCTCATCTCGGATCGCAATATTGAGGGCCACGACGTGAGCCCGGCCGTCGTCGATTTCAACGGCGACGACATCCCCGATTTCCTCGGCGGCGCGGAAGACGGCCACTTCTATTACCTGCGAAATCCCCGCACGAAGTGAACCCGACTTCCCTTCAAAGGCTGGCGTGGATTGTCGTCGTCCTGCTCTTCCCCGTCGCGCTGCTCAACTACCTCGACCGCCAGATGCTCGCGACCATGAAGGCGTCGATGGTCGGCGACATTCCCTCCATCGCGAACAAGGCCGACTGGGGCATCGTGCTCGGTTCCTTCAAATGGGTGTACGCGGTCCTTAGTCCGATCGGCGGCTACATCGCCGATCGCTTCAGCCGCCGCCACGTCATCTGCTTTTCGCTCTTCACGTGGTCCGTGGTCACGTGGCTCACCGGCCACGTCACCTCGTTCAATGAACTCGTCGCCGCCCGCGCGCTCATGGGCATCAGCGAGGCGTTTTACATTCCCGCGGCGCTCGCGCTGATCGCGGATTTTCACACCGGTCCCACCCGCTCGCGCGCTATCGGCATTCACCAGTCCGGCATCTACACCGGCCTCATTCTCGGCGGTTTCGCCGGCCACGTCGCGGACGCCCCCGGCCTCGGGTGGCGCTGGAGTTTCAGCACGTGCGGGATCATCGGCGTGATCTATGCGCTCCCGCTTTTCCTCATGCTGCGCAACCCGCCGCGCGCCGTCTCCACCACGCCGACGCACACGCCGCTCAGCGCTCTCCGCGAGCTGCTCGGCAACCGCAACTTCCTCCTCCTCGTCGTCTATTTCACCCTGCCCGCCATCGCCGGCTGGGTGGTGAAAGACTGGATGCCCGAGATCCTCCGCGAAAAATTTCACCTCGGACAGGGCCGCGCCGGCGTCACCGCCGTGCTCTGGGTGCAGATCGCCTCGCTCGTCGGCGCCATCGTCGGCGGCGCCATCGCCGACCGCTGGTCGCGGCACCACGAGCGCGGCCGCATTTTCACCAGCGCGATCGGCATGGTGCTCTTTCTGCCCGCGCTGTTCGGGGTGGGAAATGCGAACGTCCTCGGCATGGCGGTCGCCGCGCTGATCGTCTTCGGCATCGGCTGGGGATTCTTCGATTGCAACAACATGCCCATCCTCTCGCAGATCGCGCGGCCCGAGCTGCGCGCCACCGGCTACGGCATCATGAATCTCGTCAGCATCAGCTTCGGCGGCTTCGGCGACGTGGGCTTTGGCTGGCTGCGCGACCGGCATGTGCCGCTGAACTTCATCTTCGGCGCCTTCGCCGGCGTTGCCCTGCTCTCCGTCTTCATCGTGCTGATGATCCGACCGCGGCAGGCGGTGAATTCGCAAACGTCATGAACCTCCCGAAATATCACGGCATCATCCCCCCGATGGTCACCCCGCTGTGCGACCGCGATTGCCTCGATGCAGCCGGTCTCGAACGGCTCATCGAACACCTCATCGCCGGCGGTGTGCATGGCCTCTTCATCCTCGGCACCACCGGCGAAGGCCCGAGCCTCAGCTACCGTCTGCGCCGCGAGCTGATCGAACGCACCTGCCGGCAGGTCCGGCGCCGCGTGCCCGTCCTCGTGGGGATCACCGACACGGCGTTCATCGAGTCGATGCTTCTCGCGCAGCACGCCGCCGAGTTCGGCGCGGACGCGGTGGTCCTCGCGCCGCCGTATTATTTGCCGGAGGCGCAGCCGGAGTTGCAGGAGTATCTCGATCATCTCGTGCCCGAGCTGCCCCTGCCGCTCTTCATCTACAACATGCCCGCGCTGACCAAGGTCTCCTTCGAACTCGAGACCGTCCGGCGCGCGATGGACGATCCGCGGATCATCGGACTCAAGGACAGCTCGGGAAACATGACTTACTTCCACCGCGCCGTCGGCCTGCTCGCGCATCGGCCCGACTGGGTGATCCTGATGGGACCGGAGGAATTGCTCGGCGACTCCGTGCTCGCCGGCGGGCATGGCGGCGTCAACGGCGGCGCCAATCTCGCGCCGCGCCTCTACGTGGATCTTTTCAATGCGGCCCGCGCGGGCGACCTCGCGCGGGTGCGGCAGTTGCACGCGCAAGTGATGCGGCTCAGCGATTCCATCTATCGCGTCGGCCATCACTCCTCGGCGATCATCAAGGGCTTGAAGGGCGCGCTTTCGTTGCGCGGCATCTGCGACGATTTCATGGCCGAGCCATTCCACCGCTTCCGCGATGCCGAACGCGCGCTCCTCGCCGAGCGACTCACCGCCCTCGATCTCCCCCACCCGTAGATTAAAGGTGGACCGATTGGCGGAATATGACCGCGGATTACGCGGATTTACGCGGATTCTCGGACTCAATGAATCCGCGTAAATCCGCGTCATCCGCGGTCCCCTTAAATCCAAACTACCAAATGAAAACATTCCCCCTTCTCACCGGAACTCTCCTCCTCGCAATCGCCGCGAACGTGAACGCCGCCGAACCACATCCCGCCTTGCTCAAATCCGAATTCATCTACGAGACCGCGCCCTTTCCGAGCTGCCATGCAACGACTCTCGCCGAGACCGAGGCGGGGCTCGTGGCCGCGTGGTTCGGCGGGACGGCGGAAGGAAAACCCGACGTGGAAATCTGGACATCGCGGCTGGATGGCGGCCAGTGGACGGCTCCCGTCGCGGTCGCCAATGGGGTGCAGCTCGACGGCACGCGGCATCCGTGCTGGAACCCGGTGCTCTTTAAGCCGAAGGACGGCCCGCTGATGCTCTTCTACAAAGTCGGCCCCAGCCCGAGCAAGTGGTGGGGCGAGCTTCGCACGAGCACCAACGACGGGCGGACGTGGAGCGACGCCCGGCGCCTGCCGGAAGGCATCCTCGGGCCGATCAAGAACAAGCCCGTCCAGCTCGCGGACGGCTCGATCATTTGCCCGACCAGCACCGAAACGTCCGTGGCGCCGAGCGCGTGGCGCGTCCATTTCGAAGTCACGAAGGATCTCGGGCAGACCTGGAGCACGATCACGCCGGCCCCGGGGGCGGGCGGCGCGGAAATGAACGCCATCCAGCCGAGCATTCTCGTTCACCCGGCGAACAAACTTCAGGCTCTCGGACGCAGCCGCGAGAAGCTCCTCTTCGAAACTTGGTCTGAAGATGGCGGCCGCTCGTGGTCGCCCCTCACGCCCATGGCCTTGCCGAATCCCAACTCCGGCACCGACGCGGTGACGCTCCGCGACGGGCGCCACCTGCTCATCTACAATCACACGCCCAAAGGCCGCTCGCCGCTCAATCTCGCGATCTCGAAGGATGGGCGGACCTGGCAGGCCGCGCTCGTCATCGAAGACGAACCGAAAGCCGAGTTCAGCTACCCGGCGATCATCCAGACCCGCGACGGACTGGTCCATATTTCCTACACCTGGAAACGCCAGAAGGTGAAACACGCCGTCTTCGACCCCGCCAAACTCGCGCCGCGCGAGATGGTGAACGGGGAGTGGCCCGCGGCGAAATAGGGCAATTGCGGGAATTCATCCCGGTCTGGGAAGGCTGCGCTCTCTCGGCCACCCGAGCCTTGTCGTTATGGCAAATAACGAAAATTGCCTCTTGCGCTATTCAGTGCACTCGCTTCAGTTGCGCCGCTTCCGACTCCGCGACCGCTCCTTTCACGTTCTCCTCCCCTCGACTTATGCTGATCAAATTCACCAGCGCGGGATTCGCCCTGCTCCTCTGCCTGGGCATCTCGTCCCAAGGGGCCGTGATTACGGATACCGTCACCTTCGGGTCACGTTCCAGCGGGGCGCCCGCATTCACGCTCGCGTTGGACAAGTTTGATCCGTCGCTCGGGACGCTCACTTCGGTGACGCTGGTCCTCGAGGCGACCACCTGCGGCACGACGTTCATTTTCGACAACGAGTCATCCGGGTCGGGCACGGTCACGCTCCAGATCGGATCCACGGTCACTGCGACGACGCTTCTGGGCATCTCCACCACGGTGGAAGCAAAGCCGATGTTGACGGGAACCGGCACGGTCAAAAAGGATTCGAGCCGCGACGGACAGGGAGATTTTCTGGGGAAGGATTCGTTCAAGATTTCCGGCGGCGCTTCTGCGAGCAATTCGACGACCGAAATCGAGACCGGAATCCTGAGTCAATTCAACGCCGGGGCGCCGGGCGAAACCTTCCTCGTTTCGATTGCAAACTCCCTCTTCAAAGATGCCAGCACGGCCGGGCTCTGCGGGCCGACATCCGCCTGCGCCGGTTCGTTCGCCGGCAGGTTCACCGTTGCCTATTCGTACACCCACCTTCTAGTTCCGATTCCGGAAGCCGGGACCGCTTTCTGGGGGCTGTGCTTCGGCCTCTTCGCAGCTTCCCGCCGGCCGCGGGCGCGGCGCGCCTGAACCTAGCCAGGCGGGGGGGGTGGTTCCCGGAAAGGCGCATCGGGGGCGCTTTATATGAGGGGCATCGCTTGAAATCGCGGTACTCCTCCATTAGCAGTCCCGCCCTTTATGCTCAGGGTAAGCCACTTAGCTCTCCTCGCCAGCCTCGTGCTCAGTGTCGCCATCGCTCCGGCGCGCGTCACCGCGGAACCGCTCGATGCGCCCGGCCCGCAGGTCTATGAATGCGCGCCCGGCCCCTGGGGCAATGTGGAATGGCACTACATCTACCTCGAGGCGCCCGAGGGGATCGTGGACCAATATGCCCAGCCCAGTCCGAATCCATCCTGGACCTTTTCGGGCGCGACGCCGGGGGAGGTGCGCACGCTGCTGAGCACAGCCGGGATCGCGGCAGCGACGGTGGACGCCTGGCTTGCCGACAAGCGGGCGATTTTGGAGGGCCCCGAATCCGTCACGCTTTTCCCCAGCGTCGCCGAGATCGAGAGCCTGAGCCGCCCCACCCGGCAGATCGTCTATGCGGAACTGGCGAAATCGCCCCACAACGAATTTCACGTCGATCCTTTCTTTATCTTCGACCGATCCATCGATGAGTGGCTGGGGCCAAGGAAGGTGCGCCCGGAGATCCGCAAGCTCTTCGAACGACTGACCTACCAGCGTGGCGATGTCCTCGCTTTCAGCGACATGTCCGTGCTCATGAGCTACGCGAAGGATGCCGCGGAAGCCCGGGATCTGATGAAGCTCTGCACCCGCATCCGCGCGATCATGGCCTATGAGCGAGTGGACGCCACCTCCGACCTCGATGCCCTCGCGAAATACTGGACGGTCGCTCCCCGGCGCAAGGACGTGCGGCCCATCCTCGAATCCGTGGGCCAGCTTGCCGGAGGCGGGCGGCTCGGGCTCGCCCATCTCCTGCCATCTCTCCCGCGCAAGCTCATGTACACTTATCCCACGAGCGATCTCGCGACGTCCGGAAAGTTGCCCAACTGCCACTGGACCACGCTCAACTTTTTCAACCACCGGGTTGAGAATCTCCTTCTCGACACCCGGCTCGCCACCAGCCGCGTGCTTCAAGCCTACCAGAAGGTCGAACCGCCCTACACGTTTGGCGACGCACTTTTCTTCCTGGATGGGACCGGGGGCGCCGTCCACTCCTTCACTTATATATGCGACGACCTGGTCTTTACGAAGAACGGTGACGCCATGAACGCCCCTTGGTGCATCTCGCGGATCGGAACCATGCGGCGGCTCTATGCTGCCACCAGTGGCATGACGCTGCAGGGCTACCGGCGACAGTGGGAGACCGGGCTCTGAGACCGGTCGCGGGCATCGCCTTTTCATGGGTAATTGCTTTACCCATCCCTGCATGGGTCGCTCAGTCGTAGTCCTCTCCCGGCTCGCTCGACGCCTTCCTTGAATTCGAAGCATCCCTCGCCTCTCTGTCCCGCCCTTCATGCTCCGCCAACGTTATCTGTCCCTCATTGCGGGTCTCGTTCAATTCATCGCCACGTCGCCGCGCGTTCTCGCAGAGTCACCCGATCCGCCGGCCCTCCAGATCTTTCAATGCAAACCGGGCCCGTGGGGCAAGGTGGAGTGGCACCATATCTATCTCGAGGCACCCGGCTGGATCGTGGATCAATTCCCCACGCCCAACACGCAGACCTCGTGGCGTTTCCCCGCGATGACGCGCGTGCAGCTACGCGCCTTCCTGAGCAGCAAAGCAGGCATCGCAACAAAGGCGGTGGATGGTTGGTTCTCCGACAA
The DNA here is from genome assembly GCA_031411395.1 of Chthoniobacteraceae bacterium. GTDB lineage: Bacteria > Verrucomicrobiota > Verrucomicrobiia > Chthoniobacterales > Chthoniobacteraceae > Chthoniobacter. The sequence goes on from JANOAZ010000247.1 coordinate 60,688, forward strand.
ACGCGCCATCCTCGATGGCTCCGAGGACGTCACGGTTTTCCCCAGCGCGGACGATCTCGAGCAACTGAGCCCCTCAGCCCGGGAGATCATCTACGCGGAACTGGCCAGGTCGCCGGCCAACCCCTACCACGCCGAGCCCTTCTTCATCCTCGACCAGAGCATCGATGAGTGGCTCGGCCCGAGAAAGGTCCGGCCTGAGGTTCGCGGCCTGTTCGAACGGATGACCTACAAGCGCGGCGACGTCCTCGCATTCAGCGACCTGCCGGTGCTGATGAGCTACGCCAGGGATGCCTCGGATGCCCAGGATTTGCTCAAGCTCGCCACCCGGATTCGCGCGATCATGGCGTTTCTCACCGTTCACGCCGATGACGACGTCAAAGGGATCGAAGGGTATTGGTCGGCTGGCGATCGACGCAAAGACGTGCTGCCCATGCTCGAATCCGTGAGCCAGCTCCCCGGAGGCGGACGGCTCGGGTTCGTGCACCTCCTTCCCGCCCAGCCGCGCAAGCTCATGTACACCTATCCCACGTTCGATCTCGCGACGTCTGGAAAGTTACCCGACTGCCACTGGACGACGCTAAATTTTTTCAACGACCAACCGGAGAATCTCTTTCTCGATACCCGCCTCGCCACCACCAGAGTGCTCCAGTCCTATCGGAAGGTCGAACCCCCTTACGCTTTCGGCGACGCGCTTTTCTTCGTGAGTAAGGAAGGCGACACAATCCACTCCTGCACCTACCTGTGCGATGATCTCGTCTTTACGAAGAACGGCGCCACCTTGGGGACCCCGTGGGTCATCTCGCGCACCGGGACGTTGATGCGTCTCTACGGCCCCGCTGGCGCGGTTAAGATCCAGGGCTACCGGGAAATCGTGGGCGGGTAAGGGATAAGTCGGTGCCGACCGCGCTTACTTCTCAAACGCCTTGTCCTTCGGATTGCCGGCGGACATTGAGTAAGCGACGAGGTCGAGCAGCTCTTCCTGGTTCAGGCCGTTGATCAAGCCGGGCGGCATCATCGACACGTTGAACGGCTTGCGCGCCTTCACTTCGGCGAGCGCGACCTGTGTGTAGAAGTCCGGCGCGAGCGGCGTCGTCATCACCAGCAGCACGCCATTCTCCTCCGTGACCACGCGCCCGATCACCACCGAGCCGTCCTTCTTTTCGAACTGCTCCGTGCCGTACTGGTCGCTGATCACCTTCGACGGATCGATCACGTTCTCCATGAAATCGCGCAGCGCGTAGCGATTGCCCGAGCCGGTGAGATCGGGCCCGATGTTGCCGCCCGCGCCATTGAAGTGATGGCAGTTGATGCACAGCGTCGCCGCAAACATCGCCTTGCCCTGCTCGAAGTTCCGGCCGCGCAGCCCGTCCTTCGCCAGCGCGACTACTTCATCCACGGTGTAGGCCTTCCCGGGTCCCTTCGGCTGCACGAGGTTCGCCGCGGCGACGACCGGCGCCTTCTTCGAAATCGAATCGAGCGCCGTACGCTCCGTTGCGTCAGGCACCGCATTCGCGAGCGCCTCGGTGCGGATGTTTTCGAGGAACTTGGTGAAGCTGTTCCCGCCCTTCCACGCATGCGTGCGCGGGAACCACGCGAAGAACGCCTTGCGCAACTCGGGCGTCCAGCCGGCGGTCGCATTGCGCAGCGCGTAGGCGTAGGCGATCGCCTGGCGGTTCGGGCGGCTGCCGTGGACGCCCGCCACCGCGCGTGCGTAGCCGTCGTTGCGGGAGAGCACGGCCTCGCTGGCAGGGGTCTGGTCGGCATCGATCGCGGTGTCGAGCAGCGGCACGGTCTTCGCCACGATCGTCGGCGAATCGAGGAAGACGAGCAGCGAGACGAGCTCGCGATTCACGAGCGGATCGCGGTGCGGAAAAAGCGGCTCCAGCTTCGCGGCGATCTTCTGGCAGACATCTGGCGCCGGCTTGCCCATGCGGGTAAAGGCGAGCTGCCACGCGCGCAGCAGCGGCAGGCGCAGCTCGTCCGCGCGGTTCGTCGTCCCGAGCCAGCTCAGTTGCTCGATGATCTTCGGCTGGAGCGATTTGTCGCCCACGCGCGCCAGCCCGATCAGCGCCTCGACGGCCACCTGCGTATTCGTCTCCTGGAGCGCCCGCGTCGCCCACTTTTCCGCGGGCTGATGCTCCAGCGCCACGCGCGCCGCCCAGCGGATGAAACGATCGTCGCTGGCAAGATGCGGCAACGCTTTCTCGATCGCCTCCGGCCCGGTGCCCTCGGCCTGCAACGCTTCGAGTTCATGCCGCAGCTTCGCCTCCGGCGTCACCGGCAACGCACCGACCGGCGCCGTGCTCTCGCTGCCCACATACGTCACGCGATAGAGTCCCGATTGGTTCCGCCGACCGCCGACCGTCACATACATCGCGCCATCCGCCTTGCGCACGATCGCGTCCGTCACCGAAAACGCCTTGCCCGCGATGAAGTCCTCCTTCTCCGCCTTGAAGCTCGCGCCGTCGGGCGTGAAGTGGATGGCCCAGATCGTCGCGTAGGTCCAGTCGAGCGCGAACATCGCGCGCTGATATTTCCCGGGAAATTTCGCGCCCGTCCCGAAGACCGTCCCCGTCGGCGAGCCCGGCCCGATATCGACCGCCGCGGGCAGCGAGTCCGCGTAGTAGCTCGGCCACCGGCCCGCGCCCGAGCGCCAGCCGTAGTCGCCGCCGCTCACGATGTGATTGATCCGCGTGGGCATGTACCAAGGCGAACCCATGTCCCACTCCATGTCGGAGTCGAAGGTGAAAAGCTCCCCATTCGCGTCGAAGGCGATGTCGTACTGATTCCGAAAGCCGCCCGCGAACAGCTCCATGCGCTTGCCGTCCGGGTCCGTCACGCCCACGTATCCGCCCGGCGCGAGGATGCCCTTCGCATGCCCATTCGCGTCCCACAGCCGCGGCAGCAGATGATCTTCGCCGATCGCCACCGGCCGCGCCCACTGGTTGTTCTCCGGCAGCTTCGTGTGATTGCCATTGGCAAAGTAGATCGACTTCCCATCCGGCCCGAGCACCAGCCCGTGCGGCCCGTGTTCGCCGCCGCCCTGCATCGTCCGCAGCAGCACCGCCTTGTCGAACTGCTCGTCGCCATCCGTGTCCCGCAGCCGCCACAGCCCCTTGTCCTTCATCTCGTTGTTCATGAGATAGAGGCTGTCGTGCACGTAGAGCAGCCCGTGCGCGCCACCGAGCGCTTTGCCATCCGTGCCATTTGGCAGGGGAAGCGCCTCCACTTTCAGCCCGTCCGTCTTCCCGAGCGGCGGCACCGTCACGCGGAAAAGCCCGCCGTATTGATCGCCCACGATCAGCCGCCCCTTCGCGTCCTCCGTCATCGTCACCCACGAACCCTGCTCCGCCTTCGGCACCGTATAGAGCAGCTCCACCTTGAATCCCGCCGGCACCGTCAGCGTCGCCGGGTCGGCCGAAACGCCCGGCGTGGCGTCTGCATTCCTGCCCTTTGCGTTGCCTCTCGCCAGGGCCTTGCCCCACGGGCCCTCGCCGTACTTCGCGATCACCATCGCCGGCTTGAATTCCGCAGTCCCCGTCACCGCTCCCTGCCACTCCGGCCCGGATTCGACCGTCATCGTTTTCCCATTCTGCGACTCGATCGTCAGAGTCGCCACGAGCGCTGCCACCCCTTCATTGTTCTTCGCGTCGAAGCGCAGTTCGTTAGCCCCCGCGTTCACCAGCTTCGTCACGTCCGCCTTCGTCGCCTGCTGCCAGTCCGGATTGTCCCCCGCCTTCTGCCCGTTGACGAATGCCGCCGCGCCATTGTCGCAGGTGAAGGTAAGCGTCGCGCTCTTTACCGTGCCCTTCACCTCGAAGCTTGTCTTGAACGTCGCCTGCTCTTTGCTCTTCGAGGATTTGTTGATCCAGATCCACTGCGGCTCCGCGTGCGCGGCGAGCGGGAGAAGTGCGGTGGCAAGGGCGAGCGAGAGGAGGATTCGGGTGCGCATGGAGGTGTGTCGGATGAATCGCCGCTCCGAGCTTTGCTTAGCCGGAACGATTGAGGCGGTCATTTACCACAAAGACACGAAGGCACGAAGAGAGGAGGGGACGTGCGAAGAAGCACGGCCCCTCCATTCCGTCCGCCCCCTTCGTGTCTTTGTGCCTTTGTGGTTGAGAAGCCGCGATTGAGGCGGTCATTTACCACAAAGACACGAAGGCACGAAGAGAGGAGGGGAAGGTGCGATGAAGCACGGTTTCTCCCTTCCGTCTGCCCCCTTTGTGTCTTTGTGCCTTTGTGGTTGAGAAGCCGCTACACGAAGATCACCGGCGAGAGCAGCACGGTGCCCGCGGCGGGGGTGAAGGCGCCGGTCCGCACGATGACGAGGCCGTCGAGGGGCACGTCGTCCGTATCGGCCGCATCGTTGAGCTGGAAGCCCGCGGTGATGACGTTCTCGACCCAGTCGAACTGCCGGTCGCCGTCCACGTCCGCCCCGAGGAGCGCGGCAGTGAGGCCGGTGATGCTCTTCACGGCGTTGAACGACGAGACGGCGCTGCCGCCGTTCGCGCCGGCGAGGATGGCGGCGATCTTCGCCGCGCTCACGTTGGTGATGCTGCCGTTGCGGTTCGAGTCGAACACGCTATTCACCGCGCCGCCGAGGCCGACGACGAGGCCGCCCATGCCGCTGTTGTCGTCGCCATCGACGCTGAAGTTGCTGGTGAAGTCGCCGATCACCCCGCTGCCGGTGATCTTCACATTCTCGATCGAGCCGCCGAGACCGGCCGTGCCGCCCGCGGCCACGCTGCCGCCGTCGCCTGCGGCGATGATGCGGGCAAACTTCGTCACCGCGAGGGAGACGTTCTTGATCGCCCCGCCCGCGCCGCCGGTGACGTCGGCATCGCCGCCAGCCTGGGCCGCGATCCGGGCGGTGCCGACGCTGCCTTTGATGCCGTCAATGACGCCGCCTTTGCCGCCGGCGGAAGCGGCACCGGTGCCGCCATTGGCGCGGTCATCCGAGCCAAAGAGCACGTCGGATTTCGGGCCTTTGAAGGAGGTGTTGAGCAGGTTGCCCCCGTCGCCGCCCGTGGCGCCAGCGCCATTGCCCTCGCCACCCGCACTGGCAAAGACCGCCCACTGGCGAAGGGCGCCGAACTTGTCTTCGACTTTGATGTCCGTGGCGTCGCCGCCGAGTCCGCCGTTGCCGTCGTTGTTGGCCTGCCCGCCCTGGCCGCTGTTGATGTTCGCGCGATTCGTGATGTCGCCGAGGCTCTTCACGGTGACGAGGGAGAGCTTGCCGCCGTCGCCGCCGTCGCCGGTGGTGGCGTTGGAAGCACCTCCGCTGCCCGCGACGATGGAGAGGCGGTCGATTCCCGCCTTGTTGGTCACCGTGATGCCCGAGGCAGCGCCGCCATTGCCGCCGTTCCCGGTGGCGCCATTGGCGTCGCCGCCGGCGCCGGAGTTGATCTGCAGCGTGCCGTCGGCAAAGCCGGTCGTGGTCACTGACGCGGTGGTGAGGTCGCCGCCATTTCCGCCGTTGCCGGCGCCCGCCTGCGCGTCCCCGCCCCGGCCTCCGGCGAGCTCGATGCCATCGTTCACATCATGCACGGTGACGGTGAGCTTGCCGGCGGCGCCGCCCGCGCCACCCGCGCCCCCGTTTTGCCCGCCGAATCCACCACTCCCGCCGAGCAGATCGACGCCCGAGGCGACGTAGCCGAGCGAGGTGAAGGTGGCCATGTTCAGCGCACCGCCCGCGCCGCCCGCGGCGCCGCCCGCGCCATCGCCGCCCTGTCCGCCGGCCCCGCCCGCGATGCGCACGTCGGAATGCACATCGACCGTGGAGACTTTGATCTTCTCCGCCGCGGCTCCGGCCCCGCCCGCTCCGGTGCCAATGCCACCGGATCCGCCCGCGCCCCCGCGCAGGTTGACGCTGCCGTCCAAGGCGTCGGTGGAGGTCAGGGCCACGTTGCTCAACTTCCCACCGGCCCCTGCCGCACCACCGCCATCGCTGCCCTGCCCGCCGTCACCGCCGCGGATGTCCAGGGAGTCCTCGGATCGGCCCACCTTCATCGTGATCGCATCCGCCGCGCCGCCCGCGCCCCCGGTGCCAGTGCCCGTGCCGCCACTGCCGCCCTCCCCGCCGCGGATCGTGCTGTTGGAGCCGATGACGGGAGTGGTGATCTTGATCTTGCTGATCCCTCCGCCCGCCCCGGCCGCGGAGGCGTCACTGCCGCCTCCGCCGCCGGTGCCACCGCGGATCTCGACACCCTCGTTGAAATTGTGGAGCGCGGTGAGCGTGGCGTCGGAGACGGCGCCGCCCAGGCCGCCGGTGAAGCCATTGCCCGCCTGCACGCTACCGCCATCGCCGCCGAGGAGGTCCACGCCCATGTCGTCGATGGTCACCTTGGCTTTGAGGACGTCGCCACCCGCCCCGCCATTGCCGCCCGTGGCGCCGCCGTTCCCGCCCTGGCCGCCGCGGGCCACCACGGTTTGGTCTTCGTCGAGGATATTGCCCAGGAAACTGGCGCTCAAGACCGCGCCCCCGGCGCCGCCGGCGGAGGTGCCGGGACCGCCCGCGCCGCCGTCGCCACCGGAGATCGTCATGTCATCCTCGACGTAGCCGGTGGACTTGAGCATCGCCATGGTCACGGCTCCGCCGACACCGCCGGTGAATCCGTTGCCCCCGGCTTCACCGCCAGAACCGGCGAAGATCTCCATGCCGCCGTCGGTGCCGATCCCGGTGATTGACGACTTGGTCACCGCTCCTCCCGCGCCGCCATTCGCGCCGCCGCCGCCGCCCGACCCGCCGTCGCCACCATCCATGCGGACGAGCGACGTGATGTAGCCCAGCATGTTCAACTTGCTCTCCAGCACCGCCCCGCCCGCGCCCCCGGCGCCGGTGCCCCCGCCCGCGCCACCGTCGCCGCCGGTGAAGCGAATCTCCTGCTCGAAGATGCCGAGCGTCGTCACGTTCACTTTCGCCAGTCCGCCGCCCGCCCCGCCCGCGCCGCTGAAGCTGCCGCCGCCATTGCCGCCCCGGACGTTCACCGTCGTCGCATCGTCGTGCAGCAGCGTGGCGGTGACCATCGAGACGCCGCCCCCCGCGCCGGCGGCTCCCGCGGTCGTCACCGCGCCGCCATTCCCGCCGAAGATGCCGTTGCCGAGCAAGCCGTTGACCGTGACCTTCGACACGTCGCCGCCCGCGCCGGCTGCGCCGTTGGCGATGTCGCCGCCATTGCCGGCGCGGATCTCCTGGATGCGCCGGACGGTCTTGATGCCGGTGATGTCTCCCGCGTCGAGGCCGGGCGCCTGGCTGAAGGTGAGCGCGGGCAGGAAGTTCAGGCCGCCGTTGAAGCGGAGGTTATTCTCCGCCGCGCTGCCGGTGAAAATATTGCGCGCGTCGAAGTCTTGCGCGCCGCTCGCCGGGACGGTGAAGGTGACGTTGCTGATGCTGCCGCCGGCCTGGATGTTGCCAAAGACGGTGCCTGTGATCTTCAACTCCGAGATGTTGAAAGCTTGCCGGACGGTGTCGGTGAATGTGCCTGCGCCGGAGAGCAGCGTGTCGATGGGACCGTGGATGTCGCTGGTGATCGTCGCCTTTACGTCTGCGCCCACGGCGAGGCCGGTGAACTCAACCACATCAAAGCGCGCCACCTGGCCGATGCTCGCGTCGGTGTTCCCGTCGGTGAAGAAGGCCATCGCCGAGCCTCCGGTGATTTTGAGGAAGGTGATGTCGGAGCCGGGGTCCACGACCTGATCGCCATCGAGGTCATAGACCAAGCTGTCGCCGGTCTGGAGCAGGATGGCCTTGGTCGCCATCGCGGCGGTCGCGGCATTCATTTCATCCACCGAGCCGGCGGCGTCCGCGCCGGCTCCGTCGGTGATGGTGAGAGTCGTCCCGTTCACGAAGAACATGGCGGGAGCGATGCGGGATTCGAGTGGTTCGATATGGGGATGGAGTTTCATAAGACGGAGGAAAAGTAGTGGAGATATTAGTTGGCTGTGAAGTCACAAAACCGGCTTATGCGGCAGCATTTTTAACCACGAAGGCACAAAGGCACGAAGGGGGGAGAAGAGTTGCCGGACCTCAGACTCGCGGTGAAAAGGAACCGCGGAGAAAACGGATTACGCGGATCACGCGGATTTTCGGAACGGTCGAATAAGCGTCATCCGCGAAATCCGCGTCAACCGCGGTCAGGCGGGACGGGACACCGCGCATGTTTTCCCCACCTTCGTGCCTTTGTGCCTTCGTGGTTAAAAAAGCACCCGCCCATCGAGCCCGGGCGGCACCGGCACGCCGAGCAGGCTGAGGATCGTGGGCGCGAGGTCGATGATGCGCGGCGTGCCCGCGGGCCACTTCCGCCCGCGCACGTAGAGCATCGCATCGCCGAAGGTGTGCATGCCCTGGAGCGAGCCGAGTTGCGCGAGCGCGCGGTGATTGAACTTCCCCTTCATCTCGATGCCATCGCGGGTGTGCAGCACGAGATCGGCGGCGAGGTGCGCCCAAGGGCCAGTGTAGATTTCCTCGCGACGCATGATGTGCGTGAAAGGACAGATCCCCTCCACCTGCCACGGCACGCGCACCCGCAGCGTCGCGAGGCCGTCGGCGATCTCGTCGCGCAGCGTTTCCGCATCGCGCGGATCGACGCAGCCGTCGGGCTGGCGGCCGCGGAGGTTGAGGAAGATGCGGCCGGGATCGAGGGCGAAGGCGCGCGATTTCTCCGCGTCGATCTCCTTGAGCGGCGCGCCCGGCTGGGTCGTCTTCATCACCAGATAGCCGCGCTCGGCGAGCCAGTGATTGAGGAAAAGCTCCTGTTCGATCCGGCAAAAGCCGTGGTCGGCGAGGATGATCAGCTCATCGTCCGCCCGCGCCAGCGAGGCGAGGCGACCGATGATGGCATCGACCTCGCGGTAGAAGTCCCGCACCCGTCCGTGCTCGGGATGCGACGGCTCCTCGATTGCGTCGAAGAAAAAATGCTGCACGCGATCCGTCTCCGTGAAGACGCCGATGAAGAGATCGTGCGGTTCATTTTCCAACAGCGCCGCCATCACCCGCCCGCGTGCCGCGAGCGACTGGCCGACCGCTTTCCAAAAAACCTCCGGCGCATCGGCCACGCGCTCGCACGGCACGTCGAGCAGGTAGCCGGCCTTTTCGAGGTGCGGCAGGAGCAGCTTGGGATAGACGCTCCTGGCGAAGTCGGGCGCGATGAAACCGGAGACCATCACGCCATTGAAAGGCGGCGCGGGATAGGTGCCGGGGAGATTGATGGAAATGGTGCGCCGGCCGTGGGCCTGCGCGTGGTCCCAGAGCGCGGGCACCTTCACGTCGTCGAGGTCCTGGAACCAGATGCCGTATTCATCCACCTGCGCCTCGAAGAAGCCGAAGATGCGATGCCGGCCGGGATTCACGCCGGTGAAAAAGGTGGTCCACGCGACCGATGAGAGCGGGGGATGGACCGTGTCCATCGCGGTGAGATCGCCCTGCGCGACGAGCGCGCCGAGCCGTGGCATGACGCCCTCGGCGATGAAGCGGCGGAGGAGAGAGCAGGGGAGGCCGTCGAGGCCGAGGACGAGGACGCGGCTCATTTTTTTACCACGAAGGCACAAAGCCACGAAGGGGAGGGACAGGGGACAAGGGCTACGCCGACCGAGTGCCGGCGCTTCCCTCCGTGCCTTTGTGTCTTTGTGTCTTTGTGGTTCATCGAATCACGCGGCGGATGCCATTCTTGATCAGAGGCACGTTGAAATTGATGAGCAGTCCGAGCTTCCTCCCAGTGAGCTTCAAGTAGGTGAGAAGCTGCGCGATGAAGAGCGGATGCATGACCTCAACCGCTTTCAATTCGACGATCAATTCATCCTCCACCAGCAAGTCGAGTCGCAAGCCGGCGTCGAGTTTCACGCCGTCATACTCGATCGGCAGCGCAAGTTGTCGTGCGAGCCGCAGCCCGCGCTTGTGCAGCTCGTGAACGAGACACACCTCGTACACGGTCTCGAGCAATCCCGGGCCAAGCGTCGAATGGACCGCGAACGCCGCGTCCACCACGATCTTCGCAAGCTCCTCCCTCCTTTGAGTCTTCGGGTCTTCGTAGTTCATCGGGGTTTCTTAACCACAAAGGCACAAAGACACGAAGCATGGCGGAGTGACGAAGATTCATCACGTCCCGCGCCGCTCCCCCTTCGTGTCTTTGTGGTTCATCCCAAATAACCAAGTGCTTCGAGGCGCTTCTCGATCTCCGCATTTTCCTGCGTTGTATAAGTCCGCCCCGCCTCGTCCGGCGCCGCCACCGCGGGTTCCTTGCTGGTGAAGGTAGCGCGGCCGTGCATCCGTGCGGGCACGGGCACGCCGAGGTGGGTGAGCAGCGTGGGCGCGATGTCGAGGATGTCGATGTCCTGCGAGCCGGGGGTGGCGGGCAGGCCGGGGACGACGAGCTGGAAGAATCCGTATTGCGCGTGGTTGGCCTCGTCGGGGCCGGTGTCGTTTTCGAAGAGGTGCAGCGCCGGCCAGCCGAGCGTGCCGACCGCTCGCCAGTAGAGGCCGCCGAAGATCGTAATGAGATCCGGCGCGATGCCCTCGACGCGCGGATAGAGCCGCTGCGGACGGTGCGAAACCGTGGGGATCGCCGCGCCGCGATCGTCCGGGATGCGCGCGAGCCGGTGCGCGATCTCGCCGCGCGTGCGCTCGTAGTCCTGCGACTCGACGATACCCTGCGGCTCGCGGCCTTTCACATTCAGGAAGATGCGCGCGTAGTAGCCGGCCTCGGCCCACGCCGTGGTGCGCGGCCAATCGATCTCGCATTTCGTGAGCGGGGTGCCGGGCGCGGGCGGCTCGCTTTTCAACACGAGCAGCCCCTCACGGCGCAGCCAGTCATTCACGCAGATGCCGCCGTCGAGCCGCTGCCCACCGTGATCGGAGACGAGCATCACGATCGTGTCGCGCAGATCGATGCATTCGAGCAGCCGCGCGATCTCGCGGTCGAGCGCGAGGTAATAATCGTGGATCGCCGGCCCGAGCGCGTGCCCTGGCTCGTGCTTGCGATGCTCCGGGTCCATGTAATGCCAGAAGCCGTGGTGAATGCGGTCGCTGCCCATCTCGACCATGGCAAAAAAATCCGGCTGCCCGCGCTTTATCAACTCGCGCGCGACGGTGAAGCGCCGCCGCGTCATCTCATGGATGTCCGCGAGGATGCGCGCCTTGTCCGCGCTGCGGAAATCCGGCACGTCGAAAAGATAGTCCGCGCCGCCGAGCCACCCGCGCACGTCTTCCTTCAGCGAGGGCGGATGCGCCCACGCGCTCTCGATCGACGGCGTGAGGAAGTCCGCGATCATCGTCCCATTCACCGGCCGCACCGGATACGTCCCCGGCACGCCGAGCACCGCGCACGTTTTCCCACGCGCGCTGAGGATGTCCCAGAGCCGCTCCGCCTTCACCCAATCGCCGGTCGCAAATCCGAGCGCGTCGTAGCCATAGCCCGTGCGATTGCGAAAGCCGTAGATCCCGAGCGACCCCGGATCGAGCCCGCTCATCATGCACGACCACGCGGGCACCGTGATCGGCGGCGTGCAACTCCGCATGCGGCCCCACGCGCCGAGCGCGCGCAGCCGCGCGAAGGTCGGCAGCTCGACGAGCCAGCGATCCACGAGCGTGGGTTCGAGACAGTCGAGACCGATGATGCAGAGCTTCATGCGCGGGGAGTGCCCCGCTCTATCGCAATCCGCGCGCAGTTTGGAAAGCGCGGGAATCTACGCGAACAACTCCCGCACCGATTTCCCCACCCCATCGACCGTCGCGTAGAACGGCCGGTTCTCCACGTCGAAGCCCGTCTTCGGACTGATCCCCATCGCGGTGAAAATGGTCGAGTGCAGATCGGTGATGCTCACCGGATCCTTGATCGCCACCAGCGGCCGCTCCGGCGCCGTTTCTCCGTACAGAAAGCCGCGTTTCATCCCGCCGCCAAACATCACCGCCGAAGAACCGCCCGTGAAATGCCGGTGCAGTCCGTAGTGCTTTGGCTCGCGCAAGGTGTCGTCCTTCGGCATGTCCGCGCCGGCCTTGAGCACGTTGCCTTTCGTGCCCTCGATGAGCATGTCGCGGCTGAACTCGCTCGCGATCACCACCAGCGTCCGATCGAGCAGCCCGCGCGCTTCGAGATCGAGGATGAGCTGCGCGATCGGAGCGTCGATTTCCTTGTGCATCCGCTCCAGCACGGCGTGGCCGTTGTTGTGCGTGTCCCAATTCAGGAAGGGTACGTATTCCGTCGTCACCTCGATGAAGCGCGCGCCCGATTCCACCAGCCGCCGCGCGAGGAGACAGCCGCGGCCAAAGCGGCTCGTGTCGTATTTTGCGAAGCTCTCCTTTGGCTCCAACGTGAGGTCGAAGGCGTCGCGTTCCTTCGCCCCGAGCAGCCGCTGCGCATTCTCCATCGAGCGCAGCATCGACTCCTGCTGGTAGTCGCTGAGGTATTCGCGGTTCGGATTGCGGTCGATCAGTTCGCGGAAAATGCGGTAGCGATTCTCGAAGCGTCCGCCCTCCATCCCTTTCGGCGGCCGCACGGCGCGCGCCGCTTCTTCGGGGTAGGGGAGATTCATCGGGCCGAATTCCGCGCCGAAGAATCCCGCGGTGGTGAACGACTTCAGCTCCTCGCTCTCGCCGATGCCCTCCAGCCGCTGGCCGATATTGATGAAGGCCGGCAGCACCGGATTGCGCGGCCCGAGCACGCGCGACATCCACGCCCCGATGTGCGGCGCCGCCACGGTCTGCGGCGGCACATAGCCCGTGTGCCAGTGGTATTGGTGGCGGGAATGCAGGATCGCCCCGAGGTCCGCGAGCACGTGCGAGCGGATGAGCGTCGCGCGGTCCATGACCTTCGCGAGATGCGGCAGCCCAGCGGAAATTTTCACTCCATCGGCGGTCGTGTCGATCGCCGGGAACGTGCTCAGCACCTTCGCCACCGGCTTGCCGAGTTCGTAGGGCTCGTAGCCCTTCGGGTCGAAGGTCTCCGGCGACGCCATGCCGCCCGCCATCCAGAGCAGGATGCACGAATCCGCCGTGGCCTTCGGATGGATGATCGTGCTGTTGGCGAAAGCGCGCGGTTCTTCCGCCATCAAGGCCGCGAGCGAAGCGGCGGAGAGCTTTTTCAGGAAATCGCGGCGGGTGTGCTGCGGATCGAGCGGGAGGGGGTGCATGGGCGGTTGGCGAGGGTCGTGGGAGTCGGCAGGGGAGTCAACTTGCGGGCCGTGCGGCTCTTGGCCTCGATTTTTCGCCGAAGACGCGGAGCGCCGCTCGAGTGAGTTGTTGGAACAAGCGAATACCGACAAAGCACAATTTCGTATTGCCCGCCGTGGGGACTTTCTGGGAGCCTCGCGGCATGAGGCTGCGTTGGACAACGAGGAGTTCTGAGAACCCGCCGGAGAGTTTTTCACCCGGAGCGCATCGCGATTTTTTCCACAGGCCTCCGGCTGCCACGTCTGGCGCACGCAGGGATCGCTCAGTTTTTTCCCATGAAAACAAAAGCAAAACCCCGCCAGGCCGAAACCGACTTCTCCGCTCGCATCCTCAGCGATCGGATCGAAGCACTCGAATCGCGCATCGTTTATTCCATCACCTTCAGCGGCGTGCCCGCGTGGGTCGAGCAAGGCCCGCAGCCGATCAATAGCGGACAGGTCGTCGCTCCGGTGAACAATGCCGTCGCCGGCGCGATCGAGGCGATCGTGGTCGATCCGGGCGATCCGACGAATACGGTCTTCGTCGGGACCGTCGCGGGCGGCGTCTGGCGCACGGAAAATTTTTCCAATGCGACGCCGACGTGGGTCCCGCTTTCGGACAATCTCGAGTCGCTCTATGTGGGTTCCATCGCGCTCGATCCGAGCGACGCGGACACGCTGTATGTCGGGACCGGGAGCTACAGCAATACGTTCCGCAATCGGCTCACGGATTCCGCCGTGGGAGTTTACCGGACGACGAATGCGCATGCCGCCGATCCGGCCGACATCGTGTGGGAACAGCTCGGCGCGGCGACCTTCGACGGGCTGGGCATCCGGCGCGTGCTGCCCACCACCGACCCGATGGTGATCCTCGTCGCGGCCGACGACGGCGCCAATGGCGGGCTCTTCCGCAGCCCGGACGGCGGGCAGACGTGGGCTGATCTGAGCGATGGCCTGGCGGGACATTTGCCCAACAACGCGCGCGGCAGCGACGTGATCGTGGACCCGAACAATCCGCTTCGGCTTTATGCGGCGGCGGCCGGGGTCGGCGTGTTCGAAAGTAATGATCGCGGGCTGACCTGGGCGCGGATCGACAATGTGAACACGGCGATCGCCGGAGTCGGCGGCTCGAACAACATCGAACTGGCCGTGCATGATGCGGGCGCGACGACGGTGCTCTACGCGGGCGTGGTTTCGGGAAGCGTGTTGTCCGGCGTCTTCCGCGATGCCGCGGGCGGCGACGGCGTGGACAATGACGGAATGAACGGAGTGGACGATCCGGGTGAACACAGCTGGCCGGCGATCGGCGCGGCGCCGGCAATTCACACCGGCAGCCAGGGCTTCATCAATTTCTCCATCGTCGCCGATCCTACCAACGCCAACATGGTGTACGTGGGCGGCGATCGGCCGCCGGGAATCTTTCGCGGCGACGCGGGCGCGGGGACGTGGACCTCCATCGTCGGCGCCGGCACCGCGGGCGGCACGGGACCGCACGCCGACTCGCGGCACATGGTCTTCCTGAACAACACGACGCTGCTCGAAGCCGACGACGGCGGCATCTTCCGCCTGCCGAATCCGCTCAATGCCGCGGCCAACGACTGGACGAACAGAAACGGAAATCTGGGCAACGTCGAGTTTCACAACATTGCCTACGATACGTCCACGAACCGCATCTTCGGCGGCTCGCAGGACAACGGCTCGGAGCGGCAGAACGCACCCGGGAGCACGGTCTGGACTCGATTCCAGGGCGGTGACGGGTCCGCGCAGGCTTATGACTCCGTGGGCAACGTCGCCTATTCGCTGGGCAATAATTACGGCAGCTTTACGCGGGGTTTCGGCGGGCCGCAGTTGCTGCTCGCAGCGCCGATGAGCGCCGTGGCAAACAGTGGCCTCGACGCGGACGACATGGGATTTACGTCGGGCTTCCAGTCCTACCTCCCGGTCGAGACGAACAACATCACCGCAAACGAACTGCTCTTCGGCCGCAGCTCGCTCTACGAAAGCACGGACAATGGCGACCACATCACGATCGTCCCGCTGGCCGGCATGGCCGGGACCGACACGGTGCGCTCGATCGTCTATGGTGGAGTGCGCAACGGCCTCGCCGATGACGATGTCTTTTATGTGGGAACTCAGGAGGGCGATCTCTACTACCGCGACGACACCGGCACGGTGATCGATCGCACCGCCGCGCTGGCCGCGGCGGTGGGGGCGGGATTCGTGAAGGGCATCGCGGTCGATCCGCAGGATTGGTTCCATGTCTATGCCACGGTCGATAACCAGGTCGCGGAGAGCCTCGATGCCGGCGCGACGTGGACGGAGATCACGGCCAATCTCGCCGCGTTGACGAGCGAGATTCGCCGGGTGGTGGTCGGGGATGTGACCGCCGTCGCCGGCGACGGCATCCCGCTCGTGGGCGGCCTCGGTGGAGTCTTCCGTTTCCTCAATGGCTCGTGGAGCGAGTTCGGGCTGATGCCGAACACGCTCGTGCAGGATCTCAAATTCCTGCCTGTCGATCCCGATGCCAATGCGGCCAACGGCACCGGGCTGCTGCTCGCCGGCACCTTCGGTCGCGGCGCGTGGACCGTGTCGAATCTGAGCAGCCAGGTGAATGTCGCCGGGGTGCTCCAAATCACGGGCGACCCCAATTTCGCCGGACAGAACGACACCATCAAGCTGACCCTCGACTCGGCGAATCCGCAGTTGCTCAACATCTTCATCAACAATCCCGGCCCGGCCCCCGACAGGCAGGTGCCGCTCGCCGCCATCCAGCAGATCAACATCAACAGCCTCGGCGGCAACGACACGCTGATCTACGACAGCACCAATGGCCTGATCTCCGTGGCGGCGGGCACGCGCTACGACGGGGGCACGCAACGCGACGCGCTGCAATTGCTCCAGACGGGCGGGGCGCAGGTGACCGACGTGTATTCCATCGGGCCGAACAACGGCGAGGGGAGCAGCGTGATCAGCGGATTGACCGGCCAGCAAATCGTGCAGTTCCAGAACATCGAGCCGGTCTTCGACAACGTGATTGCGCCTTCGCTGGTGGTGAATGCGACGCCGGCAGCCAACGCGATCAGCTACGGGACGGGCACGGTGATCGCCAATGGCCTGGTGACGATCGACAACTTCGAGTCCATCGAGTTTTCCAACAAGGTGGCGCTGACGATCAACGCCTTTGGCGGCAGCGATGAGATCAGCATTCACAATGACAGCGTGCCGGTGGGGCTGACCGGCATCACGGTCAACGCGGGCGATCCGACCGGCAGCGACAAGCTGATCCTGAGCGGGACGAGCGCGGCGAATGCGTTCACGCTGGTGCCGGTAAGCCTGAGCGATGGCTCGGTCACCGGCGTGGTGCTCCCGGTCGCTTACACCGGCGCCGAACACCTCGTGCTCGACGGACTGGGAGGCGACGACACCTTCAATCTCAATGGAGCGAACGGCCACGTCAGCCTGCGCGGCAGTGCGGGCGCGGATCGGGTGAATTTTTCCACCGCCGCGACGGGCGTGGTCTTTGATCTCGATGCGGTGGGGGTCGATCAGCGGGTCACGTCCACCGATGCGCTGGTGACCCTCCTCGACCGGTTGGAAAACTTCACCGGCTCGGCCTTGAACGACATCCTCTACATCGACTCGGCGACCTTCGCGCGGGACATCAATGGCGGGCTGCCCAATGCCGGGCCGACGGTGCCCCCGGGGGACAAGTTCTTCATCGACGGCCAGGGCGCGGTGATCACGGTGACGAAGACGGATTTCAACACGGGCACGGTCGCGACCCGGGGTTACGCGGACATCACCTTCGATGAGTTCGAGACCATCGCGATCACCAATTCGCCCTCCGGCCCGGGCGGCTTCGGGCCTCCGGGGAGCAACAGCAACGCGTTCACCGACGCGCACATTTACGATCCCACGACCTTCACCATCGCGGGCAAGCCGGCGGCGGGCCGCGGGCCGCTTTCGGTGGCCACGGGCGATCTCAATGGCGACGGGTTTGCCGACATGGTCTCGGCCAATGGGAAGACCAAAAACGTCTCCGTCTTCCTCAACAAGGGCGACGGGACTTTCGGCGAGCCGACCAACTTCATCTCCGCGAGCGGGCCGCAGGATCTCGTGCTCGTGGATTTCAATGGCGATACCGATCTCGACCTCGCGGTGACCAACCGCCTCGCCGGCAACGTCGCCATTTTCATAGGGAATGGTGCGGGCGGATTCGCCGCGCCCACCTTGATCAAAACGCCGAACGCGCCGCACGCGATCGCTTCGGGCGACCTCAACGGCGACACCTTCGCCGACCTCGTGGTGACGCTGCCGGGCACCAGCTCGATCAGCGTCCTGCTGGGCAATGGCGCGGGGGGCTTCGCCGTCGGGCCGAAGATCAAGGTCCTCGGCGTGCAGCCGCTCGACGTGGTCATCGGTGACTTCAACAACGACACGATGCCCGACGTGGCCACGGCCAATTACGCCTCGGCCAACATCAGCTTCCTGCAAGGCAATGGCGCGGGCGGCTTCGCCCCGGCGACCCGCTTTGCCACCGGCCTGCGGCCGACCGGGCTGGCCATCGGCGACATCAACAACGACGGCAACATCGACCTCGCGGTGAGCCATCTGGTGAGCCGGTTTGTGAGCGTGCTCTTTGGCAATGGCGCGGTCGCCCCGGCCACGCAGTTTGCGCCGCAACTGCGCGTCGCGCTTCCCGCCTTCCACGCGCCGAACTCGATCGCGATTGCCGACTTCAACGGCGACGGCCTCGCCGATCTCGGCCTGGGTAACTCGATCAGCACGACCTTCACCATCCTGCTCGGCACGGGCCTCGGGAAGTTCACCCAGCCCTACGAGTTCGACCTCGGCCGCTTCCCGAAATCGCCCAAGACCGCCGGCATCGCCATCGCCGACCTCAACAACGACGGCCTGCTCGACGTCATCGCCACCAGCCCGAATACCGACGACCTCCGCGTCCTGCTCCGCAACGTGTAAGGGCGCTCACTTCTTCACACCACCGCACCACCCTCTCTCCATGAAAACCACCCAAGCCACCGCACCGTCCACAAAACGCAGCATGCCGCACCGCATCCGCCGGGACGCGGAGCCACACCGCATCGAGCCGCTGGAGGCGCGCATCGCGCCGGCGATCGTCTTCACCCCATCGACGCCGGTCGCGCCGACGGTGAACAGCACGGACGTCGGCCTCGGGACGCTCGGCGGTTTTTCGCCGATCGAGCCGATGATTTCGGTGAATGACACCGACCCCGGGAATGTGGCTGTCTCCTCACACCGCGGCATTCGAGTGAGCATCGATGGCACGGCGAACTTCGCCGCGACGCAGCTCTTCGCCCAACCTCCGGGGGCCACCGGGCTGAGCGGTGACACGGACACGGCGTTCGACGCCGAGGGCCGCTTGTTCTGGACGAATCTGGTGAACTTCCCGGGCCGCCGCGATGTGGGAGTGACGGAGGTGAATCCCACGACGGGCGCGGTGATCGGCACGGCGACGACCGCACCGAACGGCGGCTTCGGCGACGACAAGCAGATGCTCACCGCGGACGCCGACCCCTTCGGCCTCAGTCCTTATCGGAACAATCTCTACACGTCGTTCTCGCGCTTTGGCGTGACGCCCGGCGAGTGGGAGGTCTTCGTCTCGCGCTCCACGAATCAAGCCGGGACGTGGTCCGCGCCACTCCAGCTCTCGAATTTTGCGACGGAAGGATTTACATGGCCGTCGGATGTCGCGGCCGCACCGGACGGCGATGTCTTCCTCGCCTACCACTCGCAGCCGGATATCAATGACGCCGAGCTCGAGGGAGGCACGCCGGCCAATCCCAACGGGACGAGCGGCCAGATCTTCGTGCTTCGCTCGACGGATGGCGGCGTGACCTTCCCGCAGAAGACGCTCGCCTTCGGCCCCGGTCAGGCGGATGTGACCTTCAATCGCCAGGACGCCCCGGGTGGAAACATCGCGGGAACGAGATGGTGGTCGGTGGGCTCGGCGCAGCCGTGGGTGCTCGTGGACCCCGCGCGCGAAGGACACATCTACGTGATCGCCGCGGACGATCCGAACAACATCCACGGCAATGGCGACGAAGGGAATATCGTGATCTCACGCTCCTTCAACGATGGCCTGACCTGGTCGCAATCGACCGTCTCCGCGCCCGCGGGGAACAGTTTCCAGCTCTTTCCGAGCGCCTCGATCGACCTCTTCGGAAACATCGCGGTGGCCTGGTACGACAACCGGCGCGCCCTGACCAATGGGGGCGGCAATTTTCTCCTCGATGTCTTCGCCACCTACAGCGTGGACGGTGGCGCCACCTGGGCGCCTGATTTCCGGGTCAATGACAACGCGCTCGATCCGGACATCGGCGCGGTCAATCGGTTCGCGGGACCGCCAGCCACCACGCGCATCGGGGAATACTTCGGCCTCGATCTCTACGGCGGCACGGCCTACCTGGCGTGGAATGGGCAGAGCCCCACGACTGGCGGGCAGACCGGGCAGCAGGTGCTCTTCGACACCTTCTCCATCGCGGGTTCCGTCTCCGTTGCAGGGGATGAAAATGGCGGCTCCACGGATGACACCTTCACCGTGCGCCGGGTGGCCGGCAGCACCGATCTGGTGGAGATCCTCGTCAATGGCGACCGCCAGTACTCCGGCCTGCTCTCCAGTCTCGATCACCTCGACGTCGCCGGTCTCGGCGGCAACGACACGCTGATCGTCGATAGTAGCAACGGCCTGCTCAACTTCCCCGGCGGCATTCGTTTCGACGGCGGCGCGGGCGTGGATAAACTGACCCTGCAGCAAACCGGCGGGGCGATTCACACCAGCGATACCTACAGCGTGGGGCCGAATAACGGCGACGGCAGCAGCGTGATCGTCGGCGGAGGCCTGACGCAGAAGGTGCAATTCCAAAACATCGAGCCCGCGTCGGACAATGTGCCGGCGGCTTCGCTGATTGTGAATGGGACGCCCGCGGACAACGCCCTCAATTACACGGCCGGTCCGGGCGGGGGAATCTTCGTCGGCAATACCGGCAAGGTGACGATCGATAACTTCGAGTCGATCGAGTTCAACAATAAGACCGCTCTGACGATCAATGCGCTGGCGGGCGATGATACGATCAGTCTGAACAATCCCGGCAACCCGGCGGGCCTGACGGGCATTACCATCACCGGCGGCGATCCCACAGCCAGCGACATCCTGGTCATCAACGGCACCGGAGGCGTAGATACGGTCGCCTTCACGCCGACCTCCGCCAATTCCGGCTCGTTGACGGGTCTGGCCACCCCCGTGACCTTCAACACGACCGAGCATGTGGTCTATGACGCCAACGACCTCGGCGGCGTGGACGTCGTCACGATCAATGGCACGCTCACCAACGACGCCTTTAACTTCGATGCGGGGATTCTCGAAGGCAGTTTCCGCTCGTTCTCGAGTCCCGATTTCGACACCGTGCGGTCCGGCCGGATCAATGTGAATGGCGGCGGTAACGGCTCGGATGTCGTGAACCTCGTGGGGTCCGCCGGGGTGGACACCATTACCTCGGCGGCCAGCGCAATCAGCGTGGCGACACCCGGCTCTACGGCCATCGTGACGCTCGGGGCCGGCGTGGATGTGGTAACCGTGACCACGCTGGCCGGCAACGACAGCATCGATCTCTCGGGGGTGCTGGCCCCGATTACAGCCTCGGTCTATGCCGGCGACGACAACGACACGATCATCGGCAGTCCGCAGGCGGATCTGCTCGTCGGCGGCGCGGGCAATGACATCCTCGTCGGCGGCGCGGGCGTGGACCAGGAGTACGGCGAAGACGGCAACGACATCTTCGGCAATGCGACGCTGACGAGCAATGGCGTGGCGGATGATGCCGGCGCCGATTTTGCCTTCGGCGGGCCGGGCTTCGATAACTTCGTCTGGGAGCCGGGCGACGGCGCCGACTTCAATAATGGCGGCGAAGATGGAGCCGATATCTTCCGCTTCTTCGGCGATGCGAATGCGAATGTCTTCACCCTGCGGCCCGGCGGCACGCCCACCCATATCAACGCGCTGATCGGTGCGGTGAATATCGACAATCACGGCGTCGAGGATGTGGTGGTCGATGGCCAGGGCGGTGCGGATTCGTTCACCGTGAACGACCTGTTCACCACCGAAGTCGTGTCCGTGAACCTGGTCATGGGTTCCGCCGATGCCGCCGTGGATGCCGTGATCGTCAATGGCCGCGCGCTGAGCGACCAGCTCCTGATCGCCACTCCGGCGGCGGCGGCCGTGCGGGTTTCGGGGCTGCGCTACAACGTCAACCTCACCACGGTCGAGCCGACCGACACCCTGACCCTCAACGGCAACGAAGGTGACGACGAACTCAAGGCTGTGGACGGCATCGAGGCGCTGATCGCCATCACGCTCGACGGAGGCCAGGGCAACGACACGCTCTCCGCCGACGCGCTGCTGCTCGGCGGCATCGGCAATGACATCCTGACCGGGGGGCTGGGCAACGATTCCTTCGACGGCGGCGCTGGCACCGACCGCGTGGTGGCCGCGGGTGATGTGAATTTCACCCTCACCAACACGACGCTCACCGGCCTGGGCGCAGACACGCTCACCGCGATCGAGGAGGTGCAGCTCACCGGCGGCACGAGCGCGAATACGTTCAACGTCGGCGCCTACACCGGCCGGCTCTTCCTCACCGGCGACGATGGCGCGGACACCATCGACTTCTCCACCGCGCCGGGCAGCGTGATCTTCGACCTCGACCTGGTGAACTCGAGCCAGGCCGTGACGGGCGCGGGGCTCAAGGTGACCCTCGGCGACGTGATTGAAAACTTCACCGGCTCGGCGTTCAACGATCTGCTCTTTGCGGACGCTGCGATCTTCGCCCGCGTATTCAACGGCGGGCCGCAAACGGTCGTGCCGCCGGGCGACAAGCTCTCCTTCGACGGCCGCGGGCAGGTTGTCACGGTCATGCCCGTCGATGCGAACACCGGCACGATCAAGACCCGGACGCTGGCTGACTCCGCCTACGACGAATTCGAGACGGTCGTCATTACGAACTCGCCTTCGGGCGGCGGCTTCGGGCCTCCGGGGAGCAACAGCAATGCATTCACCGACGCGCACATTTACGATCCCACGACCTTCACCATCGCGGGCAAGCCGGCGGCGGGGCGCGGGCCGAACTCGGTGGCCACGGGCGATCTCAATGGCGACGGGTTTGCCGACATGGTCTCGGCCAATGGGAAGACCAAAAACGTCTCCGTCTTCCTCAACAAGGGCGACGGGACTTTCGGCGAGCCGAC
>JANOAZ010000248.1:0-39686 GCA_031411395.1 Chthoniobacteraceae bacterium
CGGTGGATGGCGCCGCTCCGCGCGCCATGCGTTGCAAACGCCGCAGGCCCATTTGAAAGTGGCACTGACGCGCGTTGCTGGCATGGCGCGCGGAGCGACGCCATCCACCCGCGTTGTCCGTGGTCCGTTAACTCCACCACAGCGCCTCGCGCAGGCCGCTCGATCGTTCCGTGCGCCGGGCGATCGCGGTGCGCAGGATGGGTTCGTTCGCCCACACCTCCACGGCACGGCGGGCGCGGGTGAGTCCTGTGTAGAGGAGTTCGCGAGTCGCCACGGGCGTGTCGCGATCGGGCAGCACGAGGAGCAGGCGGTCGAACTCGGAGCCCTGGCTTTTGTGGACGGTCATGGCGTAGCTCGTTTCGTGAGCGGGCAGCCGCGCGGGGAGCACGCGCCGGAGCGCGCCCGTGGCGTCGATGAAGAACGCGCGCAATTCATCGCCCGCCTGCGGATCGCGCAGGATCAGGCCCACGTCGCCGTTGAAGAGCCGGAGTTGGTAGTCGTTCGTCCCGATCAGCACCGGGCGGCCGTGGTAGTGCGCCGCATCGGGCGTGATCAGGCCCGCATCCGCGAGGATGCGCGTCGCCAACGCGTTGAGATTCTCGACGCCGAACGGCCCGCGCCGCGTCGCGCAGAGGATGCGAAAGTCATTCACCCGCGCGAGCGCCGCGGCCGGGTCCGCGGGTTCGAGAAATGCGCGGCAGCCCTCGATTACGTGCGGCTTCAGCGCCGCCTCGAGCGACCGCGCGGAGGGCGTGGCCGCGCTGCGCACATCCGAGTATTTTCCTTCGCGGAGAAGAGCGAGCGCACCGTCGGCATCGCCCGCATTCACGAGTTCGCTGAGCGCCTGGATGCCGCTGCTTTCACCGAAACGATGCGCGGTCTTCAGCTCGGCGATGTGCGGCGCGATCGCGGCAGTAGGCTCCGGAGCACGACCGCCGCAGATGTCGCCGAGCACGTTGCCCGCTTCGACGGAAGCGAGCTGGTCCTTGTCGCCGAGCAGGATCACCCGCGCGCCCGGCGGCACGGCCGCGAAGAGCTTTGCCATCAGCGCGAGATCCACCATCGATGCCTCATCCACGATCACCACATCCACCTCCAGCGGACGCTCGCGGTCGTGGCGGAATTGCGGCGAGTCCGGCAAGGTCCCAAGCAGCCGGTGCAGCGTGCGCGCTTCCCCGGGCGGCGTCGCGCGCAGCGGCTCTGTCGCCGCCATCTGTGCGAGCGCCCTGGCGATGGATTCCTGCAGCCGAGCCGCGGCCTTGCCCGTCGGCGCCGCGAGGGCGATGCGCGCTTTTTTTCCCCGCGCGGAAAACTGCTCCGCGAGCAGCGCCAGCACCCGCGCGGCGGTGTAGGTCTTGCCCGTGCCGGGCCCGCCCGTGATCACCGCGAAGCGTTTTCGCACCGCCATTTCCGCCGCCGCGCGCTGGCCGTCGCCTTTCTTTGCTTTTGGAAAGAGCCGCTTCAGCCCCGCCGCGAGCACCCCTGGGTCGCACTCCGCGTCCACCAGTCGCGCGCGGATCGCGGCAGCGAGATCGGTTTCGTACGCCCAGTAGCGCTGCAAATAAACGCGCCCCGCCGCATCGAGGATCAGCGGCTTGAACTCACCCGGTTCTCCGACCACCGCCGACGCGCGCAGCTTCGCCGCGAGCCCGGCCCCGCCGAGATCCGCGAGCGGCACGCAGGTGTGCCCCGCGCCGCGCCATGCGCTCACCGTCCGCGCGACGTGTTCGATCTCGGCATCCGGCGCACCGTGCAGGCGGCGCATCAGCAGGGCGAAGTGATGGTCGAGCGGCGTGGGGAGGATTTCTTCGCTCATGGCTGGGTGGAAAGCAGCGTGTCGAGCGCGGTGATGCGCTCGATCGGCGGTCGGTCGCGGTGGACCCCGAGCTCCGGTCGCGCCGGATCGACGCCGCGCAGGAAGATGTAGAACACCCCGCCGAAATGCTGCGCGTAATCGTAGCCCGGCACGCGCCGCGCGAGATACCGATGCAGCGCCACGGCGTAGAGATGATACTGCACGCGGTAGTAGTGCCGGCGCATCTCCGCGGCGACGGCTTCCTGCGTGTAATCGTCCACGGTCGTTCCGAGCCAGTTCGACTTCCAATCCGCGATGTAAAACTTGCCGCCGTGCTCGAACACCAGGTCGATGAATCCCTTGAGAAAGCCGGTGAGCGCGGAAAAGGCGAGCGTCTCGCCGAGCACCCGCTGCAGGCCCGCCGGGTCGAGGCGGCCGATCGGCAGATGGAATTCCAACTCGTTCAGCCGCTGCTTCATTTCCACCTCGCACAGACGCACACCCGGATCGAGCTCGACAGCGAGCGTCGCCCGGACATTGGCGGCCACCGCGGCGCGCAGCTCAGGCCGGCCAAAGCCGAAGACCTCCAGCTTGCGCTGCACCAGCGGCTCCACGTCGGCGTCGTCGGTGAAATCCAGATGCTCGAAAATCTCGTGCAGGCAGGTGCCCGCGCGACGGCCGCGGGGGAAGGCATGAATGCCGGTGGCGGGCACCGTGGGTTCGCTCGGCGCGGGATCGCGATCGTAGTCGCGCGCGTCTTCGTTCGCGTGCGCGGTGAGCGACGAGAAGCTCCCGATCGCGAAGTCCCGCCGGATTGCCCCGCTGAAAACGCGCGCCTGCCCCGGTGGCGCCGCGACAACCGGGGACTGGATACGCAGGTGGCGCAACTCCGGGACATCGGTGATCGCGAAGGCATCGGGCAGTGGCGCGGCGAGGGCGGCGAGTTCTTCGCGCAAGGTCGTGTCCTCGAGCGTCCGCGCTTGCAGCGTCGGCACGGCGTCGGCGAGCGCACCGCCCGGCGGATGCAGCACCCAGGAGGCGGCGGAGTTCGCGCATCGATTGAAGCGCCCCCACACGAAGTGGCACTGCAGCTTCGCCCGGGTGAGCGCGACGTAGAGCAGCCGGGCTTGCTCGGCGAGCTGCTCGTGTTCGGTCCGGGCGCGGTGGGCGTCGTGATCCGGCGAGCCGAGATCGAGCACCAGCGAGCGCGTCGCGGGATCGTGGAAGGTTGTGGGCGCGTCGGGAAACAGATCGGCGCCGCGCCACGAGAACGGGCACCACACCACGCCGAATTCCAGGCCCTTGCTCTTGTGGATCGTCACCACCTTCACCGCTTCCTCGTCGCTTTCGAGCTGGAGTTCCTGCTCCGCGCCGCCAGTGGCGCTGGCCGCCATTTGCATCGCGAGCCAGCGCACCAGGGCGGCGGGGCCGAGGCGTTGTGCCGTCGAGGCCTGGTGCAGCAGGTCCGCGAGGTGGAGCAGATTCGTCAGCCGTCGCTCGCCGTCCGGCATCGCCAGCAGGCGCGGGCGCACGTGCGCCTCCACAAGCAGCGCGCGGAAGGCGGGGAAGAAACCTTCCTTCTGCCAGCGCGTGTGTCGTCGGAGGAAGGCGTCGAGAATTTCCTCCCAGCGCGAATCAGGCAGCGTGGCCAGATCGTGCGCGGTGAATCCGAGCGCCGTCGTGGCCAGCGCCGCGCGGACCGCGGGCTCGAAGGTGGGCGCGGCCAGCGCGTGAAGCAGCGCGAGCATTTCGCCCGCTTCCGGCGATTCGAAGACCCGCGCGCGGCTGAGCACGACGGCGGGCAGGCCGGCCGCCATCAGCGCGGCCTGCATGAGATCCGCCTGCGGATTCGTGCCCGTGAGTACGGCGAAATCCGACGGCTTCAGCGCCCGTCCGTCCGTCGTCTCACCGCTCTCCAACTGCGCCACGATCGCGTCGGCGACCATCACGGGCAGATGCTCCTTCGCGACACCCTTTCCCACGATCTCGGCCTCCGACCACACCCAAAACTGGAATGGCGGCACCGGCGTTCCAGCCTGCTTCAGCGCGGCTTCATCGTGCCGGCCCGATGGGTCCGCCGGCAGGAAGCGGATCCCCGGCACCACGAACGCGTCCGGGTTTCGCGCGAAGATCGCGTTCACCGCGCGGACCAGCGGGGTGACGGAGCGCTGGTTTGCGGAGAGATTGTGGCTGTGCTCGGCGCGGGTCGCGGCGTCGAGGTAGCTGAAGACATCGGCGCCGCGAAAACCGTAGATCGCCTGCTTCGGATCGCCGATCAGGTAGAGCCGCCCGTGACCGCTGAAGAGCCGCTGGAAGATTTCAGCCTGCACCGGATCCGTGTCCTGGAATTCATCGACCAGCGCCACGGCGAAGCGTTTCTGCGTGGCCTTGACCAGCTCCGAGCCGCGCGGGCTGCGCAGCGCATCGAGCAGGCGGGTGAGCAGGTCGTTAAAGGAAAGGACGTTTCGCTGCAGCTTGCGGCGGGCGAGTTCGGCGGGCGCGGTGGCGAGGAATTCGCGCTGGAAGGCCAGCACCCAGCGAGCGCGCGCGGCGACGAAAGCAGTGCACGCGTCGAAGAACGGATGCTGCGGCGGCACGGCCGGTTTGTTGCGTGGCTTCGCGGTGTTTGCGGCGACGTTCTCGGCGGAGAAGAAATCGATGCTGCCGTAGTCCTCGCAGCAGGCGCCGGGATCGGCGAGGCAACGCGCAAGCCCGTCGAGATTCTCGGCGGTGATCTCGGGCTTCTTCATCTCACTCTTCGCCCAGCGGGCGGCATCGTCGAAGATCGCGCGCACGCCCGCTTCGTCCGCCTGCCAGGCTTGCTCGACCGCGGCGAACGCGGTGCGCAAATCCGCTTCCGCCGTCGCGAGCGCCGCGGGATGGTGCGGCGGGAGAATGGTCATCGTCGGTCGTGCAAGGCAGGAACGAAGCAGCGGCACGAGCGCCGCGCCGCTCAGCTGGGCCAGCTTTGCAAAAGCGCCGATGCGCAGCTCTGCCGGGTAGATGCGCTGCCGCCAGAAGTCGTCGGCGACTTCGGTGAGCAAGGTGCCTTCATCCTCCAGGGGCTCTGCATCGAAAGGCAGGCCGCTTTCAAACGCCCGTTCTTCCAGCAAACGCAGGCAGAAGCCGTGGATGGTGGAAATGAGCGCGTCGTCGAACTGCCGGAGCGCGCGCTCCAGGCGCGGGCGGATCACCGCGGCATCGGCCACATAACGCGGCTGCAGCGCGCGGAGCAGTGGGTGCTCGACGGGACCGGAGTCGAACATCGCCACCGCGCCGCGCAGCAGGCGGCGGATGCGATCGCGCAGTTCGGCCGTAGCGGGCTTGGTGAAAGTGGTGACGAGGATCGAGCCGACCGCGAGATCCGCCTCGGCGATCAGCCGCACGAAAAGCCCCGCGAGCGTATAGGTCTTGCCGGTGCCCGCGCTGGCCTCGAGCTGAGTAACGCCCATCTCGAGCGGCGCGGTCGCGACATCGAACGAAGTGACGCTCATGGCAATTCCTCCCGCGCTGCGATCAGCGGTTCCCAAATGCGCATGGCGAGCGCGGTGAATTCGCCGCCGAGCGGATCCTCCACGCCGCGGAAGGCGAGCTGCGTCCATGCGTCCGAGCTTTCGTACTCCTCGAACGTCTTCCGTGCCGCGTGCAGCGGGTCGCTGCGGCCGGTGAGACCGAGGTGGCGCGAAGTGAAGTCGAGTCCGGCGGCGGGGAAGAGTGGCAGCGGCTCGGTGAGGCCGCGCGCGTAGAGCTGGAGCAGGTCGGTGAGGTGCGCCGCCGCGTGATCGATCGTTTGAAAGCGCACGGTGGCTTCGAGCGAATGGAAGGTGGTGAGCCGCACCGGTGCCGCAGTGAGTTGCAGTGCGAGATGACCGATCCATGTGTGGAGCAGATCGGTCGGCTTTTGGCGCGCAGCGCGAAAGCGGACGAGGCCGGCGGGCCGGACATCGGCCAGCGTGCCCGTGAGCCGCCAGCCGTCCGCTTCGAGGAAGATGGGCAGCGGATCGAGCGCCGGGTCGTCGAGCGAACGCCCGAGGCGCGCGAGCAATTGATCGACCTCGAGAACGAGCAGCCCGTAGTCCGACGCGCCGGCGTATCCCGGCGCGAGCGAACCGGTGGCGCGCGCGGCGGCGAGATCGGCGGTGAGCCGGCCAGCCTTGATGCTCCGGTGCGCGAGCACCTCGCGGAGTTGGTGGCGGGTCAGGCCGTCGAGCCCGGTCGGCTCTTGATCGGGAGGCGGCTGTTCGCCATCGGGCAGGCGCAGGCGGAGACGTCTTTTTAGAAAATAGCGCGCCGGCTTGGTGAAGAAATCGGCGAGCTGATCGAGCGAGACTTCGTGCCACTCCGGCTCGGGATCGGGCAGCCGCTGCGCGGCGAAGGGCGGTGCGACATTGCGCGTCGCGGAGCCTTGGAGCGCGGCCGCGGCGTTGTCGGCGGAGTAGCTGAAGAAGCGCGAGTTTTCGCCCGTGAAATAGGCGGTGCTGAAGGGCTGGAGGCGGTGCTTGAGCACGAAGTCCGATGGGAGTTCGAACCGGCGGGCGAGGTAGTCGAGCAGCTCGGCGACGATGACCGAGGGCGGCGACTCCGAGTTGTCGCGCGGGGACAGGCCGCAGTAGCTGAGGTAGAGCGTCTCGCGCGCGGAGAAGAGGGCTTCTAGGAAGAGGTAGCGATCGTCGTCGCGCGTCGCGCGGTCGCCGCGGCGGGGCTTCTGCGCCATGAGGTCGAAGCTGAGCGGATGGTCGCGGCGCGGGAATGCGGTGTCGTCGAGGCCGAGCATGCAGATGACGCGGAAGGGAATGCTGCGCATCGGCTTCAGCGCGCAGAAGGTGACGCGGCCGGCGAGGAAGCCGCCGCTGGATGCGTCGTCGGCGAGGACGGCGGTGAGGTGGGCGCGAAGCACGCTGAATTCGAGCGGCGCCGAGAAGTCCGCGGTGGCGGTGGCGCCGCTGAGTTGTTCGAGGGCGTGGCTGACGTGGCGGCGCTCGTCGGCAAACTCGTCGGCGTCGTCGAAGAGATCATCGAGCAGCGCGCGGAGCGCCTGCTCCCAGCCGGCGGGGGAATGCGGTGCGGCAAGGGCGGCGCAGTGCTTGAAAAGGCGTTCGGCGAAATCGACGAACTGCCCGAGCGTCACCGCGGACTGGCCTTCGAGCGTGGGCTCCGGCAGCACGCCGGCGAAGAGCGTGGCGCCATCGCCGGGCAGGGCGTATCCGAGCAGCAGCCGAGCGAAGCCTCCGCGCCAGGTATTCTCCGCGAAGCGCGGAAGATCGAGGCTCGCACGGTGATCCTCGTCGATGCCCCAGCGGATGCCGCTGCGTTCCACCCAATCGCGCAACTGCGGGAGGTCGCTCTCGGCGAGATCGAAGCGGGCGCGGATCGCCGGCGTGTCGAGCAGCGCGAGCACGGCCGGCGCCGGGAAGCGGCTGCCGACGAGGTCGAGCACCTGGAGCAACGCGGCGGCGATGCTGTTCTCGGCGCGCGCGGCGCGATCGGCGATGGTGAAGGGGATGCGCGTCGCATCGTCCTCCGGCGCGCCGAAGACCGCGTCGATGAAAGGGGCATACGTCTCCATGTCGGGCATGGTCACGAGCACCTCGCGCGGCGTGAGATCGGGACGCTCGGCGAAGAGCGCGAGCAGTTGATCGTGGAGCACCTCGAGTTCGCGCATCGGGCCGTGGCAGCAGTGGATCTGCAGCGACGCATCGCCGGGCGCGATCGGGCGGCGCGTCTCCGGCTCGCGGAGGTGGAAAATATCCGCCTGCACCTGGCCGAGCAGCGTCCCCTCGTCGGGCGGCACGAACGCCTCGATCTCATGAGCCGCCTCCAGCCGATCGAGGAGCAACCACGAAAAGTCGCGTCCCGTCTTGCACAGCGACGCGAGCAGCGAATTGCCGCTGAGGTCCGGCTCTTCGTCCTCGGGAAGATCGCGCAGCTTGCGCCGCCGGGCCTCGCGTTCCCGCTCGCGCGGAGTGAGCAGATCAGCCCAGTAGTCGGCGGTCGGTTCGAGCAGGAAAAGATGCACGTCCGCGGAGGTGGCGACGACATTCAGGAGCTCGAGATAGATCGGCGGCAGACTCGAAATGCCAAAGACGCAGAGCCGCTCCGGGAGCCTCGACGCATCGACCGAGCCGCGGCGAAGCTGCTCCAGCAGCTTGCGCGAAAGGACGGGCGGGTTCGTCTTTTCGCAGCCGCGGACGAGTTCGCGCCAAAGCTGCGCCTGCCAGTGCGATTCCCGCCCGGCCTGCCATTCGATCAGCCACTCCGGCCGATACGCGAGGTAGCGGTCGAAGAGACGCGCGACCTTCTGCGCGAGCTGAAATTCCTTCAACGCCCGCGGTTCGCCGGCGGTGTAGCCCCGCAGGTCTTCGAAGCCGTCCCGCGGCAGCACCTGTGGGAAAAGGCCGAGCACGCGCCACGGGAGCACGTCGCGGGAAAATAGCGCCGTCGCCGGCTCCTCGGCGATCGCGGCGCGCAGCACCTCGCCCGCGAATTCGGCGGGGAAGGGGAAACGCACATTCATCGCCACGCCCGCTCGGCGAGCCAGTTCCAGCGCGATCCAGCGGCGCATGCCGAGGCTTTGCACCACCACGATTTCCGGCGCGAGCGCCGCTTTGAGCGGCGGTTTGGTCACGGCAGCGAGTGCGTCGGCGAGGATCTCGAGGTGGTTGCTGCGGTGCAGATGGAGTCCGGGCAAGGAAGGTTGAGAGTTGAGGGTTGAGCGTTGAGAGGAAGAAACAGATCCGACGGGCGCTAGTTGAGGTTCGTTTAGGGGACAGGTTTTCCGCCTCTCAACCCTCAACTCTCAACTCTCAACATTTCGCGCTAGAGCCAGCGTTTCCTTTTGAAAAAAATGATCTGGCCGATCGAGATCACCACCATCACCAGAACGCAGACAAGATAACCGTATGGGTGATGCAACTCCGGCATGTTCAACGGCATCTTGCCCTCGGCGTAGTCGAAGTTCATTCCGTACAAGCCAACGACGAAGGTCAGCGGGATGAAGATCGACGACATCACGGTGAGGACGCGCATGATCTCGTTGGTGCGCATTCCCACGGCGGAGAGGTACAGCTCCATCAATCCGCTGCTCACATCGCGATAGCTCTCCACGAGGTCCATGATCTGAATGGTGTGATCGTAGCAGTCGCGGAGGAAGATTTTCGTCTGTTTCGAAACGAGGCCGCTCTCGTCGTGCAGGAGAGAGTTCACCACATCCCGTTCGGGCCAGACGAACCGGCGGAGTTGCAGAAGCGTCCGGCGATATTCATGGATCGTCGCGACCACGTTCGGGCGGGGCTTGTCGAGGATTTCATCCTCCAGGAGTTCGAGCGCATCGCCGACGGCCTCGAGGAGCGGGTAGCAATGGTCGATGATCGCGTCGAGGAGCGCGTAGGCGAGGTAGTCCGGCCCCAGCTTGCGGATGTAGCCGCGACCGCTGCGGATGCGGTCGCGCACGGGGTTGAAGACATCGAACTCCGGATCTTCCTGGATGGTGATGAGCAGACTTTGGCCGAGAAACATGCTGACCTGCTCGCCGCAGATGTGGCCCGTGGGCTCCCGGTAAAGCATCTGCGCGATGATGAAAATGTGGTGCTCGTACGGCTCCATCTTGGGGCGCTGCGGGGTGTGCAGGACATCCTCCAGGGCGAGCGGATGAAGATGATATTTCTCACCGAGCTGACGCAGGATTTCCACGTTGCCCGTCCCGTTGATCTCGATCCAATACACCCGCCCCGGGGCATCGCAGGTCGGGAGATCGGCGACGGAGGCGACAACCCGTTCGCTCAATTCGCCTTCGTTGTATTCCACCACCTTGATCTGAGTTTCCTGCGCAGGCGCGCCGGGGTGAAGTGGCTCGATCAATCCGGGCGGTGTCCCGGGCAGCGAACGGCGGGTTCTGAACATGTGCCGCAGGCTAGGCGAGCGGCGCGGGAGTGGGAAGCAGCCGTTCGCGGCTCCGTAGCAGCCGACGTTGAGGAGGCTTCGTCCTTTGCCGGAGCAGGATGCGAGCTGTCCCTAGACGTCAAACTTGTAACCAAACTCCCGCACCGTCCTGATGAAGCGCGGCTCCGCCGGATCAGGCTCGATCTTGTTGCGCAGCGCGTTCACGAAGCGATCGATGCTGCGCGGGGTCACCATGGCGTCGTAGCCCCAGACGTTGGTCATGATCGTGTCCCGGCTGAGCGCGCGGCCGGCGTGTGCGGCGAAGTAAGCGAGCAACTCAAACTCCTTCGGCGAAAGCGGAACATCCTCTCCGGCCCGCGCCAGCGAACGCGCCTCGGTGTCGAGCCGGCAGTCGCCAAACTCGAACGCGGTCGCGGTGCTCTTGCGCCGCCGGCGCAGAAATGCTTCCGCGCGGGCGAGCAGTTCCTTGATCGAAAAAGGCTTCGTCACGTAATCATCCGCCCCGAGTTTCAAGCCGAGCACCTTGTCCGATTCCTGCCCCTTTGCCGTGAGCATGATGATCGGCATGTCGAGCTTCTCTTCGCGGAGGAAACGGCAGATCTCGTAGCCGTTCACCTTTGGCAGCATCAGGTCGAGGATGATCAGGTCCGGCTGAATTTTCAGCGCCGCCTTGAGGCCGAGATCGCCATCCGCGGCGGTCTGCACGCGATACCCTTCGAATTCGAAGTTGTCCTTCAACCCGCGGAGCATTGTCGGGTCGTCTTCGATGATGAGGATGGTTTCCATTAGGCGAAGCGGCGGACTTGCTCTTACTCCTGAACTTGCACTTGCTCTTCGCATTTCGGGAGCAGGCGCACGTTCAAGAGCAGGACTAAGGAGGAGCGCATCACGCGAGAGCGGGTTGGGCTGCGATCGGGATCGACACCGTGAAGGTGCTGCCCCGCCCAAGCTGGCTCTCGATATCCACCCGGCCGCCGTGCGCCTCGACGATGTAATGGACGAGCGCGAGCCCCAGCCCGCAGCCCCCGCGTGAGCGCGAGAGTTTTTGATCCACCTGGTAGAACTGCCGGAAGATGTTCTTTCGCTCCGCCCGCGAGAGGCCGAGGCCATTGTCCGTCACCGCGATGAAGACGCGCCCGGAGGCGTCCCGCGCATGCAGGGTGATCTTCTTTTCGTCGCCGCTGTACTTCACCGCGTTATCGAGCAGATTGGCGATGACCAGCGCGAGTGCGTCGCGATCCGCGGTGATCGCGGGCAGTTCGTCGGGGACGTCGAACGTGAAATGGCAGCCCGGCGTCTCCAGCTTGGCGCGCATCGAATTCACCGCGCGCTCGATCACCCCCCGGCTGGCGTGGGCGCGAGATGGATCGCGTGCTCGTTGCGTTCGAGCCGGGAGAGGGTGAGGAAATTGTCGGTGAGCCGGCTGAGGCGGAGGTTTTCGCTAGCGATCAAATCGAGGTATTCCGCGACCTGTTGTTCATCGGTGTAGCGACCCTCGCGCAAGGTATCGACGAGCATCCGCATCGAGGCGAGCGGAGTGCGCAGTTCGTGGGCGACCGTGGCAACTGAGGTGTTCTTCAGCTCATGCAGCCGGAGCTGCCGGTTCACGGCGATGCCCGCGCCTGCGGCGATGATGCAGATTCCCACGGCGACGATCCCCGCCGTCCAGGCATAGGTGCGAAACTGCTCGCGCACGGAATCGTTCACCGAGCTCTGATCGACGAGGTGGAGCTGCACCTGCCACGGCTGCCCGATCGTCTTGAGCGAGATCTGCGCGACAAGCGGTCCGCCCGGCCGTGATTCCGGCAGGGCTGGATTGCCGGAGGCGTCGATCAACCAGACCTCGATCTCGCTCGAGAAAAGTTCGCGATAGAACTCGAAGACGCGTTCCGCCCGGGCGGGTTTCGGAGCGGTGGCGAGATGCTTTTCGAGCGAGCTGAGCGCACTGGAAAGTGCCTGCTGATAGACACGGCTCGTCCGCTCCATGGCGACGGTGCGGGTGCTCTCCAGCGCATCGACCATGAAGCGGAGCATCAGCACCAGCGGGATGAACGGCACGAGCACGAGCAAAAGCAGCAATGCGCGGAGCTGCTTGGGTTTGATCTCGTGGACGCCCATGGGGAGGAAAGAATAATGAAGCGAGAAGGGAGCAATGACCAATGGAGAATGACCAATGACCAATGACCAACGGTCAGCCCGCTGCGCGGCAATGGGTCATCCCTTCACTGCGCGGGTTCCAGCAGCTTCACGCCATCGCCGAGGTATTCGGGGTTCAGGGCGTTCGCCATCTTGTCGTCCACGCGGGGGATGAATCGCTTGTCGCCCGTGCCGAGCAGGCGCTCCTGCGTCGCATGGGAATCGACATGGATGACGATCGCCTTGGTGCCCTTCCATGTGCCGCCGAAACTATTCTCCTTCGGCGTATAACTTCCCGAGCCATCGGTGTGATCGACGACGAGCGGTGCGCTCGATTTCGACGTCGAATTCAACCCCGCCATGTAGGCCCAATGGTTTTCCCCGCGCTCGAGGATTTGCGCCGCGCTCGAGATCCGCTCATCCGCGATCGGGCCCGCTTTCGATCCCGGCACTGCGAAGACACTTTCCGTGTCGAGGTAGGTGGGAATGAGGCTCCGGAAGGCGTCATTCGAAGTGTTGATCAGTTCGTCGTATTGATTTTTTCCCACCGGATAGGCACCGCCGTTGTCGTTCGCATAGACTTGGAGGGCGATGCCGATCTGTTTGGCCTTGTTCATCGCAGCCGTCATTTTTCCATTGAGCAGCACGGTGGAGTAAACGGGTGCGGCGATCCCGGCGAGCAGGGCGATGATGCTGATGACGACGAGCAGCTCGATGAGCGTGAACGCCGCGTGGAGTGTCTTTCGGTTCATGTTTGGATCTTTCGTTTGGAGGTTTCGCCGGCTCGGCGGAATGCCTGGCCGACGGACGAATGGTCGGGTCGCCGTGTTACCGAAATGTTATCGGCGACTTCCGCTGCGATGATTTTGGAACGACCTCAGCGCACCCGCGCAAAGCACCAGCAGTCCCGTGGGAGCGGGCTGATCGCCGGATGCACTGACCAGTTCCGCAGCAGGCCCTCGCGCTGCATCCCTGCTTTCTCGAGGACTCGCATCGACGCGTGATTTTCCCAATCGGCGACCGCCCACACGCGGACGACCTCCGGTGAGGCAAACAACTCATCGACCACCCCGCGCACCGCTTCCGTCATGTAGCCGCGGCCCCAGAACGGGCGGGCCAGCACGTAGCCGACGGTGTAACGCGACGGACTGTCATCGTCGCTCGCGGAGATCATTCCCATCACGGCCCCATCGGCGCGGTCGGTGATCAACCACGAAAACTCCCGGCCCTCATCCCACCAGGCGAGGCGCGTCCGCAGAATGCGGTGGGACTCTTCGAGATCGTGGTGCGGCCGCCAGGTGAGATAGCGCGTGACCTCGGGGTCGTGCGCGTACGATTCGTAGATGCGCGGTGCGTCGCCGGGGGCGACCGGCTTGCGCAGG
This sequence comes from Chthoniobacteraceae bacterium, assembly GCA_031411395.1. Taxonomy (GTDB): domain Bacteria; phylum Verrucomicrobiota; class Verrucomicrobiia; order Chthoniobacterales; family Chthoniobacteraceae; genus Chthoniobacter. Next base: position 13,213 of record JANOAZ010000248.1, read on the forward strand.
ATAAGGCGCGCAGTCTCGATGGATTCGGCGGGAATCAAGGGGCCTGCTTCTTCAAACTCTGGAGATAATGCCAGATCGCCTCGAACTGCGCGGACGCCTTGCCCTCGAAGAAATCAGTGAGCGGTGTTTTGCCGTCGTCGCCGGAGAAGCGGGGCATTTTCGTCTCAGGATCGAGGCGCTGCGGGTGGAGAACCCAGCGGAGGTAATAATCGTGGCGCATGCGCTCGCGGGTCAGCGCGAGGTTGGTTCCCGGGGCCTCGAAGACCGCGGTGCCGGGCCGTTCGCCGACGCCGTGGCAGGTGGTGCAGTTGAAGCCGCCGTTCTCGCCGAGCAAGGTTTCACCGGCCTTCGCGAGGGCCGGATCGATTTTGACTGCCGGCTCCGCGAGCGCGTAGCCGTGCTGGAAGGCGAGCCCGCGAGCGAGCGGCGCGGCGGCGGTCGCAAAGCCCGGCATGCGCGTGACCAGCCACGGCCGCAGCTTCTCGCCACCGTGGCCGGCGATGAAAGGAGTCATCCACTCGGTGCGCAGTTTTTCGCCGAACCAGGTGAGCGGCGGCAGCGCCGTCGTGAACGTCGGCTTGCCTTCGCCTTCCTCCAGCGGCGCGGCGGCCTGGAGCGGCGCGGTTTCGTCTTCGAGCTGAGACCACAGGCTTTGCTCGGTGTCGCGACTGTGGCACGCGGTGCAGCGCAGATTCTTGATTTGCCGTTCGGCGAATTCGGCGGGCGCGTCCTCTTTGAGCGAAGTGAATCCAGTGCTGGCGAAGGCGGTGAGCGCGTCGCGTTGCGCGGGGGTGAAGGCGAAGTCCGGCGCCTTGCCGTGGGCCGTCGCATCGCTGGCGAGACAGCCGGTCGTCCAGCCTTTCGCCACGGTCGAGGCGAGGGACGGCGCGGTCGTCGGCGGCAATCCTGCGTGGCAATTCAAGCAGCCGGAGGTCGCGAGCAGCGCGCCGCCTTTCGCCGCGTCGCCCTTTGGTCCCGCGGCGAATTCGCGTTTAGCATTCGCGATGAGATAAGCGGTGAGCCGTTTCGTTTCGTCGTCGCTGAGGCGGAAATGCGGCATGCGATTCCACTGGTAGTTCTTTGCGGGATCCTTGAGCCACGCTTCGAGCGCGGGCACCTGCCACTTTGCTTTCACATGGGAGAGCGGCACGCGGTCGCGCTCGTCGGGACCGTCGGCGTCGGGTCGGGAGTGGCAGGCGATGCAGCCGAGATTGGCGAAGAGCGCGCCACCCTCCGGCACGAGCGCTTCGTCGATCGGCTTGCCTTCGACCGGGGCGCCGAGGGTGGCAAAGTAGGCAGCGAGATCGGCGGCGGATTGCGCCACTTCGCCGGGTTTCGAGGGGAAGACTTTTGGCATCAGTGTGTGCGGCCGGATGCTCTGCGGATCGCTGATCCAGTGGGCGAGCCAGGGCTCGCGGAATTTCGAGCCGAGTTCATCGAAGACCGGAGCGTCGTGCGCGAGTTCGGGCATGCCTTCGCCCTTGGGTGGCAGGAGCGCACTCGCTTCGTGGCACGCGGCGCAGCGGAGTTGCGCGAAGAGCAGCCGGCCCTCGCGCAGCCGTTCGCCCGCGCGCAGATCCTTCGCATTCGCATCGTGGGCGAAGACCGTCGGCGGCACTGGCTCTGTCGGAAATTCCCGCGACGACCAGTTCAAGCGCACGAACGTGTCGCCGCTCGCCGCGCGCGGCAATTCGGCCACGAGAGGGTTGGCACCCTTGTTGAGTTTGACGGTCGTACCGGCTGCGATCGGCGCACCATTGATCGAGCACTTAAAGCCCTCCGACGACTCGAAGGTGAACGTGTATTCCGCGCGGAGCGGTGAGTCGATCGAGCCTTCCCACTTTGCCGTAAATGCACCGGCTGGCAGGAACGGGGTGGGGGACTGATTAGCGGGAACGAACAGCGCGACGAGTCGGGCGCGGCGGGTGTCCGTCTTTCCTTCCCGCGTGGTGAAGGTGAGCGTGAGGCCGGGCTTCAGTTCGGGGGCCGCATCCGGCAATGGCGGAATCGGTACGGTGCCGAGGCTGGTGGTGGCGAACGCGGCGATCAGCGCGAGCGAGGTCTTCATGGGGAAAGGATTACCGGATGTTTGAAAACTCAAAAAGCCGTCATTCCGATCGGCGCGGACTGGAGGAATCTCTCGCATCCGTGGGCAGCGGTGGAGCGGAACCGCGCGACCACCTGCTCCGCTCCTCGCCCCGCTGCCTCGCATCGATGCCGCGAACAGTCCCGACCTGCGCCTATCGCTTTGCCGAGTAGGTCACGCCGGGCTTCTCCTCCGGCGGCACGACGTTGATCGTGTGCGCGATCTCCTTTGGCATCGGTGTGCCGTCCTCGGCTTTGATGTTCATCGTGATCTTCTGCTGCATCACGGGCTCGAGTCCGGGCACTTCCAGGAAGATGCTCTTGCGGTCCGGCGACACCGTCACCGACTTGATTTCGACTGGGTCATGCCCCTTCTGCTCCGGGTTGCTCACCTTGTATTCCGCGGAGCCGTATTCTTTGGTCCAGCGATAGTTCCACCGTTCGATCGAGTAGTTGCCGGCATCGCCCGCCGTGCCCGTATCGAGGGCATTGGTGAAGGTGATGTGGATGCCCTTGTCGGTGACGTGCAATTCATTCGGCAGATACGCCGGCTTGCCGGTGAAGCGCACGCGCTGGAGCGCGGCATCCTTGGCCCCGGAGGTCTGCCAGCCTTTGAGGCCGGTGACGTAGAGCTGTCCATCCGCGGGACTGAAGCGCGCCCGCATTGAGCCGCTGTCGAACTTGAACGGGAACTGCACGACGCCGCCCTGCGGCACCTCGCCGACGCGCTCCTGGAGCACATTGAAGAGCGTGCATTTGCCGTAGCTGAGATAGAGCAGGTTGCCCGTGAGCGGGCCCCACTTGTCGCTCGTGACCCACACCTGCGAGCCGTTTGAGTTGTCCATGCCGTAGGGGATCCAGCAGAGGTGCGGGCTGTACTTTTCCGGAGGCGTGTCGCCGCGATGCGCGAGGTCGGGCACTTCGATGAACTCCCCTTGTTTCGCGAAGTGAATGTAACTGGTCGGGACCCAGGTGCCCTGGTTGTCCCCGGTCGTCACCTCGCCGTTCGGACCCACGCCCATTCCGTTAGGAGCGCGCACGCCGGTGGCGAAGACCTCAAACTTCGAACCGTCCTTCGAGACCTTGAAGATGCCGCCATTGTGTTCGCTGAGCGGACCCCAGCCGCGGCCACCGGGGTTCACCGGTCCGCCTTTGGAAAAGTAAAAGTTTCCCTGCGGATCGGTGTGCAGATCGAACGCGAACTCGTGGAAGCCCGGCGTGACTTGAACGTCGTTGTTGAAGTTCTCGTAAAAGTCCGCCTCGCCGTCGCCATTCAGATCAGCGAAGCGCGTGATCTGGTCGCGGCCGAGCACATGGATTTGATCATCGACGATCTTGAGCCCGAGCGACTGGAAGAGGCCGGTCGCGTAACGCTTCCACGTCACGCGTTGCAGGTCCCGATCGAGGCCCGAGACGACCCACACGTCGCCGCTCCAGGTGCAGACCGCCGCGCGTCCGTCTTTGAAAAAATCCAGCCCGCCGATCCGCATCCACGAACGATACGGGTTCTCCAGCGGCACCTCGATCGAGTCGAGCACGTAGGCGGCGTTCGTGTCCTTTGCGAGTTCGCCTTTCGTCGTCAGCGTTTCCTTCCAGTGCGACGGGCCGCCCTTGGTCAGTGGCTTGAGGTCGGCGGCCCTGCGCGCGTTTTTCACGGCCTCACCGAGCTTGGCGCCATCGGCACTCGCGCCATGCGCATAGACGAGTTTGAACGACGCGCCGGCCGCGAGCTTCGGCAGCTTGAAGGAGAGCATGCCTCCCGCGGTGGAAAGCTGCGCGCCCTCGGGAGCGCCCGTGACGCCGATGACCGTCATCGCTTCAGGCTTCTTCGTATCATCGATCACCGCGCGCCCGTCGTTGACGATGAGATCGCTGCCCTCCGGCGCGTCGGCGACCTTCACGCTCGCGCCGGCGCCGGCCTTGAGGATGTTGAAGGTGCGCGTGAGCAGGGTGACCTCGCCCACCTTCTCCAGCGCGGGATGCTCGAGCACGTGCGCGTCGCCCACGGTGTAGGAAAAGACCACATCGTCGCCGCTCAGGTAGAGACCGCGATACTTCGCCCACTCTCTCGGGATCGGGCCAAAGGGCACCGTCGCCGCGCCCGGTCCGACGGGCGCTTTTCGCGGATCTTTGAAGTCATCCCCCTTGCTCCAGCCAGGCCCGGGATTGTTTTCAAAATACATGGTCGCATCGGCCGCGGGGCTTGGGTTCGGGCCGTGTTTCCCGTCGAACGCGACGCCCAGGAGTTTCACCCAGCCGCCCGTCCAGCCGCCGGCCATCCGCACCGTCTCGGTATCGAAGAGCAGCGCTGCTTCGCTGCTGCCGAGCTTCACCGCGATGCCTTTGTTCGAGGCGCAACCGTTGCCGTTCAGCGTGCTCTGGCCTTGTGCATTCAGATACGTCGCGGAAAGGAACCGGCCGTAGTCCATGGCCTCCCATTTCTTCGGCTTCTCCTCGGCGCGCAGCGAGAAAGTCGGGAGGAGCAGGATGGCGATGGCAAGATGGGACTTCATGGAGAGTGGCTGAGGTAGCCGCATATATCGCGGTGACGAGAAGAAATTAGGAATCGGCCCGGCGGGAAACACGCCTTAGCCTGCGATCCACGTCAGCGCGCCGTGCACCGGCCGGACCTGCGCGGCGGGCAGTGCGCTGCCGCCGGCGAGGATCTCTTCCACCAGCGGGAGCTTCTCCGTGCCGGCCACGAGGAAGGCCACGTGGCGCGCGGCATTGATCAGCGGGAAGGTCATGGTCACGCGCTGCGGCGGCGGCTTCGGGCCGATCGCGGGGATGACATTGCGCGCCGTCTCCGCGAGGGCAGGGGAGCCGGGGAAAAGCGATACGGTGTGCCCGTCTTCGCCGAGGCCGAGCAGGAGCAGATCATGCACGTAGCGCGCCTCGCCGAGGCGCGCGGCTACGGCGCCGAGCCGCGCCTCGTACTCGCGCGCGGCGTCCTCAGGATCGATCTCGCCGCGGATGCGAAAAACATTTCCCGAGGGAATCCCGGCCGGCTCGATCAGTGTCTCGCGGGCCATCCGAAAGTTGCTCTCCGGATGCTCCGGCGGTACGCAGCGTTCGTCGCCGAAAGTGATCTGCACGCGCTCCCACGGGAGGGCGCCGGCCTGCTTCAGCATCTCGGCGTGGACCTCGCGCGGTGTCCGGCCGCCGCTCAGGGCCAGCCGGCAAAAACCGCGGGCGGCGATCGCCGAGCGGATCTCATCGAGGATGAACCGTGCGGCTTCCGCGCTGAAGTTTTCCGGCCGAACGTGCTGCGGCGTCACATCAACCGGCATGGCAGGGAGAATTTGAGACAGGCGCCCGCGGGGCGAAAACTTTCGAGATCGAGCAGCATGAGCGACGCCTTCCGCACGCTGATGCGATCGTCCCCCGGCAGTGCGAGCAGATGCGCCACGAGCCGGCTGAAGTCCGGCTCATGCCCGACGATCATCACGCTTTCGTGTTTGCGCCGGTCGCGGAGTTCTGCCAGCGCGGTCTCCGGGTGCATGCCGCAAGCGAGCCATTTCTCGATCGTGAGCTCCGAGCGCAGGTGCGCGGAGACGAGCAGCGCCGTCTCATGCGCCCGACGCACCGGGCTGGAGAGGATCTGCGCTGGACGCAGATCGTGTGTTTCGCAAAAGCGCGCCACCTTCTTCGCTTGTGCGAGTCCTTTCTCCGAAAGACAGCGCGCATCGTCGCTCTCGGCGACGGTGTCGGCATCGGCGTGGCGCAGGAGGTAGAGGAGCATCGGGGAAAGTTGAGAGTTGATAGGCGTCGGGGGATGCGATTCGCGAGCCGCGAGGATGGTGCGTCGTCTTGAGGCGCCTCTCAACTCTCAACCCTCGACTCTCAACTGCTTCATCACATCACCATCCCGCCATCCACCGTGAGCGTCTGGCCGGTGATGTAGTTTGCTTCGCTGCTCGCGAGGAAGGCGACGGCGCTGGCGATGTCCTCGGGCGCGCCGAAACGCGCGAGCGGGATCTGGCCGACGACGCCGGTCTTCACGGCGTCGGGGAGCACGTCGGTCATGTCCGGGGGGATAAAGCCAGGGGCGACCGCGTTGCAGGTGATGCCGCGGCTCGCGACCTCGCGTGCGATCGTCTTTGTGAGGCCGATGAGGCCGGCCTTGCTCGCTGCGTAGTTGGCCTGGCCCGCATTTCCCATCAAGCCGGCCACGCTCGCGATGTTGATGATGTGTCCGCTGCGTTGCTTGAGCATCGGGCGGATCACCGCCTGGATGAAATTGAATGCGCCCTTGAGGTTCGTATCGAGGACGACGTCCCAATCTTCCTCGCTCATCCTCATGAAGAGCCCGTCGCGAGTCAGCCCCGCGTTGTTCACGAGAATATCCACCCGCGAAAAGTCCGCGATGATCTGTTCCGCCAGCTTTTTCACCGCCGCGGAGAGTGCCACGTCCACGGCGTAGGCCTTGGCCAGGCCGGGATACTTCGCGTTGATTTCCTCGGCGGTCTTGAGGGCATTCAGTTCCGTGCGGCTGACCACCGCGACGCGCGCCCCCTCGCTGGCGAGGCGCACGGCGATGGCGTGTCCGATGCCGCGCCCGGCTCCGGTGACGATGGCGACTTGATTGGCGAATCTCATGGGCCGGCGAGTGTCCGAAAGCGTGCGCGAAGGTGTCCAGCGAGTTCTTTCGCTCGTCGAGACAGTGCCAAATCGTGCGCTTCAGAGCCGCTCGCGGCTGTGTGGCTTGGTGAAGTCGAGCAGGGGGCCGAGGGGGACGATGCGGGTGGGGTTGATGTCGTCGTGGGTGAAATAGTAGTGCCGCTTGATGTGGTCGAGGTTCACCGTGGCGGCGATGCCGGGCTGCTGGTAGAGATCGAGGAGGTAGCCGTGGAGATGTTCATAGTCGGCGATGCGGCGGAGGTTGCACTTGAAGTGGCCGTGATAGACGGCGTCGAACCGGACGAGGGTGCAGAAGAGCCGCCAGTCGGCTTCGACGATGCGGTGGCCGAAGAGGTAGCGGTGCGAGGAGAGGCGGATGTCGAGATCGTCGAGGGCGATGAAAAGCCGGCGGCAGGCCTGCTCGTAGCTGCGCTGGGTGGTGGCGAAACCAGCACGATAGACTCCGTTGTTCACCTGCTCGTAGATGCTCTCGGCGAGGCGGCTGTGCGCGGGCTCGATGTCGGCTGGGAAGAGGTCGGGGGTGGGGTGGGCAAGGCGTGCGAAAGCGGAGTCGAACATGCGGCAGATGTCGTCCTCGGAGTTGTTGACGATGCGGCGCAGTTGCCGGTCCCAGAGGACTGGGACGGTGACGCGTCCACGGAAGTCAGGATTGGACAGAGCGTAGGCTTCGCTGAGGAATTTGAACCCTTCGACGGGATCGGCGCTGGTGCCGGGGCCGTCGCGAAAGGCCCAGCCTCTGTCGTCGCGGATGGGATCGACGACGGTCATCCCGACGGTGGATTCGAGGCCCTTGAGCATGCGCACGATGACGGTGCGGCTGGCCCACGGGCAGGCGAGGGAGACGTAGAGGTGGTAGCGTCCGGCCTGCGGCGGATGGGGCGTGGTGCCATCGGCGGAGATCCACGCGCGGAAGGCGTCCTCCTGTCGCTCGAATTCGCCGTCGGCCGATTGTTCGTCGGGAAATTGTGCGGACATCCCGCAGGCTAACCGCGGCAGCGGCTCCGTGAAAGAGCGTTGTCGCGGTGAGGCGCTATGCGTCCAGCTTCGTCCAGGCGGCGTTGGCCTTGGACGATTTCACGACGGCTTCGATGAAGGCCATGCCGCGGACGCCGTCCTCGATCTTCGGGAAATCGAGCGCGGGGTCGTCCTTGGCGAGCTTCTTCTTTTCGAGCCGCGCGCGGATGGCGCTGGCGAAGTTCTTGTAGATATTGGCGAAGGCTTCGAGGTAACCCTCGGGATGGGCGGGCGGGGTGCGGCCGGCGGCGAGGGCGGCCTTGCCGAGGTAGCCATTGGCGGTGCGATAGACCTGCATGGGCTGGTCGAGCCATTTGAGAAGGAGCGTGTTCGGCTCGCGCTGGTGCCATTCGAGGCCGCCCTTTTCGCCATAGACGCGGATGTTGAGGTTGTTCTCTTCGCCGACGCTGATCTGTGAGGAATGGAGGACGCCTTTGGCCCCGCCCTTGAAGCGGAGGAGGACGTTGCCGTCGTCGTCGAGTTTGCGGCCTTTGACGAAGGCGGTGAGGTCGGCGGCGAGTTCGCTGATCTGCAGGCCGGTGATGTATTCGGCGAGATTTTCAGCGTGGGTGCCGATGTCGCCGATGCAGCCGGCGGCGCCGCTGCGCTTGGGATCGGTGCGCCACGCGGCCTGTTTTTGGCCGGAGGCTTCGAGCCGGGTGGCGAGCCAGCCCTGCGGGTATTCGACGACAACTTTGCGAATCTTGCCGAGCTTGCCGGTGGCGATGAGTTCGCGCGCCTCCTTCACCAGTGGGTAGCCGGTGTAGTTATGCGTGAGGCCGTAGAGGAGGCCGGTTTTTTTTACGAGGGCGGCGAGTGCTTTCGCTTCGGCGAGGTCGAAGGTCGCGGGCTTGTCGCTGAGGACGTGGAAGCCGCCTTCGAGCGCGGCTTTGGCAGCGGGGAAGTGGACGTGATTCGGAGTAACGATGGCGACGAAGTCGATGCGCTGGTCGGCGGGGAGCGCGGCTTCATTTTTCACCAACTCCTCGTAGCTGCCGTAAACGCGTGCGGGGTCGAGGTAAAAGTCTTCGCCGGACGCTTTGGACTTGGCCGGATCGGCGGAGAAGGCGCCTGCGACGAGTTCGATCTGGCCGTCGATATTGGCGGCGATGCGATGGACCGCGCCGATGAAGGCACCGCGTCCGCCGCCGATCATTGCGTAACGAATTTTTCTGCTCATGGAGTGTGAAGGGTGGGAGTGAAAGGGAGAGTGGAGGGCCGGAGATGTAGGTGCAAAGCCGATCGGCGGGCAATGCAAAAACCGGCGCGTGCCGCGGATCAGGTGTGTTCAATGGGGTGCAGCCTGGAGGGACACGCTCCGTCGTGTCCCAGATCGCGTGTCCAGATCATTGGGCTGCGGGCGCCGTACTGCGGATCATGGGACACGACGGAGCGTGCCCCTCCATGTTGCCTCTCCACCTCTGACGCGCTTGCCTTGCCCCGTTCTGGGCCACCCACCATCCGCAGACTTGCCCGACATTTGGTGACACGCCCCGCGGATCAGGCCGCGAAGGCCTTGAGGAAGGCGCACTCGATGGCGAGCTGCTCCTGGACGCCGGGGCGGCCGAGATTCTCGCGGAGCTGTTCGAGGGCGGCGTTCTTGCGCAGGAGCTGGGGGGTGGAGAGCTGGCCGGCGAGTGCGGCGGTGTCAGCGGCAAATTCCGGGAAATCGAGCGCGCCGGCGCCGTGCTGTTGGCGGAGGACATCGGCCCACCATTGTTCGAGGGTCTCAATGAGCGCGGCGCGTTCGCCCTGGTAGCGAGCTTCGGTGAGGGCTTTGAAATACTCCTCGCGGTCGTCGAGCCAGACGCGGGAATCGGAGGTTTGCTTGTAGTGGAATTCGTCGGCCTTGAACTCGGCGTCGGACTTTTCCTGGATGGCTTCCTTCGCGCTCGCGAGGCATTGCTGAAACTCGCGGGCGAGGCTGAAGGCGCCGGCGATTTCCGCGCCGGGACGGGCGCCGGATTCGCGGAGCATCGCGATGAGTCTCTGTTGAAGTGGGCTGAGCTGGCGCTGTTCGCTTGGACGCAGGGGGACCTCGAGGCAGCGCGAGGCGATGGTGTCGAGGAGCTGGTCGGAGAGGGCGCTGACGAGGATGAGGTGCGACTGGCCGGGCGGTTCTTCGAGGGTTTTCAGGAAGGCGTTCGCAGCCTGTGGCTGGAGGCGATCGGCGTCGAAGATGATGCCCACTTTTCTCCCGCCAAAGAAGGAGCGCATGTGCAAGGCGTGCTCGAGCTCTCGAATCTGCTCGATGAGGATTCGGCGCGACTTGGACTCCGGCTCGATGACGTGGACATCGGAGTTGTGGAGGGGCTCGGCCGCGCCGACGAGGATCCCGGCGATCTGGCTGGCGAGCTGCCTTTTTCCGCTGCCGATCGGGCCGGTGATCAGGTAGGCGTGGGCAAGCCTGTCCCGGTCGTGGGCGTTGCGGAGGAGTGCGAGTGCTTCGTCAGCGGTGAAGGCCATGAGTCAGGGGAAGGGCAGAAACTTCACCGTGCCCAAGGTGCGCTTGCGAAACCAGAACGGACTTGCGATGTCTCGAATCAGTCGAGAGCGCCGCCGTTTACTTGCCCAGATCGACGGTGGGCTCGTCCACGCGGGCCTTGGTCGGCAGCGGCGGCTCGAGCTTCGCAGAACGATTCGGATTGCCGCGATCCATTTGAACGAAGTCATTATTCTCGCCATACATCGTCCATGGTCCGCGCGGGATGTCGCCTACCTCCACGAATTGCCAGTCTGTGACGTCGGTGCCGCTCATCCCGAGGTAGTCGCGAACCGCGGGCGAGACGTCGAGGCCGGCGCCCCGGTTCAAGTTTGGTTTCGGACGTTCATCGCCGAAAACGTATTGCCAGTGGTCGGTGCGAAACGGGCCGCAATCGCTCCATTGCGCGTAGCAATCCTTTCCCGCGCGGTTGCGAATCCGAACCCACCGATCGCGACAGACCGACTGTCCCTCCTTCACGAATGCGTCGCGAAACCAAGGGATGGCGGTTTTTGCCTCGGGCTTGGTCGAGCCGCGAGTGACATCGTTGTAGGGCAGCGCGATGTAGAAAGGGTTCTGCTTCGGTTTAAAGGCGATGGGGATGTAACCCACGCCCCGGGCGCTGGGACTCGGATTGTCGAAACCGCCGTAGCTCGCCGACCAGTTCAAATCCCATGAACTCGAGTAGTTGTGGACCGGGTTGTTCACGGTCGCCGATTCTCCGACCCAGAACGTCGTGGTGACGATGTTGTTCTTCCACGGGTAGTTTGAGCTTGGCCGGCTTTGAGGCCGGCTGGCGGTGAATATTTGGACCACCGGCTCGAGTTTGAGGAGCGCATTTTCCCGCAGCAACCGGGCGTATTTTTCAAAATCGGCGCTGCTTTGGTAAGGCCCGTTGTTCTGGGCCACGGCCGTGGCAGTGGTGGCGGCGCCGAAAATTCCCAAGAGAAAGTGTTGGAGCTTCATTTCAGGAAAAGGTGGTTTCTTGTAAGTGACGCTTCAGGGAAGCGTAAAGCAGATTCTTGAGGGGTCTGCCGCGGTGGAATGAGCCGGTGCGTATCATGGGAAACAAGGCTGCAAATGGAATACCAAGCACTGAAGATGCCACCGCGGGCGGTGATCTGATAAGTACCTTATCATGAGTCGGCTCCATTACTATCCCGAGTGTCGGGAGTGCCTTACGTTCGCCGCAAGACCGTGTTGCGGCGAAATCTTTCGACGGTCTCGGGATGATCCAGGGTGAAGTGGAGCCCGCGACTCTCCTTGCGCAACAAAGCGCAATCCACGATGAGCGCGGCGGCCGTGGCGAGGTTGCGAAGTTCGAGAAGATCGGTGGTGATCTTGAAGTTCCAGTAGAACTCCTGGATTTCCCGTTCCAAATTTCTGAGCCGAGTGGCGGCCCGCTGGAGCCGCTTGTCGGTGCGGACGATGCCCACGTAGTCCCACATCAGGCGGCGGATTTCATCCCAGTTGTGATAGATGACGACCAGTTCGTCCAGATCATGGGCTTCGCCGCTGACCCATTCGGGCAGTTCCTGGGTATCGGGCCAGACATCTCCCATGCGAGTGGGTTCACGGGTGATCGCCTCGCAGCAGCGGTGTGCGAGGACACACGCCTCCAGCAGGGAATTACTCGCGAGCCGATTGGCGCCATGGAGACCGGTGCAGGCCACTTCGCCGATGGCATAAAGACCGGGCAGGCTCGAGGCCCCGTTCTCATTTGTGACGACGCCCCCGCACTGGTAGTGCGCGGCAGGCACCACGGGGATGGGCTGCTTCGTCATATCCACGCCGTAGCGCAGGCAGGTCTCGTGGATATTGGGGAAACGCTCGCGGACGAAATCCGCCGGTTGATGGGTGATGTCTAGATAGACGCAACGCGCGCCGGTCCGTTTCATCTCCGCATCGATGGCGCGCGCCACCACGTCCCTGGGGGCGAGTTCCTTGCGTGGATGGTAGCGGGACATGAATTCGCGCCCTTTTTCATCGATCAAACGCGCTCCTTCCCCACGAACGGCCTCGGAGATGAGGAAACTCCGGGCTTCCGGGTGGTAGAGGCAGGTGGGGTGGAATTGGATGAACTCCATGTTGGCGATCTGGGCGCCGGCGCGCCACGCCATGGCGACCCCGTCGCCCGTGGCGATGGATGGATTGGTCGTGTAGAGATACACCTTCCCGCAGCCGCCGGTGGCGAGGATGAGGCGATCGGTGCGCAGGGTGAGGACCGCGCCGGAGGCTTCGTCGAGCACGTAAACGCCGAGGCACCGGTCCGTGGAGGCGTAGCCGAGTTTGCCGAGGGTGATCAGGTCCACTGCCATGTGGTTCTCCAGGACGGTGATATTGGGATGCGCGGCCACCGCGGCGAGCAGCGCGCTTTCGATCTCACGCCCGGTCACATCCCGGGCGTGGAGGATTCGGCGTTTCGAATGTCCTCCTTCGCGGCCGAGATCCAGTTCATGGGAGCCGTCGGGCAGCTCGCGTTCATCGAAATGGACGCCGCGCTCGATCAGTTCCCGGATGCGAGCGGGGCCGTCGTTGACGATTGTTCGCACCACTCGTTCGTCGCAGAGGCCGGCACCCGCTTCGAGGGTGTCTTTTACGTGGAGCTCGAAAGAATCCTCGCTGCTCGTCACGCTGGCGATTCCGCCCTGCGCCCACGCCGTATTCGAGTCCGCTCGCGCACCCTTGGTCACGATTGCGACCGACCCTTCGGAGGCGGCTCGCAGGGCAAAGCTGAGACCGGCGATTCCGGAGCCGATGATGACGAAGGTGAATGTTTTCAATGGAGCGTAAAAATGGGGGTGGAAAGGTGAGCGCCGAGCGTCGCCGGATGAGAAAACCACTCCGCTTAGGTTTCGTAAGAAACACGAATAAGATGCTTCATATCAGGATATTATCGATTAGTCTCGTCTTCCAAAAAAAGACGGCTGTGGCAATCAAAGAACGGCGCCGAATTTCTCGCACGGGCTGGAGCGATTCCGCATCGACGACGGCGATGTAATCGATGCGCGCGAGGGAGGTTTGGGCGATTTTGCGAGCGACGACTTGGCGCAAGCGGGCCGCGCTTTTCTCCCCTGAACGGCAGGCCTGCTGCGCCGCCAGCAAGGCTTGCCGGATGATCGGGGCCTGAGCCCTTTCCTCCCCTGAGAGATAGGCATTTCGGGAGCTCAGGGCCAGCCCGTCCCGCTCCCGGACGGTCCCCACGGCGACGATTCGCACTGGCAGATCGAGGTCGCGCACCATGCGGCGAATGACCGCGCATTGCTGGTAATCCTTTTGCCCGAAGACCGCGATATCGGGCTGAACGATGGTCAAAAGCTTGAGCACCACGGTGCAGACGCCGCGAAAATGCCCCGGCCTGCTCGCACCGCAGAGGGACGCCGACACGTCGGTCTCTTCCACGAAGGTCGAAAAGTGATCGGGGTAAATCTCGGCCGCGCTCGGGTGGAAGACGACGTCTGCTCCGTACGCGGCGCAGAGCTGGCGATCGGCGGTGAAGGGCCGGGGATATCGGGAGAGGTCTTCCTTGGGGCCAAACTGAGTGGGATTGACGAAAATGCTCACCACGACGAGCCCGCGGGCACCTGCGAGCCGGCGCGCGCGGTCGATCAAAGCGGCGTGCCCCGCGTGCAGCGCGCCCATGGTCGGCACGAGCACGACGGGGGCGAGGGCGAGGCGGCGGACGCGACGGACGGCGGAGATGGTGCGGACGACTTTCACGCGGAGGGGTTGTCGGATACCGGCAACGGCCGGGAAGCGCAAGCATGGGGGGCAACGGGCGCTTCCGGTTCCCGCGACTTATTTTCCTCGCCGTCGCGGCGTTGCGGCAAATCTGCGGCGCGCTTGATGCTTAAATTTCGATCGAATCCCCAGCATGACCTCTCTCCGATCGAAACACGCCTTCACCCTCGTCGAGCTCATGATCGTCGTCTCGATCATCGCTCTTCTCGCCGCCGTCGCGGTCCCCAATTTCCTTCGGGCCCGAAAACGCGCCCAAGCGACGCGGATCATGGATGATCTCCGATTGATCGACGGAGCCCTGGATCTCTACGCGATCGAAGGCTCGAAGAGCGCCGGGGATGCGGCCGACTGGCAGGATCTTCAGCCGTATCTCAAAAAGAATATCCAGCTCTACAATTCGAGCGGGATCGATCTGCTCGGCAACGCATTCAACGGCGGCGCCTTCTCCGTCGATGGGGTGCCCAAGGTTCATCCCACCTCGTTCGCCGTGCTTTCTGACATCGCCCCGATCGATTTTTGGTCGCCCTTCGCGCCGTAGGGGATTTGCGGCTCAAACGGGAGCCCGTTCCTCAATTCTCGGCTCCGCGGTGCGGCTGATAGTTTCCCACAAAATCGCGCCGGAATGCCGCGAAGGTGCCGGCCTCGATCTCGGCCCGCATGCGGGCCATCAGGTTGAGGTAAAAGTGCAGGTTGTGCAGTGAGATCATCCGGAGGCCGAGGATTTCCTCCGACTTCACCAGATGGCGCAGATAGCCGCGGGTGAAAGTCTGGCAGGCCGGGCACACGCAACCCTCCTCGATCGGGCCTTTGTCGAAAATGAAGGGCGCATTCTTGAGATTGATGGTCCCGCGAGCGGTGAAAGCCGTTCCATTCCGCGCGATCCGCGTCGGCAACACGCAGTCGAACATGTCGATGCCCCGAGCCACCATCTCCACGAGCTGCGGCGGAGTGCCGAGACCCATCGCGTAGCGCGGCCGATCGGGCGGGAGCCACGGCTCGGTGGACTCCACCGCCTGCATCATCTCCGTCTCGGGTTCGCCCACACTCACTCCGCCGATCGCATAGCCATCGAAGCCGAGCTGGACCAGCGCCTCCGCGCTCTCCCGCCGCAGGTCCGCCCACGTGGCCCCCTGGGCGATGCCAAACTTCAGCCCCGGCGTCTCCACTTCCCTGCAAATCGCCGCCCAGCGCAGCGTGCGTGCGAGGCTCTGCGCCGCATAATCGCGCTCGCAGGGGTAGGGAGGACATTCGTCGAAGAGCATGCAGATGTCGCTTCCCAGTGTGGCTTGAATTTCCATCGCCTCCCGCGGCCCGAGGAACATCGGCGAGCCATCGAGATGATTTTGAAAATGCACTCCCTCCTCGGTAATCCGCCGCAGCTTTGCCAGCGAAAATACCTGGAAGCCGCCCGAATCCGTGAGGATCGGTCCATTCCACGCCATGAACGAATGCAGCCCGCCGAAATGGCGCATGACGTCCATGCCGGGGCGCACGAAGAGGTGGTAGGTATTCCCGAGAATGATCTGCGCGCCGAGCGCGGTCAGCTCGGCCGGCGAGACGCTCTTGACCGTGCCCTGCGTCCCCACCGGCATGAAGATCGGCGTCTCGATCGTCCCATGCCGCGTGACGAGGCGCCCGCGGCGGGCCTTGGAATGCGGATCGGTGCCGAGCAGGGTAAACATCGGCGCGCACCGTAGCCGCCGGTCCGCGAGAAGCAATCCCGGCGCTCCCGTCGCCTCCTCTGGGAAAAGGATTGCACTCAGCGTGGGCGGTCCCTAGAGACAGCGCAGGTATCCATCCGGTCATTTTCTATGAAGTCGTTGCTCTCTTTCCTTCTGCTCGCGCTGTTGTCTGCGGGTTGCGCCAATTCGCGACCGAAAGCGCCTGCGATTGCCCTCGGCCCGCATTCCACTCCGGAGAAAGCGGTTACGATCACCAGCCGCGAACGCGGAACCTTCGTCGCATTGAAGCCCAAGGGCGTCGTGACCGTGGAACTCGAGTCGAATAGGAGCGCCGGTTATCACTGGAAGCTCGCCCAGCCGCTCGACGCCGGCGTGCTCGAGCTCGTTTCCCCGACTCCCAACCCCCTGCCTCCAATCGCCCTGCCCCCGGAGAACGTCACCCGGCCACAGGCGGAGAAGTGGGTCTTCAAGGCTGTGGGACCTGGGACGACCAAGGTGCGTCTCATCTATTCGCGTCTTGATCAGCCGCTGAAGGACGCGGTCTTCTACAACTTCACGGTCAACGCCGAATAGGGCGCGGAGGGGCGGTGACGCCGGACGCTCAGGTCGCGTTCTCGGAATTCAAGACCGTGAGCGCCTGATTGAAAACGTTGCCGGTGGACACGGTGATGGTGGTGTCGGTGCCTTTGCCGGCATCAATCGTCGAGGCTGCGTTGAAGATCACGCGCTTGTCGGCGCTGCTGTCGCCGATTCTCGCGGTGTCGTCGCCGTCGCCGAGCAGGACCGTCAGCGCCGCAAAGACCGTGCTCGATCCGGCGACCGCGTTGCGTTCGTAGTCGAAGACATCGTTGCCGGCCCCGAACGAGAGCCTGGATGCGCCGTGCAGAGCCACGTTATCGAAAATCGCGACATCGATCGCGGCGCCGGCGGTAATGTTCAGTGCGCTGAGCGCATTCACTTTGCTCAGCGTCGCCACGTTAATCCCTCCAGTCTTCCCGCCCATTTTGATGTTCGTGGGGCCCACGAGCAGGAGCTGGCCGGTATCGCCGTCGAGCGTGAGCACCTGCTCGGATTTCGCGCTGAGGTCAAAGGTGGACGCGCCAAGGATGGCCCCGGGACCTTTGAGGGTGACGATGTTATTCGCACCGCCGCCGACATAGCTGAAGTTCCCCGCGACGAGATAGCTGGTGGTGGCGCCCACGTCCACGATGACGGGATCGGCCGCGGTCTTGATGGAGAAATCGCCCAGGAAGCGCGCAACATCGCCGTGAAATTCGACGTTGTCGCCAGCCCCCTTGCCAGTGCTGACGGAGACCTTGTCATTCACGGTCAAGTCGTCGCCGGGTTTGATCGTGAAACCGTCGGTCCCATCGGTGCCGGTGAGGGTCAGCGCGCCGCGAATGGTCAGGTCATTCGTCGGCACCAAAGCCACGCTGATCCCGGCTCCGAGGACGGCGCCGGCGGAGGCGATGGTGAGCTTCCCGCCGAAGGTCGCGGAGTCGCTCGGGTTGATCGTCACGAAGTCCGCGAACTTCCCCGTCTTGATCGTCGTGTCGCCGCTGACGAGGATATTCGCGCCCGGCAGGCCGAAAATGTCCACGTCCTTTCCGCCCGTGTAGTTCAACTTTCCGGAGACATCGAGGCTCGTGACATTGAGCGTCACCGTATTGTTCCCATCACCGGGAAGGAGATTCAGGTCGCGCCCGATGGAGAGCAGCGCGCCGGTGGCATTGACGAGGTCCGCGCCCGCTTTTCCCACGATCGTGAGGCTGCCCGCGACACTGACTCCGGCGAGGTTGAAGACGTTGCCCACGGGCGCGGGAACGGTCTTGCTGGGGCCGCCGCCATCGAGCACCACATTGCGCGGAAAGAGGCCCGTGCTGAGCTTGACCGTGTCGTCGCCGTCACCGAGCGCCACCTTCACATCGCCGGAGAGGGCGCTCAGGAAAAGATCGCCGACCGGGGCGCCCGCGCCGAACTGGAACTGCGTGCCGGCCGTGCCGATGAGATGCACCTGGGTCGAGTCCGTGGGATCGATTTCGATGACATTGTCGGCGGCATCGCCGGTGAGCGTGAGCGTGCCGCCGGCAAAGGCGACCTTGACAATACCCGCCGGGGCGATGCGGCATTCGAGTGGTTCGAGGGACGAGAAGAGGCGGGAGTTCATGGGGCCACGCATACCCGTACAGCGGATCGTGAAGAAGGCTTTTTCTCCGCCTCACTTCACATCGGTCAGCGGCACGCAGCGTCGATCTGCCACGAGCACGCAGGGGACCTTCAGGTTGCAGTGCACGCGATCCAGTCGCCGGCCACTTTGGCGGGGCCGATGGTCAGTGGCGCGGACAAAACGGCGGCAAACCGCGGCGCTCCGAAATCAGATTTCGCGGACGGTCACGTCGGCGGTGATGAGCGAGAGCTCGAAGAACTGGCCGGTCGCCGCGGTGAACGGCGCGGTGAAGCCAGCGGCTTTGAACGAGCCGATGGTGTGGGAGACGAAGCCGAAGCGGTCGCCGGCGCCGGGGGTGCCGACGACCTGGCCGCCGATGACGATGCTGGCGATCTTCGCGATGCTGGCGCCGCCGCCGGCGATCGGGATGAGCGTGTCGCCCGCGTCGCCGAAGCCCGCGGCGCCGGTGTCCTGCGCCCCGGCCACGATGCTGCTGGAGATCCAGTCGCCGCCAACTTTCACCGCGCCGATCTGCGCGTTGCCGTTGGAGGCGGCGAGGTCATTGGTGTAGCCGCCGAGGATGCTCGCAAACTCGGCGCGGCCGCCGATCGAGATCCGGGCGATCACGAGATTGTCCGTGCGATCCAGCTCGGAGCCCGCGGCGAGGACGACGGGCGAATTGCCATTGGCAGAGGCGTTGCCGAGCAGGCTGCCTTTGACTGTGAGCGAAACAATGGTGGAGGCGTAGATCGAGGCGTTTTTCGTCAAGCCGCCGCCGGTGCTGGTGTCGGTGCCCGAGATGATCGAGCCCCCGATGGTGACGCTGTCGATGCGGCCAGAGCTCTGGATGTAGCCGCTCCCGGTGAGCGTCGCGGCCGTGCCGCTGATGCTGCCGCCGATGAAATCGTGCGCAATCCGGACCGCCCCGAGGTCGCCGCCGCTATCGATCTCAGCACTGAAGCTGCCCGCGCCACCGAGGAGCGATCCGCCGATGGTCACGCTCGCCAGCTTGTCGAAGGAGTCGATGTGGCCGGCTCGCACTCCCGAGCCGCCCCGCAGATCGTGGCCGATTTTCACCGCCCCGATATCGCCGTCGCTTGCGATCCTGCCACTGTCGTCTCCCCTCCCGCCGATGAGCGAACCGCCGATGCTCACGCTGGCGAGACCGGTGCCAAAGATGGAACCGGACGCGGGGCCAGAGCCGCCGCTCAGATCGCGGCCGATTTTCACCGGGCCGATGCTGCCGGCGGAAAAAATCTGGCCCAAATGCTGGGTGCCGTTTCCGTCGATGAACGTGAAGTGGCCACCGCTGCCGCCGGTGAACGATCCGCCGATGGTGATGCTCGCGATCCGGCCCGTGGCGGGGCCTCCCGCGACGATCCCGCCGCCGGCGTCGATCTTCCCCGATTCATCGCCGCTGCCGCCTTGCACATTGCCGGCGATCTTCACCGGTCCGAGATCGTTGCCGCTGCGGATCTGTCCGCTGAATTTGCCCACCCCACCGATGAGTGAACCGCCGAGAGTCACGCTTTTGATTTTGCCGAGGTCGCTCTGGATGGACCCGGCGGTGACGCCCGAGCCGCCCTGGATGTCGCGGCGGATATTCACTACGCCGAGGTCGCCGGTGCTCTCGATCGCGCCGGCGCGAAGCACCGAGCCGCCTATCAGCGAGCCGCCGATGGTCACGGAGCCGATGGTGCCGCGCGCTTCATCGCCCGCGCCGTTGCCGGTGACGTGCAGCCAGGCGTTTGCCACGTCGCCTTTGACCACGAGCTTGCCGACCGCGCCGACGATGTGGCTTTCCAGAGTGCCGTCGGCGTTGGCCACCGCGCCGGTGGCAGTGCCAAAGCGCCCCAGCGAATTCACACTGAGGGATTTCAACCCGAACCCGGTGCCGGTCGTGAAATCGCCGCAAGCGATCGCGCCGAGGTCGCCTTTCACGCTGACCGCGCCGAGATCCCGGTCGGAGATGATTTCGCCGACGTTGACCAGCCCGTCGCCACCGGGCTTTTTGACCACGCTGACGGTGAGGTTCGCGCCGTCAAAGCCGTCTGCACTGGGACCGGCGAGGAAGATCTGCCGGAGTTGCTCACCGCCGGCTGGGTTCGCCGGGCCGAAGGCGAAATTGGCCGCGAGGAAGAACTCGCCCGTGGAGGTTTTCACCGTCACCGCGTCGCCGTCGAGATCGGTGTAGATCACGGTCGTCGCGTTGACGAAAGTGGCCGGGGCGATGCGGGATTCGAGCGGTTCGATGGAGCGCGGGTTGGTTTTCATGGCGGGTTCGATGGGTTGATGGTCCGAATCCACGAAGGACCGATCAGCAACCGCCATGACCGCGCGATTGGAGAGAAGAGGCGCGTGGAGGGAACGAACCTACGCCCGTCTGCGCCGCATGCGAGATGGATCGTTGCCGCGGAGGTGAACCCGCGCCGCGGCTGCCGCCGCCTAGTTCCGCGTCCCGAGCATCAGGATCCCGCGATCCTTCTGCCAGTGATACCCGAAGGCGAAGCCGAGCTCGGGCGGCGAATTCTTTTCATAAAGCGCCGCGAGATCGGGCTGGTGATATTTCCCGAACATCTCGGCGTGCTTCACGTAGCGGCCGTAGCAGTTCACCGTCCAGCCTTTGCTGAAGCTGCGCAGCGGGATGCCGGAGTCGTCCTGCACGATGACGCGGCTGTTGTTCAGGAGAAAATTCCGCACGCCGGAAAAGCCGTCGGTGTGCATGAGATAGGATGCGGCCTTGAGCAGGCTGTTGCCCGGACCCTGCCCGGCGCACCAGTTCAGGAAGCCGCTCTTTCCGCCGGAGAGATCGGTCTTGAAGTAGTAGAGCGTCTGCGTGCCGCCGCCACCGCGCGAGAACGTGATCTTCACCCCCGGCGCCGGGCTGCTCACAAACGTGGTGTCATGCACCGTATTCCCGAGCCGTGCGAGGAAGACGTAAAGAATGGGCAGGGTCCCGCCGAGCTGGCCGCGGCCGAGTTCGGCGCGCATGTCCTTGGTGATGAAATAGTGGAAGCTGAGCATCGTGCTCATCGAACCGCGCAGTGCGGAGAGTTCGCCGCGCAGCATCTCCGGCGGCAGGCGGGTGAGATCGGGCACCTGGCCGACGGGCTCCAGGCCGCAGAGGATGTAAGTGCGCGCGTTGGGGAAGAAGGTGTTCGCGTAGAGGAAATCCGGGCCGCTGAACATGTAGTACATCGTGGCGCCGCTCCGGTAGGCGCCGGGGGCGTGCGCGGCCATCCAGCCGCGGATCGGACCGACCTGTGAGGTTTCCTTTTTCGCCCAGGCTTGATCGATCGCCGTGGCGTGGCTCTGCCACACGCCGCCTTTCGCGAGGGGCTCGAGTGCGCCGGTGGTGGGCAGTCCGGCGAGGAAGCGGGCGGTGTCGTTGACGCTGGCGCCCTTCTGCGCGAGTGCAGGGATGCTGAGGGCGAGGAGCGCGAGGAGGGTTTTCAGTTTCATTCGATGGGTGTGGGCAGCGGGACGGGCTTGGGTTCGTTTTTCGGAGAGAGAAAGTAGATGATCAGACCGAGCGCCATCGTGGCGAGACCGGCGAGCGATTCCATCGGCTTGTCGCGCAACTGGAAGAACAGAATCCAGAGGCTGATCGCCAGAAAGATCAGGGGTGTGACGGGATAACCCCAGGTGCGATACGGGCGCGGCAGATCCGGCTGCCGCCAGCGCAGCACGATGACGCCGAGCACCGTGAAGAACGAACACACGGTGAGGCTGAACTGGGTGTAGTTCACCACGCGATCGAAGGTGGAGGTAAGCACGAGCACCGCGACGATCGCCGCCTGCACGAGCATCGCCGTGGCCGGCACTCCGCCGGGGGATTTGCGGCCGAGGAAACTCAAGGCGCGCAAGTCTTCACCCATCGCCATGGTCACGCGCGGGCCGATCCACGTCATCGCGCTGATGGTCGAGAGCAGTCCGAATGAAATCAAACCCGCCATGATCCGGCCGCCCGCTTCGCCGAGGATGTGCGTGGCCGCGACCTGGCCGACTTCGAGTTTTCCGGCGAGTTCCGAAGTGGGCGCGCTGCGCAGGAAGACCGCATTCAGCGTGAGGTAAAGCACGGCGACGATCAGCGTGCCGAAGGCCAGCGAGAGCGGAAGATTGCGGCCCGGATTGCGCACCTCGCCGGCGATGTAGGTCGAGGCATTCCAGCCGGAATACGAATACATCACATAGACGAGGCTGATCGCGAACGGGGCCGAGGTCATCATCGCTGCGCCTTCCCTCGTGGGTGTGAAGACGACCGGCTGCGGCGATTTCATCCACCAGCCCGCGCCGATGAAGATGAGGATAAGGAGGACCTTAAACGTGGTCGCGAAATCTTGAAACACACTGCCCACGCGGACTCCGTTGAGATGGACGACCGTGACGAGCGCCACAATCCCGAGCGAGAGCACTGCTGAATTCACGCCCGGAAAAACGTGGGCGAAATATTTTGCGAAAGCCATCGACGCCGCCGCGATCGGCGCGGCGAACCCGACCGTGATCGAGATCCAGCCGGCCAGGAAGCCGAGCGCCGGATGGTAGGCCCGGCTGAGAAAATGGTACTCGCCTCCCGATCGGGGCAGCGCGGCGCCGAGCTCCGCATAGGCGAGCGCGCCGCAGAGCGCGCACACGCCCCCGATGCCCCACAGGGCCATGATCGTGAATCCGCTCGTGAGCTCGCCCACCTGAAAGCCGAGGCTGGTGAAGATGCCGGTGCCCACCATGTTGGCCACCACGAGGCAGGTCGCTGTGAGGAGCGAGATGCGTTTTGCGACCTGAGAAGTGGAGCCCTGACTCACGCGGCGATGATCTAGGGAAAGCGTGCGGCCGAGTCAATGCCGCCACCGCTGTCGGTGGATCGCGAGGTGCGATGCCAGGCGCTATCGGTTCCCTCGCGGAGCAGTCGCCAGCGACTCGGCGTAGTCCGCCTCGGTCCGGCGCAACTCTGCCACCAGCTCGGCGCGCAGGCTCTCCAGCCTTCCACGCTGCTCCGGCGTGCTGGCGAGGTTCCTCAATTCCTCCGGGTCGTGGCGCAGATCGTAGAGTTCCTCGCCATCGGTGCCGCGCAGATAGCGAATGTATTTCCAACCGTCATGCACCACGGCGTCGTACCACGGAACGTGGTTGTGCTCGGCCTTCTGAGGCGCATTCGCGAGCGTCTGGGTCACATCGGACCCATAGCTTTCGCCGGTGTGTTCGTAGATGCACGGGTGTGGCCATGCCGCATCGGGCTGGAGGAGCAGGGGAGTGAGATCGCGACCGTGCATCTTCCACGGCTGCTCCAGCCCCGCGAAGCCGAAGAACGTGGCGACAAGATCGGCGCTGCCGACGACTTGCGGACACACTTTCCCCGACGCGACGCGGCCGGGCATGGAGACGATCAGGGGCGAGCGATAGTTTGCGTCGTAGGGCGCAACCTTCGTGCGGAAGCCGTGCTCACCCATCGCAAAACCCTGGTCGGCGGAATAGACGACGAGCGTGTTTTCGAGCTGCCCACTTTCGCGCAGCGCGGCAATGATCTGGCCCACCCCTTCGTCGATCGCCGGCACGCATTCATTCACCTGCCGCACCCATTCGGTGAATCCCTTTCCACCCTTGCCCGCCTCGTCTCCCACCTTCTCGCCGCTCTTTTCCGCCACGATGCGGCCGTCAGCCGTGCGTGCCCACGACTGCGTCTTGGTGAGATAGTCCGGCTTGCCCGGTCGCGGTGGAAGGATGTCGGCGGGCTCGGGCACGAGCGCATCCTTGTAGGTACCATTGTGCCGGGCAGCTGGTTTCGACGGGCCATGCACACTCCCGTAGCAGAGCCACAGATACCACGGCTTCGAGGGGTCGCGATGCTCGCCGCGGATGAACTCGCTGGCCCACTTCGTGTAATTGTCCGCCGGGTAACCGTCCACATTCTGCTCCACGCCGTTGATCGCGAGGATCTGCTGCTCGTAATACGCGCCCGCATTCTCAGGGTGCTTGGGCCGATTCCACACGATCTGGTAATCCCAATCCCGTCCCCAGCCAGCATCATCGCCCGTGTGCCACTTGCCGATCTGCGCCGTCTGGTAGCCGCGTTCCCGAAAGACCTTCGGCCAGAACGGGCATAGCTTCGGATCATAAGTGCTCGCCGGATATTTCCCTTCCAGCCGCATCGACTCGATGCCGTGCGGGAGGCGCCCCGTCAGCAAGGTGGCCCGCGATGGCATGCACCACGAGCCGAGATACGCACCGTGAAAGCGCACGCCGCTCGCGGCGAGTGCGTCCAGGTTCGGTGTCTTCACCCACGGCCATGATTCAGGGTAGCAGCCGACGGTCTTGTAAGACTGGTCGTCGGCCAGAATGAAAAGAATGTTCGGCCGCTTCGCTGCGAATGCAGGCGCCGCGAAAGCGAGGAGAGCAAACAGAAGGCAGATCGTTTTCATGGTGAGGAAGTGGGGTGGCGCGAGTATTCCCCGAAGCCCTTCCGAGACGAGCGCAAACCAGTGGCCTCTTTGACGTGATACGACGAACCGCTGTCGGTGAGCGTCTCCGACGCGCCCCCACGTTTTACGGGCCGTCCTTGTTCTTGCCCGCGCTCAAAGATGCCCTGCATGCGCTCCAGCACTTCGTACCTTGGACAGCTTGCCCTCCGCGTTCTTGTCGGACTGCATCAACGTCGCGACCATCTCATTCGAAGCGGAGGAAGGTTGCCATGCCATCAGGTAGAGGAAGCGTCGAGACCTCACCCGGCGGTGTGGCAAGCTAGTTCACCGTCAGCACGAAGTGCCCTTCACCCGTGCCGCCGGCGTTGGTGGCGGTGACGGTGACGTTGCTGATGGCGGCGATTGTCGGTATGCCGGTGATGAGACCGGTGGTTGAGTTGAGCGTCAATCCGGCTGGCAGGCCGATGGCGATGTAGCTGCTGGGGCTATTCGTAGCGGTGATTTGGTAGGTGAAGGCGACGGTGCGTGTGCCGGTGGCGGTGGTGGGACTGGTGACGTCGGGCGCGTCGGGCGCGGTGGGTAGAGTGACTCGGTAGAAGCCTTTCGCCTGGCCGAGGCGCGTGGCATCGGTTTCCGTGAAGCCTGCGGAAGTGCCGTCGCTGGTCACGGAGCCGATGGTGGTCCAAGTGCCAAGATCAAAGGAGTATTGCAGATTGTAGGTCGTGCCGGGTGTCGTCTTGAAATCGAGGTCGATCTGGCTGTTGTTGCCGTAGCGCGTGAAGCTGGAGACGGCGAGGTCTTCGACGGCGTTGTTGACCACGAGGAACTGCCCCATCATGCCGCCGTCTTCGTGATTCATGAAGTGGCAGTGGAACATGTAGGGGTTCACATTGCTGGCGAAGTCATCGAACTTCATCATGAGGCTCACACTCTCGCCGCGCGGGATATAGACGGTGTCTTTCCAACCTGACTCATAGGGCGCGGCGAGGCCGTTGGTGGTGACCTGCGTGCCAGGAGTGGCGGGGGTGCCGATGTAGCGCGCGATGATGTTGAACTTGATGTCGTGAATGTGCAGCGAGTGCCCGAAGATGTTGCCGCCGGCGACGTTCCAGCGCTCGATGGCATCGAGCGGGATGGTGTGGTTCATCACGTTCGGCGAGTAGCCGATGTTGTTGAAAGTAAAGCCGGTGGAGGTGGTGATGCCGTTCACGGTGGATGGATTGCCGCCCGTGACGGCGATGGTGCGCGTGTTGGTGGCGTTGGCTCCGGTCCAGTAGGTGTTGCTCACGAGCGTGGCGGGCAGAGACGTGATCGCGCCGCTGGTGGCGGCGATGGGATTGATGCGCAGCAGGTTGAAGTCGGAGTTGTTGATGCGGCTGCCGTTCTCCGGGCCTGCATTGCCACTCGGAGCCGAGCCACCCGCCGGACCTTCCTGGCTGGGGAAGCCGAAGGTTTGGCCAGAGTTGAAGGCGCGTAGATCGAACGACGCGGTGTCGTTGGTCATGTTCACGAGGATCTCCACGCGCTCACCGACCATGAGGAACATGCGCGTCACCGCGACGGGCGCGTTCAGCAGACCCTGTTCATTCGCGATGACATAGAAGGTGCGGTTGTCGCTGAAGCCGAGGTTGTAGCCGCGCTGAATCTCCGCGTTCAAGATGCGCAGACGCACATATTGTTTCGGCAAATTGACCTGCGGGCTGTGTGTGCCGTTGATCACGATGGTGTCGCCGTAGTTGTCGAGCGAGGAGGTCGTGCCGCCGTTCTCCGCGTATTGATTGAAGCTGAATTGATTGGAGGCCGTGAGAAAGCGACGGCTCGTCAGTGCCAGGGGAATGTCATCGACGCCATAAGTGCGCGGCAGGCCGAGCGCAGCCTCCGCAGGATCGCGCACGATGATGAAACCGCCCGCGCCAAGTGTGAGCTGCTCCTGCGTGGCGACGTGCAGATGCGGATGATACCAATACGTCGCCGCATCATTCATGATGGTGAACGATGGCGACCAAGTCGTGCCGCCGGGGATGACCTGACGCGGCCCGCCATCCATGATCGCGGGGATGTGCAGGCCATGCCAATGCACGGTCGTCGTTGTCGTGCGGAGCAAGGGCGAGGCCGATTGATCGAGGTTGTTCGCCACATTGAGCTGCACGTAGTCACCCTTGTTCATGATGAGCGTGGGGCCCCACATCAGCGCGCCGTTGTAGCCCATCGTGGTCGTGGCGTTCGTGCCGAGCGTGGTGGAGGAA
>JANOAZ010000249.1:0-52326 GCA_031411395.1 Chthoniobacteraceae bacterium
AGTGACTGTCTAAAAATTAGCGAGCGAGCCTGCGGAGCATGATTCTGGAGGCTTGGGCAAGGATGAGGGCGACGCTGGAAGCGGGGTTGGTTTCGTAGTCGCGGGCGAGACGGCGGGCTTGCATGAGCCAGCCGAAAGTGCGCTCGACCACCCAACGCCGGGGTTGGACGATGAAGCCCTTGGCCGGGGTGTCGGAACGTTTGACGATCTCCAGGCGCAGGCCGCGTTTAGGGACGTGCGCGGCGAGGTCGGCGGCGAGGGTGCCGCCGGCATAGCCGGCGTCGGCCCACAGCAGTTCCAAGCGGCGCTGCCGGCGGAGCACGGCGGGGAGCACCTCCAGCGCCCCGGCCCGATCCGAGACGCTGGCCGGCGTGACGGCCACGCCCAGGATCAGGCCGAGGGTGTCCACCACCAGATGCCGTTTTCGCCCGCGGATCTTCTTGCCCGCATCGTAGCCACGCTCTCCGGGGTGATTAGCCACCTTAACGCTCTGCGCGTCGAAGATCGCAGCGCTAGGGGCTTTTTTTTTCCGCTCCGGCGCCGCACCGCTCCGCGCAGGTGTTCGTTGAGCCGCGCCCAGAGTCCGTCCTGCCGCCACTTCGCAAAATAGTAATAACTCAGCCGCCACGAAGGCAGATCGTGGGGCAAAAGCCGCCACGCGCAGCCGCTGCGCACGACGTAGAAGATGGCGTTGAGCACCAGGCGACGGCTGTAACGGGCCGGGCGGCCTAGCTTTTTGGGTCCGGGCAAAAGCGGCTCCAAGAGCTTCCATTCGGCATCGGTGAGATCACTGGGATAGGGTTCTTTGGTCAGCATCCCAAGCCTTCCACCCTATCTCTCCAAAAAGTACAAGAACTAAAATTACTGGAGCACCGACTTTTTAGACGGTCACTAATTCGTCGGCGCGTTGAAGGCTGGAAACAACCCGCTCGGGATTCCTCACCCTGGCCGGATCGATCGCGAGATTCTGCCGCACCGCGAGTTCCTGAATCTCTCCCCGATGGCGCTGTCGCTTCGTCTGAAGCCCGCGGTGCGCGCTCTCGATCTCATTGAGCCGATCGCCAGTCTCGCGCAGCTCGGGCGTGCCGAGCCCTTCGTTGCGCATGGTGAGATTGCGCGGCGGCGCGATGAGGCGGAAAGAATCGGCGCCGAACTTCGAAAAGGCGCGCTGGTGCGCCTTCGCCTGGCCACTCACGCCGATACCCCGCCTCAGAAGACAGACCGCACGGGCTGTTCACGATTGTCTGCCTTCTGAACATATTTAGCAGCAGGCTGGGAACACGAGGCCGCCCGCCTCGCTGTCGCTACTCAAAGTGACAACTGGGTTTGCAGCCAGCAACGCGGCCAGAGTCCCGCCGATCGATTGCATGGCTGCGGTCAGATCTTCCTGCGATTCGAAGTGGCGATACTGATTGATTGGCCGCGCCCAAAGTTGGAGTTGGCTGGGGGCTTGAAGGTTCGCAGCTACTTCTGCCGCGGTATGCCGGGAAAAACAGAAGGGCGCGATCAGATCGGCTATTTCCTGGGTGAGCGGTTTTACGAGCGAGGCATGCGTGACGCGGATTTCATTTCGTGCCGCGGTTGTCGCCTTTTCACCAGTGGCGAGGTAATCGGCCAATTCCTGCTCCGCGCGCCCAATGCTCAGGCCAAGGCGCATGAGCTGATCGCGAATCGCGAGCGCCTTTGTGCTGGCCTCTTCGTCGCCGGCGTCCGCAGCGGTTTCCGCCGCCGCCAGCTTTAGGCGAGCCTTCGCCCTCACGTCTTCCAGGTTGGCGGTTTTCTTTTCCACGGCGGCGATCTGCCGAAGCAGTTTCGCGAGGTGCTCGGCGGATTCTTCCAGCTCGGAGCGCTGTGCTTTGCTGAGTTTTGGGGTGAGATTGATCTTCATATTTTTTCGAGGTGTTCGAGTTATTCCGCTTCGGCGAGCGCCGCCGTGAAAATGGCGATGATAGACCGAGCGCGGCCCACGGCTTCGCTGGCCAGTGCGGCGCCGTCGCTGATTTGCTTTATCCATCCGAGCACTTGCTTCGGCACTGGCGCCTCGTGAACCATTTTGGAAAGTTGAACCGCGTCGCCCGCGAAGGGCGCCATTGCCGTTCCCGTCGCGCTGCAACGAACGCATCGAGAGAGCCGACCGGAATCCGCCAGTTGTTCGGCGGGGTTTTCGCGCCCGTCGTGCGGCTCCTGTGGGAAATGTCTTCGCCGGCCAGCTCGCCGGACTGGAGAAGGTCAACGACTTGACTCTGAGGGATCGAAAGCACGCGCGCAGCTTCGCTCACGTAAAGACGCTGGCGCCCCGGAAAAAGCGCACACGCGGTCAGCGTGGGCAGCACAACGTTCCCCTGCCCGCGAGCGGCGACTTCCATCACGAATCTCCCCATTGGAATCGCCACACCTCGGCACCATCCAGAATCCGCGCGATCATTTCGACGCTGATCGGCGAGGCTGCCGCGGCCGTGGTTCCATATTTCGGCCGGCTCGGCGACGCTCGGCAGGCCGCCGCGACCTTCCCGGCGATCGTCGCATTTCATCGCGCGCTTAACGGCACTGCGACCGGCGACGATCTCGACGCCCTGGCTGATCGCGCACAAGCCGCCGCCGAGCGCAGCGGTGCGCACGTCTCGGCAATGGCCTGGTGCGCGCCGTCGATCGCGCTAGCCAGGTGAACGCACAACTGGCGGTTCGTCTCCCTCAGACATTGCCGGCGCCGCTCGATCAGGCTTTCGAGTTTGGCCTTCCATTCTTCCAACGTCGCGCGCTGGTGCGCTGGCGGCGAGACGGGACCGGCGGAAGGTGCGGCGGAACTCATGCGGGGGCAGGGGGTGTATTTCCGAACCGTGCGCGTAAAGCCCGACTCCCGCCGACTTACCGTTGCGTCCCGTATTTTCGTTCGATCGATCGAGCGACGGCAAACGGATCGGGTGTCGGCCTTGGCGTCATCATCGCGCGGGGCGGCGGAGTCGCTGCCTCTACTTTTGGTGCCGGCGATTCCATCGCAACTTCTTCCTGCTGCTCTGCTCTGCGAACCATGAATTGCACCACCAAATAGCCACCCAGGCCGATCACTGCCAAAGTCATGACGACGCGGAACAAACTGAATGACTCCGCACCTTCTTCCTTGGGCGAAAGGCAAACCACGATGATCAGGCCGATGACGCCCAGCAGCAGGCCAAGAAACAGTCCTTCAACCTGGCGGTTTTTGGATTGCCCCAACAGCAGCCCAATGAGGCCGCAGATCAGCGCGGAGACGGCAAAGAGTCCCATAGATTACCTTCCTTCATGGAGCATCCTCGTAAGGCATCGGCGATCACGGATCAACGCGAAAGCGCCGGGGAGCTTTGCAGTTCGCCCGGCGCCTTGGGGTCGTTGGGGAACGGTGATCGGTTACGGTTTCAACTGTGTCATCACAGCCGCGCTTCTGCCGAGGCCACATTCGGCATCGGTCAGCTCGTGGAGGGTTTTGAATTCTTCGGCGAGGCCGGGATGGTATTCGATGAGAGCGGCCAGGTTGCCGAGGAACTCCACCGCTTCAGCGAACGGCAGCCCCTTTGTCCGGTCGAGCAGCGAGTCGTAAAACGCCGCGGTGCTCGGCGCAAGAAACTGGCTCCGTTCGCGCTGGATCGTGTATGCGACTTGGTCGCCGTCGAGGAGGCCGGGCGCCTCGCGGAGCCGTTGCCTGGCTTCCGGGAATTGTCCCTGCTGAGCGGCAAAGCTGAGCCAGCTCGCCACGGCGCCGGCCACCTGCGCGCCCACGGGCATTTCATCCGCTCCGAGTTGGTTGAGTCCGTTGATGGCATCGTCGTCGAGCAGCTCGCCGAGCGTGAGCTGTGCGGTCGCATTGCCCCGGCCGCTCCGGTGGCGAAAGTCCCGCCGAAACGCGGAGGGAATTAGCTCGTCGATCACCGTGGCATTGAGCCAGTCGCGCACCTGCGCGCGCGTCAGCGTTTGCACGGTCTGGCCGGGTCTGCCGACCGCATCATCCGTGTGCATTTCCCCATAGTCGGTCACGAGGTAATACGCGCTACCCTTGTGAAAGAGGCGTTGATCGTCGAAGCACGCGATCTCGCTGCCGAGGCCGGCGAACATGGGATCGATAAGCAGCCCTGCCGCGCCGACCGCGGGGGCTTGGGTGGACGGCACTGCCTCGGGGTGGCGGCGCGTGGCTTTTGATTGCGCGGGAGTGCGCGCGATGTCACCCTTTCGGGCGATCCGATTTGGCTTTTTCATGTGATGTGGATTTGCTTTGTCGGGTCAATCGCCCCGTCGATGTTACAAGCATCGGCGGGGTCTTTTTCGGTTTTGCTTCCGCTGCCGTGACCCATTCCAGCAGTTGAAGCGTGGTTTCGCCGCCCGGCTCATAATCGCCGGACAGCCACTCGTGAAGGCGTTGCGGCACAACGCCCAAAGCATCAGCAAGCGCCGCCTTTAATCCGCGCGTCTTCGTGAGACGGCGGATGCGCGAGAAGAGCTTGTCGATTCGGGGAGTCGGTCGCTTGACCATGTGGCTATATCACAGAATACCGTGATAACGTCAAGCGGCCATTTCTCGAAACGAAACGCGTCCATCTCCGCGCCATGATGAAACAAAGACTCCGCAGCCTTAGTCGCGCCCGGTGGCATTCGCCGACCGAAACGCAGGTTCTGCGGAGCGATTAAGAATCTACGCCGCGAACGAAAGCGGGCAAGACGCAATGAAGCTCTCGACCGAGAGAAAAGCCCCGGTGAACGTAGGACCGGCTGTAAAGAAGAAATTCAACGGCCCATCCGCTTTCTAGAGCCGAGCGTAGCTCACCGCCGCTCGGCTCGCTTGCAAAGGCAAGCGTCTATTCCTTCAGTGCGGTCGAAGCCTTGTGTTTATCAGGCACCGCGGGCGCTCGCGCGACGTCAGGCGGTTGCGCCATCAGCTCATTGAACGCCTTTATCGAGTTCTGAAACAGAGTGCGGAGATACGTCCTTTGAAGCTGGAGGGGCGCCGAGCCACGGCGCCGAGCCTCATTTTCCAATAAGATCAGCCCCGCATCGACGGTGGCGTGAAAGACGGTCTGAAAAACGTCGAGAGTGTCGTGCTCGTTCGGCTTGAGACGTGGGAAGTAAAAGCTCTGCGAAGCCAGGCGGTCGTAGAGCGGTGCCAGGAACTGATTGAAGGCCGTGCTGTAGAGAGTGCGCGCCGGAATCGTCCTGGTGAGATCCTCTGACCAAAGATCGCAGGCAAGACGGAAGAACAAAGGATGTAGATCGGCAACCGAGGCGGACGTTGCAACGCCCCTGCGCTTCGCTTCCTTTTCCAGTGACCCGTAAGAACCAGTCGCGAGCCATTGTTCGTTCACGAGCAGTTCCCGGCAAAACCGTAAGGCAATATCGAAGCGGAGCGGCGCGCGGCATTTCTCGATCGTCGAGATGGAATGCGCCTTCAAACCTAGACGGCGGGCCACTTCGGATTGGGAAGCCATGCGCGCCGAAGAGCCTGAACTTTTCCGCGAGATGAGCGGCAACGCCGATCCGAGCCAGGGAGGGGAAGCCTTCGCGGTCGCGGCCGACCCGGCATTGGCTCGCCAGCTCACCGATCGGTTCAACTTGGGACCGACGCAGAACCTGAGCTAACGCGCCCCATCATCACTCTCCGACATTTAACCCTATGACAATTTCCGGACCCGACACCACCGCAGCAACCACCGCCATCGCGGCGCTTCAATCAGCGATCGAAACGCACGCCACGAAAGGCGGGCCACACGAGAAAAACCTCTATGCCGGGGAGGCCTTGCTCCCGCTCATCATTTCATCGAACGGCTTGGCCGTGACTCTTGGCCGCGCGCTCTACACAGAGCAGATCGCGGCGGCGGAAATCCGGTGCGAAACATCGTTGCCCGGCAGATCTGGGAGAGTAAGCTCACTTTGCTGAGAACCGCCGCTTCGGGCGTAAGCTGAGAGGAGATCGCCAAGGTCTTCACAAGGCCCGGTTCTCGGCACTTTTGCTTTTTGCGGACGGGCGGTTCAGGCGCTCAACTCGTCTAACCGAATTCGTTGCAGCGCGCGGGAATCGATAATGCATGGCGCGTGCAGGTGGTCTGCAAAGCGGGAAAAAAGGGGCCACATCCGAAAACCTCAAATTCTAGTGGCTTCATTTTTTCTAGTGAATAAACCGGAAATTTCCGACACCGCATACCCCTAAAATCTTCGGCGAAAGATGTCTCGATTTGGGCCAATCGACTTCATAGCGCGCCCATTACAGAGAGCCGCGGGCTTTTTCGGCTATGAAGTCGAATCGAGACAAGTTTTCCGACGCGGAAAAATCGAGACAAGTTTTCAACAAAGATTCCGCCGCCTTTCCGGGTCCGCGAGGGCGCTCTTACCGGGCTTTTTACTCTGGTGGGATGGCTTCTTCCGCGATCTTCCGACTTCCTCAGGCTTATTCCAGGATCTGGGACAACTTCTCAGCGAACTCAAAACTAACCACTAGAACGCACCTGACTCACTACCCATAGAGTTCATATGACATATATTGTATAATGTTAGAGAGTAGATATTGATGCTCGAGTAGTTGCAGGCGTGTTAATAACTTGTGAGCGATTGCAGCACTCCAAGCGTCACATCGAGTTTCGATTCACTTGTTTTACGGGTTTCTGCAATTAATGCCCCGATGTGTTCCGCTGACGCGGTTTGAATCGGTGCCGCTCGTCTCCTCACTGTCGCGAAGCGGGATGCGCCCCGCTTGGCTTGACCCTGTGGCCTTGCTCCAGCTCAAAGGGTTGCGGACCGTTGCTGAATTTCCCAGTCGGTTTCATCATTGACACTACTCCCGGGTTCCCGGCGCAATCCGCGGATGAAATTCGAGCCCCTCGATTTCTCCAAGATCCGCACTTATCCGGTCGCGGACCGCACGAACAAGGTCAATGTGACCTCGTTCGCGAAACCCCATCGACCGGGTGCCTCATTTTCTGAGTTTCTCACCAACCTGCCTGATTTCCTCGCGGTGCAGGACCTTCGAGCCATCGTCAAGGCGATCGTCCGCGCCATTCGCAACCAAAGGCCGGTGCTCCTCATGATGGGCGCCCATTCGATAAAGGTCGGCTTGAACCCGCTTTTCGTGGATGCAATGCGTCGCGGCTTGATTAACGCCGTGGCGTTCCACGGCGCCGGAGCGATTCACGACTTTGAACTATGTTATCAGGGTGGAACCAGCGAAGATGTTCAGCGCGGACTCAATGATGGCTCGTTCGGTATGGTTGATGAAACCGGACGGCGAATGAATGCGGCCCTTTCTGCGGGTGTGAAGGGCGGCTTGGGCGCGGGCCGAGCCCTCGGCGAAGCGGCTCGCAGCGCGGGATACCCAAATCCAAGTCTTTCAATCCTCGCAACCGGCGCCGAATTGGGAATTCCGGTGACCGTCCATATCGCGATCGGAACGGACATCATTCATCAGCATCCCACCACCGAGGGTTCAGTGCTCGGCGACGCCAGCTATCGAGACTTCCAAACCTTTGCTGCGGTGTGCGCCCAACTCGAAGGCGGCGTCGTCCTCAATATCGGGAGCGCCGTGATTATGCCCGAGGTTTTCCTCAAGGCGCTGACTATCGCTCGTAATCTCGGACACAAGATCGAAAAACTGACGACCGCCACGTTTGACATGACCCGCCACTACCGACCGACGGAGAACGTCCAGCGTCGGCCCACTGCACTCGGCGGCCAGGGCTTCTACCTGGTGGGTCACCATGAAATTATGATTCCCCTGCTGTTTGCCGCTGTCACCGAGGAACTTGCCGGCCAGGCCGATCAACCGTGAATAAATCCCGCATCGCAGACCTCCTATCGCAGTTTGGCACAAAACGGATCCTCGTCATCGGGGACTTGATGCTCGACGAGTTTCTTTGGGGCAAAGTGTCGCGCATTTCGCCGGAGGCGCCGGTTCCCGTGGTGGAGGTCGTGAAGGAAGAATTCTTTCCGGGCGGGGCCGCAAACGTCGCCCGAAACCTGGCTGAGTTCTCCAGTGAGGTTCGAGTCCTGGGGGTGACCGGGGTGTGTCGTCACGCGGAGTTTTTGAGGAAATTGCTGGTCTCAGAAGGGATTCAAGTCGATTCTTTGCAGTCACATGACTGTTATCGCACGATCGTAAAAACCCGTGTAATCGCTCGTCATCAACATGTTGTGAGGATTGACCGGGAAACAAAAGTGCGCCTTCGACCGGAGCATGCCGCGATGGCGCTCGCGCAGTTGGAGGCAATGCTTCCCGATCTCGATGCGGTGATCATCGAGGACTACGGCAAGGGAGTGCTCGAACAGGAATTTGCCGGGGAGATTTGCCGGTTGGTGAACGGATCCGGGAAGATCCTGGCCGTCGATCCTAATCCTCATAACCCACTCGCCTGGAAGCATGTCACCGTGATCAAGCCAAACCGGGCGGAGGCCTTCGCTACGGCGGGAATTCCCTTCGTGGAGCCCATCGACGATCCGATGCAAGATGCTGACTTAATGAAGGTTGGTCGCAATCTTATGAATCAATGGGATGCGGAAAACTTGCTCATCACCCTCGGCGAACATGGGGTCATGCTCTTCCGGCCCGATCAACCGCCCTACCACGCGCCGACCCGCGCTCGCGAGGTGTTCGACGTCTCCGGCGCCGGAGACACGGTGATCGCCTTGTTTACCCTCGCGCTCAGCGCCGGGGCCAGTGCTGAGGAGGCGGCCGAGACTGCCAACCACGCCAGCGGCGTCGTCGTCGGCAAGCTTGGCACGGCCACGGTGCGTCCCGCCGAGCTGCTCGCGAGCTTCGAGGGGTAAAGGCCCTCGCGCCAAGCGGAGTTCGCCGTTCTGCTACGGCACATCCAGCCGCAGCACCGCCTGCGTCTTGTCCGTGAAAGTGGCGAGGACCGCGACCGAGCCGGTGGAGTTGTAGCTGCGCCGCGCGCCGAAGGCGCCGGGCGGCGCGTTGAGCAACATCATGCTCGCGAGCTGCTTCGTACCGGCGCCCACGGTCAAGGCCTGGTTCGTGCGAAGGAGCAGGCGCAGAGTTCCCGTGGAGTCCGCGGCCCACAGCCCGGTTTTGTTTTTGGCAGTCACGGCCTTGCCAGCGAGCTTTGCCACGAACACCGCACCGGCCCCGGCGCCATCCGGCAGCGCGTACGAACTAAACCCACTCCACACCGCGTCCGCGAGCGCGAGGCCATCCTTGCCGGGCGCGGACTCGCCGAGGCGGGCGACCTTCGCGGTCGTGCTCGTGTTCCCGTCGAAACTCCACAGCCCGGTTTTGTTCGCGGCCTTCACACCATTGCCGCGGATCGTGGCGAGAAAGAGCATCATCCCCTGCGCATTTGCCACCGGGTCGAAGAAGGTGCTGAAGACCGTGTTCGGGTCTGCGGTCGAGGTGCCGCCGTGCAGCACGGGAACGAGCGCCGGCGGATCGACGAGAAAAAGAAGTTCGTTCGCCGTATCGGGCGTCGGTCCGGGCGGAAGACCACGCGTGCCTTGCACGGCGAGCATGCTCCCGTCGGCGAGCGCCGGCACTCCGAGTTTGGATAGCTTGATCCCGAGGCCAGGGTCATCCTCGCCCGCGCGCACCAGCACGGTGATGGTTCCCGCATCCACGCTCACGACGAACACACGCTTGTCGAGCAGCGTGATCTTCGCGGCCACCGTGTCGTCGGCATGCCAGCGTCCATGGCCCGCGGAACCCAGCGCCGGCGCGAGGGTGGCGATGGTCTTGATCTTCGAACCCATGAAGTCCCAGCCCGTGCGCAGGAGCACGGTTCCGCTGCTCGTTCCATCCAGTTCCACGAGCGCCACGTCATCCTTGCCCGCGGTGACGATGCCTTTCGCCGGCGCGAGCTTGAGCAGCGCGAGCAAGCGGCCATCGCGCAGCGAGAGGCTCGTCACCGACTTGAGCTTCACCGCGGCGCTGCCAAAGCCGGGCACGCCGCCGCCCTCGCGCAAGACGAGCGCGATCGGCCCGAACGCATCCGTCCACACGCCTTGATCCTCCGCCGGCTTCGCGCCCTTGAGCGTGGCCGCAAAGGCGATCGTCCCATCCGGCGCGATCACCGGATCGAGGAAACTCTTGAACGTCACATCGGCCGATGCGATCCCCGGCGCGGCTCCTCCTTGAAAAGCCGGCAGCGCGCCCGCGCCCGCGCCATCCTCCACGTGGATGCCGGCCAGCTTCGTCCTGCCCGCGAGCATCACCACTCGCGCGGCCATGTCGCGGAAATCGCCGATCGCCGGCGGCCCGAACGCGCTCAGCACCGTCCCCGCGGGCGGACCTCCCACCGTCCCGGCTCCCGGCGCCGCTGTGCCGGTGCGCGCACCCACCGTCACCTGTGCCGGCGGCGCAGCGCGGTCAAACGCGATCGTGACGCTCGTCTGCACGATCGTCTCATTGCCCGCCGCATCGCGCACCGTGAAGCTCACCGCATGAGATCCCAGCGGTCGCACCGTGCTCGCATCGGGCGACTGCACCACGCTCGTCACGCCCACCAGATCGGATCGCATCACGTTCCCCCGTCAGATCGCCCAGCATCGCCGTGCCGGTCGGCCCAGCGGTCACGTTCAACTGCGCCGGCACGCTCCCGCATTCTGCGAATACGTCAGCGACACAACTCCAACGTTGTCCGTCGCCGTCGCGCCGCTGAAAGTGGCCACCGCCCCGCCGGGTCCGGTCGCCTCGAGGGTCTGGTTCGCGGGCGTCGCGGTGACCTGCGGCGCATCGTTATCGGTGATCATCAGCGTGATCGTTCCGCTGGCCGTGCCGCCGAAGCCATCGCTCACCGCATAGCCGAGCGTCGCCGTGCCTGCGTAGTCCGTCGCGGGGGTGAAGGTCACGTCCTTCCCGCTCGTGCTGTTCACCGTCAGGTGCGCGTCGGGCGTCGTGCCGGTCACGGTCCACGCGTCGCCATCCGCATCCGCGGCCGGAACGGTGATCGTCTTCGGGTCGCCGGTCGTCGCAGTCGCGGTGTGAAGGGAGCGTGCGGTCAGACTGCCTGTCTGGGTCCATGTTCCGGTCGCCGGATCGTAGATCTCCGCGCTGCTTGGGTCGCTGCCCCCGTAGCTACCGGCAGCGAGCAATTTGCCGTCGGCCAGCAGAGTTGCCGTGTGAATCCCGCGCGCCGTAGTCAGGCTTCCTGTAGCTGTCCATATTCCGGTGGATGAATCGTAGAGTTCCGCGCTGTTCAGAGCCGCTGCGCCTGAGCTGCCCGCGGCGACGAGCACCTTGCCGTTGGGTAGCAAGGTCGCCGTGTGATAATTGCGAGCGGCAGCGAGGCTCCCCGTGGCGGACCAAGTGCCGCTCGCCGTGTCGTAAAGAGCCGTGCTGCTGTGAAAGGAGCCGCCGCTGTTGACGCCGCCGGCCACGAGAACCTTCCCATTGGGGAGTAGGGTCGCACTATGAAGGTAGCGGGTGGCCGGCAGGCTTCCTGTCGTCGTCCACACTTCGGTCGCCGGATCGTAGAGTTCCGCACTGGTAAGGATCCTGCCGCCGGAGTTGCCCCCGGCGACGAGCACCTTGCCGTTAGGCAGCACCGTCGCAGTGTGTTTCCAGCGAGCGGTCACGAGGTTCGCGGCAGACACCCATGCGCCGGTCGCCGGATCGTATAGCTCCGTGCTAGGCAACACGCCACCGCTCCCCTGCCCCCCGGCAACGAGCACTTTGCCATTGGGCAACGTGTTCATCGTGTGATGAAAGCGGGCGGTCCCCAAGCTTCCTGTGTTTCGAGAATGTAAACGTTTGCGCCCGCAGCGGCAGGGCAAGCACCAATCCGACGGCCACGGCGAGCGTGGCGGCGAGGCAGGTGGGCAGGCGCAAGGCGGGGTTCACGGAATGGGGGCGAGTGATCCGCGTTTCGACGAGACGAGAGTGCCGCGCGATTGCGCCCCGCGTCAACGCGCCGCGCGAGACTGTTTGCGAAAGCGGCAGAACTTCCGCGGTCCAAAACGCTCCGCGTTGGCGCAGGTACATTGGACGTGCGCGAGCTTCTGGACTGCGGCAGTCCTCTGCCGCTTTGGGGCAGCGTGTCGGGCCAATACTGAAAATTGCCACCGCTCTCCCCCGCCCCTCCCGTCTTTGACATTTCTTTTGCAAACTGTGCGTTGCCGCGAATGCGCGCTCCGGCGCAGTGTCGGACGTCGCGCGAAAACTCCGCGACCGCCCCGCCATGAAAACGAAACTTCTCCTTCCCCTGCTCTTCCTCACCTCCGCGCTGCTCGCCGCGGAAAACGAAATCGGCTTCGTGGAAAAGTTCGCGCTCGCGCCCGATCGCGAAGCCGTCCTCGCGCAGCTCATCCCGGGCAGCGAGGACTTCTATTTTTACCACGCGCTTCATTTTCAGAATGCGGGCAAGGCGGACGCGCTGAAGTCGATCATGGATCAATGGGCCAAGCGTTATCCGCAGTCGGAGCGCCGCCGCGTGATCGAAAATCGCGCCGCGCTGCTCGGATACGAACGCGATCCGCAGGCGACGCTTCAATATCTGCGCGACCGGCTGGATCTGGAGTTCAATCACGAGCAGACGGTCCGTGATCGCCAGCCGGACTTGCCGGCGCGGCTCGATCAGGGACGGATCGCGCGAGAAGTTTTCCAGGCCGAGGCGTTACAGGCGGACGACCTCGGCGGGATGGACGATGCAGCCTTGGAGGCGCTGGTGAGGGAGAAAGTGGGGTTGCGTCCCCCGCAGTTGCGGGCGCTGCTTTCGAAGTTGAAGCGACCCGATGTGCCGGGCCTTCTCGAACTCATCGAGGCGGGACTGCGCAGCCAGGAAAGCCGCGGATTTGGGGAATTTCCCATTCACAAACAGCTCTTGCCCGAGCAACTCGACGAACTCCTCCGGCGGATCCCGGCACTGCTTGAGAATAGGGCGTTCGTCTTCACCCGGCTCCGCACGCTGCTCCCGAGCGCGGACGCGGACGCGGAGTACGATCCCGCCGAGCGCGAGGCGTGGCTCGACCGGGCGTCGGCTTTTGCAGCCAAACTCCCGCCGGCCTTCAATACCTTGAA
Organism: Chthoniobacteraceae bacterium; assembly: GCA_031411395.1. GTDB lineage: Bacteria > Verrucomicrobiota > Verrucomicrobiia > Chthoniobacterales > Chthoniobacteraceae > Chthoniobacter. The sequence goes on from JANOAZ010000249.1 coordinate 12,977, forward strand.
GGCGCAGTTGCTCTTCCGGCGACTCGGGCACGACCGCACCCGCGGCATTTACGACAAGGAGCGTTTCATCGAATACCTGAAGCTGCCGCGTCGCGCCAGCTACGCGAACCCGCGTTATGCCGCGCAACCCGATCTCGCGCGCTACCCCGTCGATCTCGCCGCCGACACTACCAGCGAGATCGCCATTCTCCCGCGGATTGGCGACGACGAATGGCTCGTCCGCGACTACCTCCTGCGCCTGCTGCGCGACGAAGACTCATGGGAGCCGTGGACCACATGGCTGCTCGACACCTACGTGAAGCCGATCTTCGCCGAGGCCAAAATCGTCAACGGGATCGGCAATCCGGAGCAGTGGGCATCACTGCTCACGCCGTCGGCATTCCAGGCCTTGAAGGATCGCGTGGATGTCGATTTCTCCGCGGCCAGCCCGCGTTTCCTTGCACCCGGCGACGAGGTGAGCCTCGACCTTCTCATCAAGAACGTGCCGAAACTGATCGTGAAGCTCTACGAGTTGAACACGCTCTCGTTTTTTCTAACACAGAAGCGCCAGCTCAACACCGGCCTCAACCTCGATGGACTGGTGGCCAACAAGGAGACCACGCATGACTTCGCGGCCGACGAATTGGGCCGCAACCCGTTCCGCCGGGTGCCGCGGATTTTTGATTTCCCCGAGCTGAAAGGACGACGCGGCGCGTGGATTGTGGAATTCATCGGCGGCGGAAAAAGCAGCCGCGCGCTGATCCGCAAAGGCCAATGGCACCTCATCCAGCAGACCGGCCCTGCCGGCGACATGCTCACCGTTCTCGATGAGAAATTTTCGCCGGTGAAGAACGCCGTCGTGTGGATCGATGGCCGCAAGCTCATGCCGGACGAGAGGACCGGATTCATCGTCGTGCCATTTACGCAGCAGCCCGGTGCCAAACCGGTCATTCTCGCGGATGCTGCGGGCGGCTTTGCGACCCTCACCCAGTTCGAGCATCACGGCGAGACGTACAAGCTCGACGCGCAATTCCACATCGAACGCGAGCAGCTTCTCGCCCGCCGCGATGCCACGCTCTCCGTGCGCGCCACACTCCTGCTCGGGGAAGCTCAGGTCGCCGTCGCGCTGCTCCAGGACGTGCGCCTCACGCTCAGCACACACACGATCGACGGAGTCGCCACGACCAAGGAAATCAAGGACGTGCAACTCGACCCGGCGAAGCTCTTCACTCACACGTTTCCGGTGCCGGAGCGGACCGCCTCCGTCGAGGTGATGTTATCGGGGAAGGTTGAGAATCTCGCCGCGGGAGGAGTAAAGAACGAGTTTCAGGCGACGCATTGGATCGCCATCAACGGCATCGACAAGACGCCCGCCCTCGCCGACGGGCAGCTCGGCAAATTCGGCGACAGCCATGTCTTCGATCTCCTCGGTAAGAATGGCGAACCATTGCCGAACCAGATCGCGCATTTTGAGTTCACGCATCGCGACTTCCACCGCGCCGTGGAGGCGGAGCTGAGCACGGACGCAAAAGGCCGCGTCCATCTCGGCGCCCTTGCCGGCATCAAGTCGGTGGCAGCGTCGTTCGCCAACGAACGCTCTCATGAATGGAACCTGAGTGAAGCCGGCGCGGAACGCCCGGCGGCCATGCACGGCCGTGCTGGTGAGACCTTCCGCGTGCCGTGGATCGCCGCCGACGCCAGGCTCCGGCCGGAAGATGTCTCGCTGCTGGAGAAGCGCGGGGATGCCTATGTGAAAGACTGGTTCTCCGCGCTCTCGCTCGCCGGTGGGTTTCTGGAAATCAAGGATCTGCCGGCAGGAGACTTCTCGCTTTTCCTCCGCGGTGAAGCGCACGAAATCACCATCCGGATCACCGCAGGCACGCCCGTCCGCAACTGGCTGGTCTCGCCGAATCGGCACCTCGAAGTGCGCAATCCCGCGCCGGTGCAGATCGAGACTGTGCGCGCCGAGGGCGACGCCATCGTCGTTCAGCTCCGCAACACAAACCGTTTCACCCGGCTTCACCTCGCGGCATCGCGGTTCATCCCGACCGAGCAGGCCCTGGCTGAGCTTGGGGAATTCGACCGCTTTGAACCGGGGTTCGCGGAGCCACCTCGGCGGCCAAATCTTTTCGCGGCCGGTCGCGCCATCGGCGACGAGTACCGTTACATTCTCGAGCGCCGCTACGCGAAGACTTACCCGGGCAACATGCTCTCCCGCCCCGGCCTGCTGCTGAATCCGTGGGAAGTGCGTTCGACCGATCTGGATGCGCAGACGATGGCCGGGTCGGAAGCGCTTCGCCAAAGCGCCGGCGACCGTGAGATGCGTGCGAAGTCGGCGCAGAAAGCGGAGATGAAGCAGGCCGTGGATCCCATCGGAATCGAGGCGACGGAAAGTACCGACCTCGACTTTCTCGCCACCGCGGCGCCGGTGCTTTACAACCTCGTGCCCGACAACGACGGCGTCGTCCGCATCGACCGCAAGGCGCTCGGCGATCGGCAATACCTCCAGCTTTACGCGGAAGATCTGACGAGCGCGGCGTGGCGCACGCTCGCGCTGCCAGAGGTGCCGGCAAAGTTCCAGGACTTGCGGCTTACGCGCGGACTCGATCCGGCGAAGGCCTTCGCGGAGAAGAAAGTCGTGACCGTGCTCGGCGCGGGGCAATCACTGGCGCTCGCAGACATTCTGACTTCGGACCTGGAAAGCTACGACTCGCTGGCGTCCGTCCACTCGCTGCTCAGCACGCTGAACGGGGATGCGAACTTTGCGAAGTTCGCCTTCATCCTCCAATGGCCCAAACTCAAGGACGAGGAGAAGCGCGCGAAGTATTCCGAGTTTGCCTGTCACGAGTTGAGTTTCTTCCTCAGCCGCAAGGACCCGGCTTTTTTCAAAGCGGTGGTGCAGCCCTGGCTGCGGAACAAGAAGGACAAGACCTTCATGGACGACCACCTCATCGGCGCCGACCTCAAGCGCTACCTCGAACCGTGGACGCACGCGCGGCTCAACGCAGCCGAACGGTGCCTGCTCGCGCAACGCGTCGCCGGTGAGGTGCCCGCGACCGCACGGCATTTGCGCGAGCTGTGGGAACTCCTGCCGCCGCAACCGGACGAGCAGGATCGACTCTTCGAAACCGCGCTGCGCGGCCGCGCGTTAAGCGATGCGGAGGCAGGTGAATTCAAGAGCGAGAAAGGCAAAGCGGTGAACGCACCGGAGCCGGCGGTCGCCGCTGCGGCTCCAATGCCCGGGGGCGCGATGGCACCTGCCGCTCCGCCGGCTCCCATGCGTGCGCTCGGGCGCGCCGAAGCGGACTCCAAACTCGCCGCCGACGCCATGCCGGCAGAAAAGTCCAAGGCCATGAGGGAGGTCGAAGAGCTGAAGAAGGAGACGGATGCCGACGCACCCGCGAAGCCGCAGACCACGTCCCTTGGAGTCGAGTTGTTTGCGCTCGCCGACACGCAACGGCTGCGGGGTGCGGTGCGGCAGTATTTCCGCGAACTCGGGCCGACCAGGGAATGGGCGGAAAACAATTACTACCGGCTTCCCATCGCGCAGCAGAATGCGGAACTCGTGACCGTGAACGCCTTCTGGCGCGACTACGCGGCATGGGATGGCAAGGCGCCTTTCCTCAGCGAGCACGTCGCGGAAGCGCATCGCAACTTCACCGAGATGATGCTCGCGCTCGCCGTCCTCGACCTGCCTTTCGAAGCCGCGAAGCACACGACCAAAACCGACGGTGGCACGTTCACCCTCACCGCGGGCAGTCCGCTCATCGCCTTTCACAAACAAATCAAACCCGCCGACGCCGCGCCGCGCGACGAGGCGGGTCCCGGCCCGGAGCTGCTCGTGAGCGAAAACTTCTTCCGCGCCGCTGACCGCTACCGCGAGGAAGGCAACGAGAAGTCCGACAAGTATGTCACCGAGGAATTCCTCTCGGGCATCCTCTACGGCGCGAACATCGTGGTGACGAATCCGCGCTCAACCGCGCAAAAACTCGAGTTGCTCCTCCAGATTCCGCAGGGCTCGCTGCCCGCCAATGGGAGCAAGGCAACCGACAGCCGCCGCATCCGGCTGGAGCCATTCACCACCCAGACGTTCGAATACTTCTTCTATTTCCCCGCGCCTGCCGCGAAGCCATTCGCGCACTACGCGGTGCATGTCTCGCGCAATGGCCACGCCGCCGGAGCCGCACAGGCGCTTTCATTCAAGGTCGTGAAACAACTCTCCACGGTGGACAAAACGACGTGGGAATACGTATCGCAATCCGGCAGCGATGCGGAGGTTTTCGCCTTCCTCGAAAAACACAACCTCGCCCGGCTCGATCTCGAATTGATCGCCTGGCGCGCCCGCAAGGATGCGAGGTTCTTCCGGAAGATCACCGCGCTCCTCGCGCAGCATCACGTGTGGAATGAAGCCATCTACCGCTACGCCGTGCTCCACAACGACGCCCCCGCGCTGCGCGAGTGGCTGCGCCATCGGGATGACTTCCTCGCGCAATGCGGCCCGTGGCTGAATTCCAGGCTCATCGCCATCGACCCGATCGAGCGGCGCGCCTACGAGCACCTCGAGTATTCGCCCCTCGTCAATCAGCGCGCCCATCGGATCGGCGCGGCGAACAAAATCCCCAACGCGATTCTTCGGACGCAGTATCAGCGGCTGCTCAGCATCCTCGCGCACAAGCCTGCGCTCGAAGCCGCCGATGAGATGAGCGTGGTCTATTACCTCTTCCTTCAGGACCGGATCGAGGAGGCGCTCGCGCGTTTCCACACCATCAAAGCCGAGGCCCTGCCGACGCGATTGCAGCACGATTACTTCCGATGCGTCGCCGCATTCTACGAAGAGCAAACCGCTGATGCCCGCAAGACCGCAGCGACCTATGCGGACTACCCCGTCGATCGCTGGCGCAAGCTTTTCGCCGAGGTCACCGCGCAACTCGATGAGATCGAAGGCAAGGCCGTCGCGCGCCCCGGTGGCGCCCAGCCGGATCGCGACCAACAGCAGGCGGAACTCGCGGCGAGCGAACCGTCGTTCGACTTGAAGGTCGAAAATCGCACCATCGCGCTGACGTGGAAAAACCTCCGCGAGGTGACGATCAACTACTACCTGATGGACCCGGAATTCCTCTTCAGCGCGAGCCCGTTCGTCACCCAGGATTCCGGCCGTTTCTCCATCATCAAGCCCACGCAAAGCGCCGTGCAGAAGCTCGCCGCAAATGCCACCACGCTCTCCATCCCCCTGCCCGCCGCTTTCGCAAAAGCCAACGTGCTCGTCGAGATCATGGGCGCCGGTCAGCGCAAGGCGCAGCCCTACCACGCCAATACCCTCAAGCTCACGCTCGCGGAAAATTACGGGCGCCTCGATCTGCGCGATGCGCCCGCCGACAAGCCGCTGCCGAAGGCCTACGTGAAAGTGTATGCGCGGCTGAAAAATGGCACGGTGCGCTTTTTCAAAGACGGCTACACCGACCTGCGCGGACGCTTCGACTACGCCAGCCTGAACAGCAGCGACCACCCCGCCCCGCCCCGTCCCCTGCCCCTCCAGCGCGGCGGCGGCGCGAGCGGTCTCGACTACCAGATGCTCGCGCCGCAGGAGTTGAACGAGGTGGATCGCCTCGCCCTGCTCATCCTCAGCGAAGTGCACGGCGCGACGGTTCGCGAGGTCAGCCCGCCGAGCCGGTAATTTGCCGGGGCGCGCTGCTCACTGGTTGCCAAACGATTCCAGCGCCGGTAGTCACCATTTTGTGACCGCTGGTGTCCCGTCCGCCAACTCGCTGAGCCTTGCTGATTTCTTCATCGGTGAGACGGCCGATCCTTTGACGCCACCGGAGGGTTTTTCCGAATGGCGGCGCGCAACGACCTGGGCCACATCGATCTACGAGCCGGCGCTGCTCGGCGCGCCCGAGCCGCGGTGCCGCCTGAAGGTCGAAGGCCGCGAGCATTCGGTGATCAATCTCACATCTTACAACTACCTCGGACTCGCCCGGCATCCCCACGTCATCGCGGCCATTCAGGAGGCCGTCGCGCTCTACGGCAGTGGGGCCTGTGGGTCGCCGATGCTCTCCGGCAAGAGCGATCTGCATTTTGAACTGGAGACGCGGCTTTCGGAGTTTCTCGGCCGTGAGGCAACGCTGCTTTTCAACAGCGGCTTTAGCGGAGCGATGGGCTGTCTCGCCGGTCTGCTACGGCGCGGAGATGCAGTCTTCGCCGACGCCGGCGCACACGTCAGCCTCGTCGATGGCGCGCAGCTTTCCCGCGCGAAGGTGGAAGCATTCGCCCACAATGACCTCGTCGCGCTGGACGCCGCGCTGGGGCGGACGCCGGCTCATCGCAAGCTCGTGGTGGTCGAAGGCATTTACTCGATGGAGGGCGACACCGCCGATCTGCCGGGGGTCTGCACGATCGCCGAACGGCACGGCGCGAGCGTCGTCGTGGATGAAGCGCATTCCACCCTCGCCTGCGGCACACGGGGCCGGGGCATGTGCGAGGCGCAGGCCGTGGAGGAGCGGGTGGGTCTCTATTATGGAACGTTTTCGAAGGCGTTTGCCGCCATCGGCGGCTTTGCGAGCGGTCGCGCCGAGACGATCGACTACCTGCGCTGCTACGCGCATAGCTACGGCTTTTCCTGCGCACTGCCGCCGGCGCCGGTCGCCGGTTTGCTGGCCGCGCACACCATCGCGGCGCGCGAGCCAGCGCGGCGGCAGCAGCTCGCGGACAATGCGGCTTACTTCCGCACCCGTTTGCGCGAGCTCGGACTGGATACCGGCCAGTCGGTCAGTCATGTCGTGCCGATCATCATCGGGGGCTCCGCCGTAAGGCTCTATGAATGCGGCCACGCGCTGTTGCGGCGCGGATTGTTTCTGGCGCCGATCGATTACCCGGCGGTCGCGCAGGATCGCATTCGCTTCCGAGCCTCGATCACCGCGGCGCATTCGCGGGCCGATCTGGATGAGGCGCTCGACATTATCAGAGACGTCCTCGTGCTGGGAAAGCGGGAGCCGCGATGACCGGGGAGTTCGACGGTCTAGTCCGAAGCGCGCGAAAGCATCCGCTCTGGACCCCGCGTTCCACCACCCGCGAGGTGCGGCTCCCTCGTGAAGCGATTGAACGGATTCTTCCGCATCGGGGGCGCGGCTTGCTCCTCGATGAAATCACGGCAATCGATCACGAACAACGATGCTGCCGGGCGCGGCGCACGATCGCACCCGACGATCCCGGCTTCGAAGGCCACTTTCCGGGCGAGCCGCTCTACCCCGGTGCGCTGCAGGTGGAACTCATCGGCCAGACCGGCCTGGCGCTGCTCGATTTTCTCGCCCGCGGGACGTGGACCATTTCGCCGGAGGCTCGTCCGCGCCGTGCGAGGGCCTTGAAGATTCACCATGCACTTTTTGCAGCCGAGGTCCTGCCCGGCGATTCACTCACCGTGCTGGCCAAAGCCCTGGTGGACGACGAACTGACTTCGATTTTTGCCGGCCAGTTGCTGCGGATGGATACCATCTGCGCGCTCGCCATTGTGGAGGTGTATTATGTCGATCCCTGATCGCCAGCGCATCGTGATCACGGGAATGGCGATCAACACGCCGCTCGGCGATACGCTCGACACGTTTCGCGACGGTCTGTTCGCCGGCCGCTCCGCGATTACGCGATGGAGGGGCTTCGATACATCGCAAATCCTCTTCCGCGTGGGAGCCGACCTCTCCGACTACGAGCCTGCGGCAAAGCTCGCCTGGCTGGCGGAACGAGTGCCAGAGCCGCTCATCCGCCGCCTCCGTCGGTTGCTGGCCCGCGTCCCGTGGTCCACGAAGCACACGATGCTGCTCGCGGTGGATGCGTGGGTCGATGCGGCCGCCGAGGCGGAATTCCCTGCCGACCGAATCGCGGCCATCGTCGCCGGGCACAATCTCAACGCGAAATACCAGTTCGATAATCAGGCAAACTTCGTCATCGAGCCGGACGACATGGACCCGCTCCTCGCCCTCCATTCGCTCGACACCGACCACGCCGGCTGTGTCTCCGAAGTCCTCGGCATTCTCGGGCCGATCTTCACGGTGGGTGCGGCGTGCGCGAGCGGGAACACCGCGCTGCGCTGTGCGATCGATGAGATTCGTCACCACGACATGGATGGGGCCATGGTCGTCGGCGCCATGCTCGACCTTGCGCCGCTCCCGCTGCATTCCATGGCCTTGATGGGCGCGATTTCATGTCAGAGCTTCAACGATGAACCGCAGCGGGCGAGCCGGCCGTACGATGTGCGACGCGAGGGGTTCGTGCCGGCGCATGGCGGCGGCGCGCTCTTCATCGAAAGTCTGGCCAGCGCGCAAAAACGTGGCGCGCGGATCTACGCCGAGGTGTTGAGCGTGGAGGCAAATTCAGACGGCAGTCATTTGACGAAACCCTCCGAGGAAGGCCAGGCGCGCCTGATCGAGAGGGTGCTCCAGGTCGCCGGCATCGCCCGCGAAGAAGTGGACTACGTCAACGCGCATGCCACCTCGACGCCGCTCGGCGATCTGGTGGAACTGAGGGCGATCAAACGCGTGTTTGGGCCGCATGCCTGCCGACTGAAGATCAATGCGACCAAGTCCATGCTCGGGCATACCTGCTGGGCGGCGGCCATCGTGGAGACGATCGCTGCGGTCCTGCAAATGAATGCGTCCCGCCTGCATCCCTCGATCAACATCGATCAGCTCGATCCCGAAGTGGATCTCGATGTGTGCGCCGACGGCGCGATCGATCATCCGGTGCGTTGCGTGTTGAAGAACTCTTTCGGTTTCGGAGGGATCAATTGTGTGAGCCTCCTGCGCAGCATGGAATCATGAGATTCTTCGTCACCGGCGGATCGCGCGGCATCGGGGCGGCCATCGTGGAGCAGGCGCTGAGCGAAGGTCACGATGTCGCGTTCACTTACCGGGAGAGCGCGGATCGCGCGCAGGCGATCCTCGCGGACGCGGCGCGAACCGCCCCACTTTGCCGCTGCCGGGCGGATGCGCTCGACGTGCGCGATTCCGCCGCGGTGGACCGGGTGACCGACGCGGTGATCGAGGCTTTTGGAGGCGTGGAGGTGGTGGTCGTCAACGCCGGTATCACGCTCAATCGCCTTGCGGCAACGACCAGCGACGAAGAATGGCGGGCGGTCATCGAGACAAATCTCAGCGGTGCCTTCTACGTCTGCCGTTCATTTCTTCCCGCGATGCTCGCGGAGAAATTCGGGCGCTTCATTCTGCTTTCGTCGATCAGCCATCGCGGAGTCAGCGGCCAGGCGGCCTATGCGGCGAGCAAAGCCGGCCTGCTCGGTCTGTCGGCGACATTTGCCAAGGAGTACGGTCGGCGCGGCATCACCAGCAATGTCATTTCACCCGGCCTCATCGCCACGGACATGACGCAAGACGCCACATCGGAAGCGAGCCGCACCTGGTGGATGGAGCATTGCCCGGTGGGTCGCTCGGGCGCACCGGCGGATGTCGCGCGCCTCGTTACTTTTCTCGCCTCCGACGCAGCGAGTTTCATCAATGGACAAGTGATCGAGATCAACGGCGGGCTCGACTGGGTGCCATGAAAAATGGAATCGAGCGCGTCGCCGTTCCGGCCGAACTGAATCTGGCCAGCTTGCAGGCGCTGACGGCGGATTTGCGCCGGGCTGGCAGTGCGACGGGCCGCGTGGTGTTGTTGGAAGGGAGGAACGGGGTCTTCTGCCGTGGTCTCGATCTCGATCCACGCGGGGCAACCACCGCGCGCGCGGGAGTCGAGGCGCTCGCCGAGTGCCTGCGCACCCTGCGCGGCCTCGACAAGGTGACGGTCGCCGCGGTGGACGGTGCCGCGATCGGCGGGGGCGTGGGACTCGTCGCGCCTTGCGATCTGGTCATCGCCACCGAGCGCGCGACGTTTGGTTTGCCGGAACTTCTCTACGGCGTGGTCCCGGCGGTGATGCTGCCCTTTTTGCTGGAGCGATTGTCACCGCAGAAGCTCCGTCTGGCGGGTCTCTCCGCCCAAACTTTCGGCGCGTCGGAGGCGGTTCAGAATGGACTCGCCGACATGGTCGTCGCGGACCTCGACGCAGCCATCCGCGTCTGGGGCCAGCGTTTCTCGCGCGTCCAGCCGGCGGCGGTGCGTCTCTGGAAGGGAATCACGGTTCCCTCGTGCGCTGCCGCGGCCATCGAGGTGATGGCGGGAACCCTCGAAGACCCGGCGGTCGCGCGGCGCATTCACCACTTTGTCGCGCACGGGATTGCGCCCTGGCAGGACGCCGGGCAGTAGCAAGGTTGACCGAGTTCCCCGCTTGTTTGAAACTTCGGCACGCATCGCGAACGGGTGCGGATCATTTCCAAATAGCCATCCCATGAGCGAACCGATTTCCCGCGACGAAGTCCTGGCGGTCGTGAAGAAGCACATGACCCAGATCATCGACGGCCTGAATGCGGATGAGATCGACCCAGCGAAATCCGTGGTCGATTTCGGCGCGAACAGCCTCGATATCGTGGACATCATCTCGTCGGCGATGCGCGAACTGAAGGTCAAGGCGCCACGCGCGGACCTCGCCGGATTGCATAACATCAACGAGCTGGTGGACTTCTTGCACCGGATCGCCGTCGAGAAAGCGCAGGCGGACCCGCCGGCATGATCGCGGATTTGCGGAGCAAGGATTTCGCCGGTGCGACCCTCTCGAACGACCTGACGCGGCTCCGTGAAGCCGATGCCCACCGCGTGCGTCCGCAATGACCCCATTCGCGAAAAAGGTGATCCGCGGCACGTTCCAATCCCGGACGTTTCTGGCCGCGGGCATTGCGCTGGTGAGGGCCTGCTTCGGGCTGAAGATGCACGGGACGCAGTTCGTTCCGCGGGATCGAGCCGTGATCTTCGCGGGAAACCACGGCTCGCACTACGACGGCATCTTCTCAATGGTGTCCGCCTACCTGGTGCAAGGCGGCCGGGTGCCGACCGCCGTGGCCTGGGGCGGCACCCGAGACTTTCCGATCACCAAGCAGCTCGTGGAGTCGCGGGCGCTCGAGCTGATCTTCACGGAACTGAATCCCTCCACGCAATCGCAGGCGGAAGTTTTGGCGGCGGTGATCGATCGACTCGAAAGCGGAACGAGCGTCGTCATTCACGCCGAGGCCGACCCGCAGATCGCGCTCAGCCGCTTCATGCCGGGCGCTGCCGCCGCCGCGCGTGCCGCCGAGGTTCCCCTCGTCCCATTCACGCTGCGCGGCGTGCAGCCGCTGTGGAAAGTCCTCCCGTGGCCGGATCGCTGGCATGGAGACGTGTCGATCCATTTTCACCCGGCGATGGAGCCGCGGGAATATGCCCACCTGCGGGCCAGGGAAGCTGCCGAGAGCATGACCGCCGAGCTGCGCAGGCGCGTGGCCAGTGCGATCGATTATCCCGATGGAATGGCCGCCGGTGTGAGCGCTTCTTTATGAGGTCTCGAACCGCGCGAGCCCGCTTTGCATGCACCTGTTTCTTCGCCAACTGAAGTGGGAGCTGAGCAGGCTACTGCACCGTCGGCGGACCTATCTCGCGTTCGGAGTTCTTGTCGTTTTTGAGCTGCTACTGCTGACCATCTTGCAGTTCGATCCAGTGCGGTCGTCGATTCGCAATGCTGTCCACCACGCCGGATATTCATTCGATGCGAACTTTTCCGGCCTCACGCTCGCGGCCTATATGATGGGGCACACGATGGTGCTGGGAAATTGCTTCGTCGCACTGGTCACCGGTGAGATCCTCGCCGGGGAAGCGGAGGACGGAACCCTGCGCATGATCTTTTGCAGGCCCGTGGCGCGCCGATTCATCTTCGCGCAAAAGCTGCTTGTCTGCGCACTCTACACGACCGCAGTGACGTGGTTCATCGGAGGCAGTGCGCTGGCGGTCGGGTTGATCTTTGAAGGCCCCGGAAATCTTCTCATCTGGAGCTTCCAGGATGAATTGCACGCCTGGTTCGAATTCCAGCCAGGTCTGGAACGATACTGCCTCGCCGTCGGTCTGATGAATCTCAGCATGTTCAGCCTTTGCGCGGTCGCCTTTGCGTTTTCCTGTTTCGATCTGAAACCGGCGGCCGCGACCGTCCTCACTCTGACTCTGTTTCTTGCGGACAATCAGCTCCGCGAAATGCCGCAACTGCGCGTCGCAAAGCCTTACTTCGTCATGACGCGTTTCGTCACGTGGTTGCGGGCCTACGCGGATCCGATTCCGTGGCCAGAGGTCGCGCGGAATTACTCGATGTTATTCGCGTTCAATACAGGGCTGCTTGGTTTGGGTTATTGGCGATTTTGCCGACGCGACCTTAAGCGCTGAGGTGCGCTCGTAGGGAATGGCCAATGCACGCACCACGGAATCGAACCCCCGTTCATAAACCGAAGTACTTTCTAATCCCCCAGAGCAGCCAGCTTCGCGGCGCGAGACGCGCCACGCGCGAGGCTACGACTGCCTGGAAAAAACCGCCCACGGTCGCGAGCGGCATCGGCCGGCGGATCAATCGCAGCACCGCGCGCGCGACGATTTCCGGAGGAGGCGCCACTGCGATCTCATGCTCGACCGCCATCCAGGCGCGCCTCGCCAACGCTTCGTATCCGCTGTCGCCCCCTTTGAAGACGGAGGCATTAAATTCCGTATGAATGTCGCCGGGCTGGAGTTCGACCACACGGACACCGGTTCCAGTCAGTTCGAGATTCAACGAAGCGCTGAAGGCACTCATGGCAGCCTTGGCGGCATTGTAGGGCGCCATCAGAGGGATGGGGAGTTGCGCGGCGAGTGAAGTGACGTTGATGATGAGTCCGTCACCGCGCAGGCGCATCGACGGCAGCACGCGCTGAATCAGATCGATGTGGCCGAAGACGAGCACTTCAAACTTTCGCCGCACCTGCTCCATCGGCAGATGCTCCACCGGGCCAAAGATTCCGTTGCCGGCATTGTTGATCAGGATGTCAAAATCGCGCGCCTCCGCGATCGCTTTCTGGAATCCGGAAGCGATCGACTCCGGTCGGGACAGATCCATCTCCACGGGATGAAATCCAGACGCGGCATTCAGCCGAGAGAGATCGCGCGAAGTTCCCCAGACTTCGCAACCCTCAGCGACGAGCAACTCCGCCACAGCCCGTCCGATTCCAGCGCTGGCCCCGGTCAATAGCACGCGCTTCATCTCGACGATGGCGTTGCCCCGGCCTCCCCCGCACGCCTCAATAGCTGAAGGTGGCAATCTGCTTGCCCGCGGTCGTGAGGGAACCTTTTACGGCAATGCCGAATACGTCTTTGCCGGCGGGAAATTTCGCATCGGTGTATTTGAAATGCACGCGGCCACGGAGGCCGGTCAGGGTAAATTTCACGTCCTGCGTGCTTTGCGCCTGGGTGCCGATGCCGGCACCCCGCAAGGTCACGGCGAAGAATTTATTCTTTCCAGTCACGTCTGCGGTGCCCTCGGGAATGGCCGCCGCCGCGTAGCCCTGGCCTTTGGCGCCCGTAGCCGTGAAGGAGTTGTTGAAATCGAGTTCGGTGAGTTCGCCGATCGTGGCGACGGTCTTATCGACGGTATTGTCTCCCGGCAGGGCCGTATCCCAGACCACGAGCTTGGACGAAGGCGTGGGCGGTGGCTGACCGGTCTGGGTCGGCTGCTCGTAGCTCAATACGAGCGCGAGAATGTGGGTGCCGAGCGGCGTATCGAGCGGCCTGCCGAGAGTGAGATTGATGAATTCTTTCGCCGCCAGGGTCTTGGTCACGGCTTTGGTGGCAAAGGCCGGAGCCGGCGGATCCACGTAAATCACGGGCAGCATGATCGAAGCTTTGAAGACGGTGTAGAATTCCACCGCAGAGGCGCTTTGCGGCAGTGCAACGAGAATGGCGGCGGCGGCCGCGGTGAAGATCAACTTTCTCATAGAACGAGGAACGGTGATGAACGTGAGTCAGTCGTGGAAGTGGGCGATAGACTTCCCGGTCGTGGTCAAGCTGCCCTTGAGAGCGACACCGGAGATTTCGATGGCGGGCACGGTCGGCTTTTTGAGGTCCGTGAATTTGAAATGCACCCGTCCGGACATCCCGACCACTTTCAGCCCTGCCGAATTCATCACATTGATGCCGGCTGAAAGCGGCGTGGCCGGCTGCGAAGCGCTTCCCGAGCCGCGCAAGGTCACAGCAAAGAACTTATTGTTTCCCGTGGGATCCGCCGTTCCCTCCGGGATGACTGCCGCGGCGATGCCCTGCCCCTTGGTCGTGGTGCCTGGGCCATACACGTCGAAGTCGAGTTCGGTCAATGTCGCGGCTACCGCGAATGTCTTATCGACCGTGGCATCGCCTGCGATCGCGGTGTCCCAGATCACCAGGGTGGTTTCCGGTGTGGGAGGCGGTTGACCGGGCTCTGTCGAGTCCTCGAAATCCAGCTTCAGAACGAGGATCTTGGTGTCGGGCGCCGTATTGAGCGGCCGACCGAGGGTGAGATTCACGAAATCCTTGGTGGCAATCGTCTTGGTGACGGGCTTGTGGGTCACCGGGTCCACGTAAACCACCGGGATCATGATGGAAGTCTTGAAGACGTTGTAGAATCCGGCCGATGCGGAAAACGGAACCGCGAGCAGGACGGTGGCGACGCAGAGAAATGACTTTTTCATACGAAATGGAAAAGCGTTGATAAATACCGCTACGGAATCGGTAATTTTGATATGCACCTGCGTCAAGGGATCCATCGTCGAATTGCCCGACGTGGCCGCATCGGATGTGATGGGGCGAATGGAACGATCTGGCTCGTCACTGCGTCGCTTTTGCTGCTCGCGTGCGGTGGGTGTTCGAAGCATCATCGAGCCCAGATGGCGGAAGCGGAAGCAACCGCGGCGAGTCAGAAGGAGTCCAAGGATGAAGCGGCCGCGCTGATGGCCGAGTTCGAGAAAGCGAGCGACGAAGCGGATCAGATCGAAATCGCCCAGCAGCTCGCCATCAATGCCTCACCCGCGGCGCGGGCAAATCTCGAACGGATTTATCGGGCGACGTCCAATCCCTCCCTCAAGACGGAGATCATTCAGTCGCTGGCGCTCGTCGCGAGCGAAAATCTCGAGCCGTCGCTGGTCCTGCTGCGGGATGCGGTGGCGTCCGGCCAGCCGGCGGAACTTCGCGAGGCGGCCATCGGCACGCTGCGCGATCTGAACCATCCCGCGACGCTTCCTGTCTGGAAAATGCTCCTCAACGATCCCGACGACGAAGCCCGCGAGGCCGCGCAGCAGGCAGTCGAGTACTACTCGATCTTCGAGAAAGCACCCTAACCTGCGCCGCTACTTTCGCAGAAACACAAACGCCCCGCGCTTGTTGCCGACGACCACATCGGGCTTGCCGTCGTCGTTCAGGTCGCCCGCCACGACCTGCGTGCCCACGCCGCTGGCATCGTCGATGAGGTGGCCGACGAACTTCGCCTCCTTGCCCTCGCGCTTCAACTCGAACCAATAAAGGTACGGCGTCCCGGTCGGCTCGGGATCGCCCTTCGGGCCATGCGCGTAGAATCGCTTGCCGCTCACGAGATCCTTCAGCCCGTCGCCATTCATGTCGATCAGCGCTATCGCGTGCGGCTGGGAGAAGGCGATGCCCTGCGGATTCTGCTCGGGCTTCTCGCCGACGATCAGGTGTTTGGTCCAGCCCACGGCGCCGCCGTCATTGGTCTGCTCAAACCACGCCGTCCCGTAACCGTGCGCCGCCAGACTCGTGATCACGTCGTTCTTCCCATCCCCATTCACATCGTAGACGTACATCTGCGCGCCGCCGCCGCCGAACATCGCGTCGTGCTTCTTCCAGACCGGATCGCCGGCGAGCGAGGAGGGCTGCTCCCACCAGCCGCTCTTTTCGAGAAGATCGAGACGCCCGTCGCCATTCACATCCCCCACTCCGAGCCCGTGCGTGAAGCGCTGGAATAACGGCGCTGGTTTGCCATCCTTCCCCGGTACGGTGATGAGCGGCGAAACGCTGTGCCACTGGAATTTCGCGGCCGGGTTTTTGGGATCGTAGGTCGCGTAACCGAGATAGCCCTTCGAGCAGCAGACGATCTCCGGCTGCCCGTCGCCGGTGATGTCGAGGAAGGCCGGCGACTCGTTGTCGGTCACGTCGAGCGCCACGTGCTGCGTCCACGTCTCGCCCTGGCCTTTCGGATTCTCGTACCACCACGACTCGGCGCCGGGGAAACCGAGGATGAGGATATCCGTCCACCCGTCGCCGTTGAAGTCGTGCGTGTAGGCGAAGAAGTTTTTCGAGTATTCGTTGTCCGGGGAATACTGGCCCTTGAAGCCTTGGTAGGTTTTCTCTGTCCCGTCGGGCTGCTTCACCGTGAAGCTCTTGTCGATGTGCTGATACTCGTGGCGCTTCGTGAAGGCCGGCCCTTCCCACCACCACTGGCCATAGACGATGTCCATTTTCCCGTCCTTGTTGAAGTCGCCGAAATTCGCGCCCTCCGCCCAGAATTCATCGGTGAGCTGCTGCCGGCTGAACTCCCCGGAGGGTACCGACTGCTCCGCGAGGAGCGTAGCCAGCGAAGTGACAAGGAACGGGAGAATGCGAGTCGCGAAGGATTTCATGGGGAGCGGAGGGGCACGCGTTTTCGCAGTTGCCTTTCCCGATGGCAAGACCCGCGGTGCTCGTGTTTTCCCGTCGGGCGGCGATGGACAAGCGAACCGTGGCAGGGTAAGCGGATGGGCACCCACCCATGGCTCTGTTTAATCTCGGCAAATCGCCCCCCGCCAGTCCGGCCCCACGCATCGCGGCGAAAGGTGAAGGTTTGATCCCCATGGAAGATCTGCTCCGGCTCGTGGTGGATGAGGGCGCGTCGGATCTGCATCTTTCCGTGGGGACGCCGCCGGCGGTGCGGCTGAATGGGCGGCTGCTCAAGCTCGAAGTGCGGCCGCTGACTCCGGAGGACACGGAGACGCTGGCGCGCGCGATCACCAGCGAGGCCAATCTCCAGCGGGTGAATCAGGACGGGAGCGTGGATTTCGGCTTCTCGTTTCGCGACGCGGATCGCTTCCGGGTGAGTGTGTATCGGGAACGCGGCAATCTCGCCCTGGCCCTGCGCGCGGTGCCAAAGAAGATGATGAGCCTCGAAGAAATCGGCATGCCGCCGGCGGTGCGGCAGCTCCTCGACCTGCCGCGCGGGCTGATCCTCGTGACCGGCCCGACCGGCTCGGGCAAGACGACTTCGCTCGCCTCGATGCTCGACGTGATCAATGCGACGACCGATCACCACATCATCACGATCGAAGACCCGATCGAATATTTTCACCAGCACCAGCGCGGGATCGTCAATCAGCGCGAACTCGGCGTGG
Source organism: Chthoniobacteraceae bacterium (assembly GCA_031411395.1). Classification (GTDB taxonomy): domain Bacteria; phylum Verrucomicrobiota; class Verrucomicrobiia; order Chthoniobacterales; family Chthoniobacteraceae; genus Chthoniobacter. The sequence goes on from JANOAZ010000249.1 coordinate 30,220, forward strand.
ATGTGCCGAGCTTTGCCGATGGGCTGCGCCGGGCGCTGCGGCAGGATCCGGATGTGATCCTCGTGGGGGAAATGCGCGACCTGGAAACGATGGAGACGGCCATCACCGCAGCGGAGACGGGGCACCTCGTTTTTTCCACGCTCCACACCACCGGCGCGGCGCGCACCGTCGATCGGATCGTCGATGCCTTCCCGGAGGGCAGTAACGAGCAGATCCGCGTACAGCTCGCCGCCAATCTCAAGGCCGTGCTCTCGCAGCTCCTGCTGCCACGCATCGACAAGCCGGGCCGCATCGCCGTCTTCGAGTTGATGATCAACACGCCCTCGATCGCCGCGCTCATCCGCGACAATAAAACCTTTCGCATCACCAACGATATCCTGACCGGCTCGAAGTACGGCATGGTCTCCCTCGAAACTTCCCTCGCGCAGCTCTACCTCGACGGGATCATCAGCTACGAGCAGGTGATGACCAAGGCGCAGGATCCGCAGGCGGCGATCCAGATCATCGGCGGGCAGAAGCCGCGGAAGCGCTGAGGGAAGGCCATCGCGGCAAATTCGACATTCACACTTATCACCGCATCACCTTCAGATGCACGAACCTCCTCGTGACTTCGCTGCCCGTGGGCACGGTGACTCTAATCTGCTGCGCGGTGCCGTCGTCGCTGAGGATCGTCGGTGCGCTGACGCCAGCGGTGCTCCAGTCATTGCCTAACGTGTCGCTCCATTCGACGGAGTATGTCACATCGGTGGCGGATTTGTTTTTGGTGTAGATGAACTCCAGGGAGCTGCCGTTCGTCGTCGCGGATTGCGGGACGATGTCCTTCAGCGCGGGGTTCATCTTCGTCGCGTATTCTAGCAGGTTCGCGATGCCGTCGCCGTCGGTGTCGGCGGTATCAGATGCGTGGCCCGAGTTGGCGGCCGTCCCGAAGTATTGCTGACGCCATGTTTGCAAGGGCGTGCCGGTGACATTCACGGTAAAGCTTCGCGTGTCGCTCAAGGTGCCATCGCTGACAGCGATGCCGATGGTCGTGGTGCCAAGTTGATCTGTCAGCGGCGTCGCGGCGACGGTGTAGAAGGGTGATCTGCCAGCCAGGACGATCTCACTCGTCGGCAGCAACGCCACGTTGCTTGAGGTGACCGTGACTTGGAGGCTGCCTTGCGCCGTGTCGTCTTCGGCTAGGAAGAGGTGGGCGGGGAGTGTGCCGTTGAGGGCGATGGTTTGGTCAGGCAGACTGCTCACCGCCGGCGAACACGAGATCGGTGTGAGGCGGAAGTAGTCGAGCGTGAGATCATAGTCCGTGGCACTGCCGTTCTTTCCCGTGACAGTGCAGCGGAACTGCCAATCGCCCGCCGCACCAAAGGTGACCGTGCCGAGATCGAAGACCGCAGCGGCGGTCGCGCTGGCGTAGGTATCCTGCACGGTGCCGACATCGGTGAAGGTCGTGCTGCCCGCTGGCGCGACGGCGAGTTGGAATCGGCCTCCGCTCGCCAGCTTCAGCACGCCGAGCTTCACATTCCACTGCCCACTGAACGGGACCTGCGCTTGAAGGGTGATGAAGTCATTGGCGGTGTCTGCGCTGAGCTTTCGTCCAGTATTGGCGCTCAGTCGAGTGTCGGTCACGCTACTTTGAGTATCTCCACTTGATACGGCGAGCACTGTGAGCTTTTCGCACTGTCCGGCGAGCGCGTTCCACATGCCCCAGTAGGCGGGTTTGCGATCCAGATTGAAGTCGAAGGGCAGCGCCTGGCCAAAGCCTGGATAGAATGCAGGAATCCAGGACGATCCGTCATACACGCCCCACGTTTGAAAGACCTTCAGACGGCTGTAGCCGAGTGCAGCACCGAGATAGGAGAAGTAGCCGTCGCCCTGGGCGGTGAGATTGGCGGCAGTGGCAAAGCCATTCGCATCCACAGGCAGGCGGATGTCGAGTTCGGTGACGTGCAGATCGAGCCCGAGGTCCTGAAAGCGTTGAAAGTTCGTGCGCACCGAGGTCCCGCTCGGCGCGGTGGTAAAGTGCGATTGGAAACCGACGCCTTGCACCGGCACGCCTGTACCCACAAAAATCGAAAGCATCGCGTAAAGCCCGTCGCTCTTCGTGTTGTCCTCTTCGATGCTGTAGTCGTTGTAGATCAGCACGGCATCGGGATCAGCGGCGCGCGCACGGATGAATGCCTCGCGGAGATATTGGTCTCCATTTGCGGCGTAGCCGATGCCGGGCGTGTCATACCACAGCGTGCTCCGCAGCCCGCCATTGGTGTCGTTGATCGCCTCGTTGGCCGCATCCCAATACGGTAGGCGGCCATGGAAGTAAGCGCCCTTGGTGTCGATCTGATCCCACAAGATCGTCTGCAATTGCGCCGCCGTGAATGTCCCGGCGCTTACCCAACTCGGCAGCCCGCTGTGCCAAAGAAAGGTGTGCCCGCGCGATGAGCCACCGCTTGCGAGACCCAGCTCAATGATGGCGTTCGCCTCCGCAAACGTCCAGATACCGTCTGCGGGTTCGGTGTTGGCGAACTTCGTCGCATTCCCCGGAGAAGAGAGATGAAAGTGCGCACTCATCGCCGCACGGAACCGCTGGTCCTCGGCAAAATCCGCCACGCCCAATCCGCCCGTGCCAAGCCGCAGCGCAGGATACGCCGCCGCCGCGCGACGCAATCCAGTGACCGGTGCGAAGTAACAATCGTCCACCCGCATCGACACACCACTGGGCGGGCCTTCGACGAAGAACTTCACGTTGGTCTGCCCGCTCGTCGCTGGCAGCGTCACGTAGCCGGAGATCCACGTCCACGTCGCGCTTGACGCCGTGCCCGAGGCAATGGCGAAGAAACGCGACCCGCTGCTGTCGATCACCTCGGCCGTGAGCCTCACCGTCGCCGCCGTTGCGCTATCCGTCGTCACCCAGCCTGCTCCGTAATACATCCGGCCATCCTCGGTCTTGCCGAAGACCGACTGTTCCATCCCATGCCACGTCGCGGTGCGATTACCCACCGAGGCTGCGCCCGCACCCGAATGCACCGATGCCGTGGACGTCACAGTCGCAGTTCCATGGCCATTCCAACCCGATGTGCCATTCTCAAAGCCAGGATTGGTCAGCAGATTCTCGATCACCTCCGTGTCCACCACGCTGAACGATGCATCATCGACAAACAAGTCCACGCCCGAGGGAGGCCCGTTGAAGTAGAGGTTCAAGACCGTGAGCGGGCCGTTCACATTGAATCGAAACACACCACTGATCGGCGTCCAAATATCGGCCACCTCCAACGACTTCACCGTGTAAAACTTCCCGCCATAGGAGTCGGTTTGTTGAACCGACATATTGACCGTCACCGCAGTGGCACTCGACGTCCGCACCCAACCCGACGCAACGTAACATTTCCCGGGAACTGCGCCGCTCGTGAGCAATGAGTTTCGCAGTCCGTGATTGGTGATCGTGCGGTTCGTCGAACGTCCCACTTGCGTTCCCGAGTGGGCAGAGGTCGTCACCACCTGCGCGGTTCCTCCTCCGAACGCCGCCCATCCCGTGAGGCCCGATTCGAAGCCTGGATTGCTCACGAGATTGCTCGGCGCCGCAGAGCCAGCGTGCGGCGTCGCGACCCATCCGAGAATGAACAAAAGAAGCGAAAGGCGGGTAGAGATCATGGTCAGGTGACTTTCAAATGCACCAAGCGCTTCGTCACGTTGCTCGCCGGCGAGCCTGGCCTCAATCCGAGGGTGGCGGTGGAGACTTTGGCGGGCGACTTGGCTTGAGGGGGCATGGCGAGGAAAGGTCCTAGGTGCGCGGCGGGAGAAGGCGGGCTGACCGGGGCGATCCGTGCCGGGTGGCGGGGCTCTCAGCGTTCGTATCGTTCGCGACGGTAAAGAGTTACCGCGGATGGCTGGCGGGGTCGATGGATTTTCCACGCTCGGTGGCTGCGTTTTGGGGGCGTTGGTGTCTTCCTTTTGGGAAAAGGTGGCTGCCTTTCGGGCGTCGGCGGACGATCATCGGCGGACGGGAGTCGCGGAAGCGGCAGGCGCGGGGGCGGTGGAGGGAATGTGCGGGGCCGCGCGAAGTTACTGGAAATCGGCGGCGGTCCTCCGCAGATTGGTGCGCGCTGCTAGCCGGCTCCCCCCGATTCACTTCACCACCCATGAACGTCAAACAAGTCCTCGAACTCTTCGTCGAGCAAGGCATCATCGATCACAACGCGCAGGACGACCTGGAGCAGGAGGTGCTCAAGACGGGGAAATCGCTGGCACAGGTGATGGTCGATTTCGGGGTGTGTTCGGAGGTGGAATTCTATCAACACATCGCCGCGGCGCTCGGGCTGGATTTTGTCGATCTCACGGATTTCGAGCCGCCGCAGGAATTGCTCCGGATGATCCCGGCGGGGCACGCCATTTTGCACAAGGCGCTCCCGCTCGGGCTCGATGGCAATATCATCCAGCTCACGCTCGGCGATCCTTTCAACATGCAGACGGTGGAAGATCTGCGGTTCGCACTGGGAAAGGAAATCCAGGTGGTGGTGGCGCCGGTCTGGCAGATCGAGGAGGCGATCAAAAAATACTACGGGACGGATGCCGGGAGCATGGACGAGATCCTCGCGCAGCTCGGCGGCGAAGTAGAATTCGGCGGACCAGAGGGAACGTTCGACCTCAAGAATCTCGAGGCGGAAGCCAATGCGACGCCGATCATTCGCTACGTCGATCTGATCATTTATCAGGCGATCAATGACCGCGCGTCGGACATCCATTTCGAGCCGTTCGAGACGGAGTTCAAGATCCGCTACCGCGTGGATGGCGCGCTTTACGAGATGTCGCCGCCGCCGCGGCATCTGGCGCTGCCGGTGATTTCGCGCGTGAAGGTGATGGCCTATCTGAACATCGCCGAGCGCCGCCTTCCGCAGGACGGTCGCATCCAGATGACGCTCGCCGGCAAGCAGGTGGACCTGCGCGTCTCGACACTCCCGACGCAGTTCGGCGAATCGGTCGTGCTGCGCGTGCTCGATCGTTCCGCGGTGAAGCTCGAGCTCGAGACGCTCGGCATGCCGCAATACATCTTCGATTACCTGCTGCACACGATCGAGAAACCGAACGGGATCTTCATCGTCACCGGGCCGACCGGCTCGGGAAAAACGACGACACTCTACGCGTGCCTGAACAAGATCAACACGGTGGATTCCAAAGTGCTGACCGCGGAGGACCCGGTGGAGTACGACATCGAGGGAATCATCCAGGTGCCGATGAATGACGCGATCGGGCTGACCTTTGCGCGGACGCTGCGCGCCTTTCTCCGGCAGGACCCGGATCGCATCATGGTGGGTGAAACGCGAGACGTGGAGACTGCGCAGATTGCCATCCAGGCGTCGCTCACGGGACATCTCGTCTTCACCACGTTGCATACGAATGATGCGCCCGGCGCGGTCACGCGGCTGATCGACATGGGCGTGGAGCCGTTCATGATTTCCTCCTCGCTCGAAGGCGTGCTCGGCCAGCGGCTGATCCGGAAGATCTGTCTGAACTGCAAGACACCCTATGAGCCGACGGAAGCCGCGCTCGCCCAACTCGGGCTCTCGCCGCATGAGATCGGGGACAAGAATTTCTTCTACGGCAAAGGCTGCGAAACCTGCAACAGCACCGGCTACCGCGGACGCAAAGGCATCTACGAATTGCTCGATGTGACGGATCCGATTCGCGAGCTGATCAACCAGCGCGCGCCCGGCGTCGTCCTGAAACAAAAGGCCGTCGAACTCGGGATGACCACGCTGCGTCACGACGGCCTCCGCAGCATCTACGACGGCGAAACCACGATCGAAGAAGTGCTCAAATACACCTAGTTGCGCGGAGTTTGTTCGCGTTTCGTTATCGCGCCATCTTCGTCCCGGCAAAATCCTTTCCGTCGCTAAATCTTCATCGACTTCTTTTCCGCGCAGCGCACTATTTCAGTCCAAGAAAAACCAGCGTTCTCCCATATGGCAAAATTCAATTACATCGCGCTCGATCAGAGAGGGCAGGAGTCAGTGGGAGTGATCGAGGCTGGCAATACCAACGAAGCCGTCGGGCAATTGCGTCAGGCCGGATATTTCCCGACCAGCGTCGTGGAAGAAGGCAAGGGCGTGGCGACGGCGAAGTCTTCCAAGAAGGTCGCCAAAGCCGTGAAGGCCGCGTCTGCTCCCGCGGCGAAGAAGGCGGGAGGCATCGTGCTCTTTCAAAAGAAAACTGTCAGCGGCAAGGTGCTAATGATTTTCACCCGACAACTCGCCACGCTGATCGATGCAGGCCTGCCGCTGCTGCGCAGCCTGACCGTGCTGGCCAAGCAGGAGAAGGATCTGGTCCTGCGCAACACGATCAACGCCCTCGCGGACGGCGTGCAGGGCGGCAGCACTTTCTCCGAGGCAATGGCGCAGCACCCGCGGATCTTTAACAAGCTCTACATCAACATGGTGAAAGCGGGCGAACTCGGCGGTGTGCTCGAACTCGTGCTGAACCGCCTCGCGGAGTTCCAGGAAAAGGCGCAGAAGGTGAAGAACAAGGTGCTCGCGGCCATGGCTTATCCGGTGATCGTGCTGATCATCGCGATCGTGATCATGCTCTTCCTGCTCGCGTTCATCGTGCCGAAGTTTGAGCAGATCTTTAAGGACATGCTGAACGGGAAGCCGCTGCCCGCGATCACGCAGTGGGTCATCGCGGCGAGCAACGGGATCAAGGTTCTCTTTCAGCCGCCGTATCTTTGGTTCACGATTATCGGCGTGGTCGGTGCGGTTGTGGCTTGGAAGTTCATTTCCAACAATCCGGCGGGACGGGCCGCGATCGACAAGATTGTGCTCAAGCTCCCGCTCTTCGGCGATCTGCTGCGCAAGAGCGCGATCTCCCGATTCAGCCGCACGCTCGGCACGCTGGTGACCTCCGGCGTTCCGATCCTCCAGGCGCTGAACATCACCCGCGACACTGCCGGCAACGTGGTGGTGGCCGAGGCCGTCACGAAGGTGCACGACGCGGTCAAGGAAGGTGAGTCCATCGTGCAGCCGCTCGAGGCGAGCGGGGTCTTTCCACCCATGGTCATCTCGATGGTGGACGTGGGCGAAGAAACCGGACAACTCCCGGAGATGCTGCTCAAGATCGCCGAGGTCTATGACGACGAAGTGGACAACGCGGTCGAGGGCCTGACCTCGCTGCTCGAGCCGATCATGATCGTTCTCCTTGCGGTCATCGTCGGCACGATCGTCATCGCGCTGTTCATGCCGCTGATCTCGATCATCCAGGGCATGCAGAGCCAGTAACTGAAGACACCGACCCAACCAGAACTGCGCATGCTTCGCTCCCCTTCTCAACGCGCCTTCACGCTGATCGAAATGCTGACGGTGATGCTGATCATCGCGATCCTCGCCGGCATCGTCCTGAGTGTGAATGGCCTCGTTCAAACCAAGGCGGCACGAGCCCGTGCGGAGGGTGAGATGAAGTCGATCAGCCTGAGCTGCGAAAATTACAAAGCCGACAACGGCACCTATCCTCGGAGCGACGACACCGATGCGCTCGACGCGCGGGTGAGCGCGAATCCCACCACGGCCGCTTACCAGAAAGCCAGCCAGTACCTCTACATCGCGCTGAGCGGCGACTTGAACGCGAACGGGGCTTTGGATGAGGGCGAGGGAAAGGGCTACGCCTCGGATTTCTTCAAGCCGAACGTCCTGAACTTTAACAAGGATGGCAGCGGGAAGATCGTCCTCGTCAACTACATCAAGGACCCGTTCGACAACAGTTACGGCTACTCGACGGCGGGAGCGGCGGCAGAGGAAAAATTCGTGGAAGCCCTGCGGAAAGACCCGAAGGCCAATCGGCCAACGGCCATGGCGGGGTACAATCCGACGTTCGACCTCTGGTCCACATCCGGCGCCACCAGCGCGACGGCCGTGCAGGCCAAGTGGGTGAAGAATTGGTAACGGCGCGGTTCGCCGGAGGGTAGCCCGGCCAGCGCCGGGCTTTCGACGACGTTCAAGGCTTGAAGCCGCCTCGCTTGACGCGCCCGGCGGCGGACCCTGTAATCGCGTCTCGCCTTATGGAATCTCCCCAAACTAATCGCCGCGCTTTTCTCTCCACACTCACGCTCGCCGCGGCGGGCACGCTCGCCGGTCCGAACCGGGCGATGGCAGCGGCAGCAAACTCAAAGATCCGGCTCGGGATGGACAACTTCGCGGTGCGGGCGATGGGCTGGAAAGCGCCGCAACTCATCGACTACGCGGCTTCACTGAAGCTGGATGCGTTGCTCATTTCCGACCTCGACGCTTACGACAGCCTGGAGGATGCGGCGCTGCGCGAGGTGAAGAAGAAGGCGGACGATTCGGAAGTTGCGATCTACGCGGGGAGTTGGAGCATTTGCCCCACCTCGAAGCGCTTTAAGCCAACGTGGGGCACGGCCGAGGAACATGTGCGGCTCGGGTTGCGGGTGGCGAAGGCGCTCGGTTCGCCGGTCTTTCGCGTAATCCTCGGGGCGGGCGAAGATCGCAAGACGGAGGGTGGCATCCGCGCGCGAATGGCCGACACCGTGGCGGTGCTGAAGGCGTGCCGATCGGCCGCGCTCGATGCGGGCGTGAAGGTCGCGGTGGAGAACCACTCCGGTGATATGCACTCGTGGGAACTGGTGGACCTCATCGAAGCTGCGGGAGCGGATTACGTCGGGGCGAATATCGACTCCGGAAACGGCGCATGGACACTCGAAGACCCGATGGACGTGCTCGAAAACCTCGGCAAATACACGATCTGCTCCAGCTTGCGCGACGACATGGTGTGGGAGACACCCGATGGCGCATCGGTGCAATGGACCGCCGTCGGCGAGGGCCTCATCGACTGGAAGGCGTATGCCGCGCGCTGGTCGCAACTCTGTCCGCAGGTGCCGATCATCATCGAAACCATCTCCGGTTTCGCCCGCAATTTTCCCTACAAGAAAGACGACTTCTGGCAGCACTACGACAAGCGGCCCGCGGCGCTCGCGCGGTTCGAGGCGCTCGCAAAGCGCGGGCATGCAATCGCGCAATTCAAGGCGCCGGAGGGTCCGGAAAAGAAGAAGGCGGAACAGGATTACCAAAAGGGGGAACTCGAGCGTTCGATCAAGTATCTCCGGGAGGTCGTCGGGCTCGGGGTAAAGAAGTAAGCCACCGTCCCGGCCTGGCTGGATTCCATCGTCGCAAGCTCAGCCATGTCGCCCTCCCCTGCCCGCGCGCTCGTCGTTTCGCTGCACGACGTATCGCCGCACACGCGCGAGGCGAGCGCCACGATCCTAGCGGTCTTCGCGGCCATGGGTGTGCCGCGGACTTCACTGCTCGTGATCCCGGATCATCACCACCGCGGACACTTCCTCTCCGACGCCGGCTTTTGCCGGTGGCTCGCGGAAAAGGCGGATGAAGGTCACGAGATCGTCACGCATGGCTACTACCATCAGCGCGCCCGCCGCACCGGCGAGAACGCGATGCAGAAAATCACCACGCGCCTTTACACCGCCGATGAGGGCGAATTCTACGATCTCGACCGCGATACCGCGCGCGACCTCGTCTCTCGCGGAATCGCCGAGTTGCAGCGCGCGGGGCTCGATCCTCACGGCTTCATCGCCCCGGCGTGGCTGCTCAGCGCCGAAGCCGAGGAAGCTCTGCGCGATCTCGGTGTGGAATACACCACGACGCTCGGCGCGGTGCTCGACCTAAAAACAAGGCAGTCGTGGAATTCGCAGTCCCTCGTCTGGAGCGTGCGCAGCGGCTGGCGGCGCACGGCCAGCCTCGGGTGGAATGCAATGCTCTTTCGCCGGCTCCACCGGAATCCCCTCATGCGCATCTCAGTTCATCCCGTGGATCTCGAGCACGCCACCATCTGGGAGCAAATCCGCGCGCTGATCACGCGCGCGCTCGCAGACAGGGAACCGATGACCTACGACGCGTGGATCGCCAGCGAGCGCGCCTCTCAACTTTCAACACTCAACTCTCAACACTCCTGAAAGCCGACCTCCACATTCACTCCCGCCACAGCGCGCGCGCTCCCGAGTGGCTCTTCCGCCGCATCGGCCTCCCCGACAGCTACACACCGCCGGTCGCGCTCTACGATTCGCTCCGGGCTCGCGGGATGGACTTCGTGACGATCACCGATCACAACCGCATCGACGGCTGCCTGGAGATCGCGGATCGGCCCGGCGTCTTCATCAGCGAGCAGGTGAGCACGCGATTTCCCGATGATCGCTGCGAAGTGCATCTGCTCGTGTGGGGTCTCTCGGAAACCCAGCACGCCGAAGTACAGACCCGGCGCGAGAGTATCTTCGAGCTGCAAAAATACCTCGCCGCGGAGCGCCTCGCGCATGCGGTCGCGCACCCGCTCTATCGCGTCGATGACCGGCTCGCCGCGGCGCATGTCGAGAAGCTGATCCTGCTCTTCAAACACTTCGAGGGATTGAACGGGCATCGCGACCGCCTCCTCAGCGAAGTGACGCAATTCATCTGCGCCGGCCTCACGCCGGCGAAGCTGGACGAACTTGCAAACCGCCACGGCTTCGCGCCGACGCACGAGGAGCCGTGGGTGAAATTCCTGACCGCCGGCTCGGACGACCACGGCGGCATGTATTCAGCCTCCGCTCATACGGAGACGCCGCCCGCCGCCAGCGTAGCCGAGTTTCTCGATCATGTCCGCGCCGGCCGCTGCGCGCTGCGCGGCGTGGGCGGCACGCCGCTCGCCGTCTCGCACAGTCTCTACAACAACCTCCGCGAGTTCATCGGAGAGAAGGTCGCCGGAGCGAAAAGCTCGAGCTTTCTCGGCAAGGCCTTTTCGCGGTTCATGGAAGGCGAGGATCCGACCGAGTTTTCGTGGATGGAAAAGCTCGGCTTCGTCGCCGAAGGGATCAGCAGCGGGCGCATCTTCGATCTGGCGAAGCCGGCCAACGCTTCCCTCTGGAAACAGTTTGCCGCGACCTTCTCCGGCAATGGATTCAAAGCCCTGCTCGCCCGCGAGACTGCCGGCATCGCCGAGCCGGAGCGCCGCGCCTTCATCATCGCGAACTTCTTCGCCAATCAGCTCGCGTTCCGGTTTTTCACCACCTTCGTCAAGGAGCTCTCGGGCGGGAACATCATCGGGGCGATCCAGGAAATCAGCGTGCTGCTCCCCGTGCTCACGCCGCTCGCCCCTTACCTCTACGCCTTCCGCAGCCAGGCGCCCGACCGCCCGTGGCTGCGCGAGCTGAGCGCCAGCCTCACCGGCGACGAGCCGCCCATCCTCCAGAACCACAAGCGCGCGTGGTTTACCGACACGCTGGAAGACGTGAACGGCGTCGCCAACACCATCAAGCGGCTCACCGCTGCGGTCTGCGCCGAAGGTCACGATCTCGTCGTCGTCACCTCGCGTTCCTCGATCACCATCACCGGCATTCCGATCAAGAATTTCGCCCCGGTCGGCGAGTTTGAATTGCCCGAGTACGAACTACAGAAGCTCAGCTTTCCGCCGATCCTCCAGATCATCGACTACATCCAGCGCGAGGGTTTCACCGAACTCATCATCTCCACACCCGGACCCATCGGCCTCACCGCGCTGCTCGCCGCAAAGATCCTCGGCATCCGCACCAGCGGCATCTACCACACCGACTTCCCGCAGTACGTCCGCATCCTCACCGACGACAACTTCCTCGAAACGCTGACCTGGAATTACATGAAGTGGTTCTACGAGCAGCTCGATCTGCTCTACGTGAACAGCGAAGGCTACCGCCGCGCGTGGACCGACCGCGGCATCGCTCCGGAGAAGATCAAAATCCTCCCCCGCGGACTCGACACCGCACTCTTCCACCCGTCGCGCCGGGAGCCGGATTTTTGGAAACAGTACGGCATCGGCGATGGACGCACGGTGCTCCTGTACGTCGGCCGGGTTTCGCGGGAAAAAGACCTCGACGTCATCGTCTCCGCGTGGTCCCGGCTGCGCGGCGACGGCGCCTCGCTCGCCTTTGTGGGCGACGGTCCTTATTTGAAAGAACTGCGCACCCTCGTTCCCGACGCCGCCTTCACCGGATACCTCGCCGGGCGCGACCTCGCCCGCGCGTTTGCCTCCGCCGACGTATTCGTTTTTCCCAGCACCACCGACACCTTCGGAAACGTCATCCTCGAGGCACTCGCCAGCGGCGTCCCCTGCGTGGTCTCCGATCAAGGCGGTCCCAAAGACCTGATCGTCCACGGCACCACCGGCTACATCACCCGCGCCCTCGACACCGGCGACTTCGCGGACCACATCGCGAAATTGTCCAACGATCCCGCACTGCGCCAGACCATGAGCATCGAGGCCCACCGCGCGGTGCAGGACCGCGACTGGACCGAAGCCGCCCGGCAGTTCTGGGCGATGTCTTGAGAGCCATCTGTCACGATTGCGCCGACTCGAGAATGAATTTCGCCGCGGCCGGAAAGTCCGCCGCGATGTGAACCGCCGCGCTCGAATCCGTTCCCGTGCCTTCCCCCGTACGAACGAGAATCGACCGCACGCCCGCGCGGCGTCCCGCCTCCAGATCGCCCGCCCGATCGCCGACCATCCAGGAACGCGCGAGGTCGATGCCGAGATCGCGCGCGCCTTCGAGGAGCATGCCCGGGCCCGGCTTGCGGCGATCGGTCGCGGTGTCGGGATGATCGGGGCACATGTAGGTGGCGTCGATGAGGCCGGGGCCGAGGAGGTGGAGGAAGCTGGCGTGGACCGCCTCGAAGTCCGCGAGCGAAAACTTGCCGCGCGCGATGCCGCTCTGGTTGGTGACGATGACGGTGAGAAAGCCGCGCGCTCTCAACGCGGCGAGCGCGTCCGGCACGCCGTCGAAGATGCGCACCTCTGCCGGATCGCCGACGTAGCCGGTGTCATCCATGAGGGTGCCGTCGCGATCGAGGAAGACGGCGGGGCGGAAGGGAGGCATGCGGGAAATTGTTAATTGCTAATTGTTAATTGAAAATTGCCGGAGACGCCGCCGCACACGGCATCAATTTGCATTTAGCAATTAACAATTAAATTCCCTCCGCGTTCACGCGTCGAGATACTGCTTCAGCTTTTCGCGCAGCTCCGTGCGCGCCCGAAAGAGCACGCTCTTCACCGCCGGGACGGAGAGATCGAGAATCTCGCCGATTTCCTCGTAGGAGATGTCGTCGTAGCGGCGGAGGATGATCGCCATGCGCTGCGTCTCCGGCAATTCATCGATCGCGCGCTGAATGGCCGCCTGCATTTCTTCATCGAGCAACGCAATGTCGGGCGCCTTGCTCGAGGTGTCGGCCGCCTGGAGCGTGCGCTCGGGTTCATCGGGATTGAGCGGGCGGTCGAGCGATTGGGCGGGATGACGTTTCCGGCGGCGCAGCTCGTTGAAGACGAGGTTGCGTGTGATCTTAAAGAGCCACGTCGTGAACTTCGCCGTCGGCTCGTAGCGGACCGCGCTTTTCCAGAGCCGGATGAAGACCTGCTGCGCGATGTCCTCTGCGTCCGAGTCATCGCCCAGCATCTTCGCCACGGTGCCGATGATCCGATGCTGATGCGTCTCGATCAATGCGCGCAGAGCCTCGGTGTCGCCGGTCTTGATGCGGGCCATCCACCGGAGATCCTGCGCATTGGCGTCTTCGGCGGGATCAGCCTGGGGGCTCGGATCTTGGCTCATTGAATGATGGCGGGGGCGCGGGGGACGATGCCGATTCGCCCGTGGTGAGGCAACTGTTTCCCGAGGCGATCCCGGAAACGCACCTTGCGCGCCTCCCGCGGCGTAACTACCTGTGAACGCCCCTTCCGATGTCCGCCAAACTCATCCCGCCAGACCTGCGCCCGATTTACGACAAAGTCGCCGCCGGCGAGCGCGTGACGGACGCGGAAGCGCTCCGGCTCTACGTTTCGCACGACCTCAATGCGCTCGGCACGATCGCAAATGTCCTGCGCGAGAGGAAGAACGGGAACGTCGCGACCTACATTCACAATCAATACATCAACTACTCCAACGTCTGCCTGCTCGCGTGCCAGTTCTGCGCGTTCGGGGCACGGAAGCGGGACGCGCATGCCTTCGAGCTGACCACCGAGGAGATCGTGGAAAAGGTGCGCACCGGGCTGGCCGGCGGCATCACGGAAATTCACATGGTCGGAGGATTGCATCCGACACTGCGGTCGGAGTGGTACGTGAATTTGATCCGCCGCCTCCGCGCGCTCGACGCGAAGCTTTTCATCAAGGCGTTCACCGCGATCGAGATCCGCCACCTCGCCGACCGCGTCTTCCGTCTGCCCATTCGTGACACGCTGGAGACGCTGCGCGAAGCGGGTCTCGGTGCGATCACCGGCGGTGGCGCGGAGATTTTCGATCCGGAAATTCGCGAGCAGATCTGCCACGGAAAGGAGAGCGCCGAGGAGTGGCTGGAAGTGCATCGGATCTGGCACGAGATGGGCATGCGGAGCACCGCGACGATGCTCTTCGGTCATCTGGAAACGCCCGCGCATCGCGTCGATCATCTGCGGCGGCTGCGCGAGTTGCAGGATGAAACGCACGGGTTCACCGGCTTCATTCCGTTTGCCTTCGAACCCGAGGGCGCTCGTCCCCTGCTCCAGCATCTGCCGCACGCGCCGGCTTTTGAAGAGCTGCGCAATCTCGCCGTCTCCCGCATCTACCTCGATAACTTCGACCACATCACCGCCTACTGGGTGAGCCTCGGCCTGCCGCTCGCGCAGCAGGCGCTGAACTACGGCGTGGACGATCTGCACGGCACGATCATGGAGGAAAAAATCTTCCACATGGCGGGCGCCACGACCCCGCAGGGGCAGACCGTCGCGCACTTTGAAAGTGCGATCCGCGAAGCCGGCCGCGTGCCGATGCAGCGCGACACGTGGTATCGCCGGATCGCACCCAGCCAGCCTGCGGAAGCGCTGGCCTGCGGGTGATCCGCCACCCGGCGCTGGCCGCCGTTCGCGTCGGCTGCGTGCAGTACCTGAATTCGAAGCCGCTCATCTACGGCTGCGATGCACCGGTCGTTTTCGATCACCCTTCCGGCCTCGCCCGCGACATCGCGCTCGGCAAACTCGACGTGGCGCTGGTGCCGGTTTTTGAGGCGCTGCGGAATCCGCCGTGGCTGGCGGTGGATGAAGTAGCCATCGGCTGCGACGGCCCGGTCTTCAGCGTCTTCCTCGCGCATCGGTGCCCGCTCGAAGACGTCGCGGAGATCACGCTCGATCCTGCCTCGTTGACGTCGGTGCATTTGCTGAAGGTGCTCCTCGCGGAATTCCACCGCCTCCCCCTCGAAAGCGGACGGACTCCGGATTCTCTCCAGAGGCCTCCATTGCTGATCCCGGAGCGACACACCGCGCCCGGCTTGAAACATCGCGCGCACGAGGAAGCGCGCCTGCTCATCGGTAACCAAGCCATCGACTTTCGCCTGGCGAATCCGGAAGGCTGGCAATATCTCGACCTCGGCGCCGAGTGGAAGCGCTGCACCGGCCTGCCCTTCGTCTTCGCCCTCTGGCTCATGCGCCCCACGCTGCCCAATGCCGAGGCCATTGCCGTCGAACTCCGCGATATCAAATACGACGGCATCGCGCACATTTCCGAAATCGTCGCGGCGGACACCGGGCACACTCCCGACGTAAGCATCCCGTATCTCACCGAGTATATCCGTTTCGGATTCGGGCCGCGCGAAAAGGCCGGCTTGGCGAAATATCGCGCGTTGCTTGAACGGCATGGCCTGATCGCGCCAGGCGGCGAAGAACTGCGTTTCGTTTGAAACGCCGCGCGGGTTCCGGCTTTTCATCGAGACCGGGGATCCGCATCCTCCGCGCCCATGTCCGATGTCGTCACCTTCGGTGAAATCATGCTCCGGCTCTCGCCGCCGGGACGGCTCCGATTTTTGCAGGCGCCCCATTTCGAAATCACCTTCGGTGGCGCGGAAGCAAATGTGGCGGTGATGCTCGCGCAACTCGGTGCGAGCGCGAGCTTCGTGACAAAGCTGCCGGAGAATGAACTCGCGCAGCGCGCCATCAACGAACTGCGCGCCCTCGGCGTGGGCACCGGGCGCATCGTGCGCGGCGGCGATCGGATCGGCGTCTATTTCCTCGAACAGGGCGCGAGCCAGCGGTCGGGCAAGGTCATCTACGACCGCGCGCACAGCGCCATCGCCGGGGCAGCGCCGGGAGAGTTCGATTGGTCGCGCATTCTCGATTGCGCGAAGTGGTTGCACTGGTCCGGTATCACGCCCGCCCTTTCGCCCACGGCAGCCGCGATCGTGCGGGAGGCAAGTGCGGAAGCGAAACGCCGGGGCCTGAGGATCAGCTTCGATCTCAACTACCGCGCGAAGCTCTGGACCCGTGAGACCGCCGGGAAGACGCTCGCGCCGCTGATGGAACTCGTGGACCTTTGCATCACCAGCGTGGAGGAGGCGCGCACCGTCTTCGGCCTGCCACTCGACGCCTCCGCGCCGGACCGCGAGGAAGACGCCGCCCGCCGCCTCAGCGAGCGATTTGGCTTCAAGACCGTCGCACTGACCATGCGCGCGGCGGAAACCGCCGACTCCACCACTTGGGGCGCAATGCTCTTCACGGATGGGACCGCGTACTTTTCGCGCAAGCACGAGATCACGATCGTGGACCGCGTCGGAGCCGGAGACAGCTTCACCGGCGCACTCATCTTTGCGCTGCTGCGCGGCGACGATCCGCAGCGCGCGATCGACTTCGCCGTGGCCGCGAGCACGCTCAAACACACGCTGCCCGGCGACTACGCCCTCCTCACCCTCGACGAAGTGGAGGCGCTCGCCGCCGGCGCGGGCGGTGGCCGCGTCCAGCGCTGACTCATGGAAACGACACCCAAAACCGGCCTGTTCGCGTGGTGGCATCGCACGCCGCTCTATCTCCGCATCCTCGGCGCGCTGGTCCTCGGGCTGTTCGGCGGACTGATCCTCGGCCCCCAGGCCGCGCCGCTCGCCATCCCGAGCAAGCTCGTCCTGCGCCTCCTCGGCGCGCTCGCACCGGCGCTGATTCTGGTCGCGATCATTCAGGCGTTGATGGCGGCAAAGTTTGAAAAAGGAACCGCCGGTCGGCTCATCCGGTTGCTCATCCTGAACACTCTGGTGGCGATCAGCGTGGGTTTGCTCGTGGCGAATGTCATCAAGCCCGGCCACTGGGCAAAGCTCGCGCCAGCTGCGCCCTCCGCCGAGACGCACGAGCAAGGCAAGCCCGACATGCTCCAGATGTTCCTCGAGAACGTGCCCAAAAGTCTCCTCGGCCCGCTCACGGACAACGGCAAAGTGATCGGCGTCATCTTCCTCGCCGTCGCCTTCGGCATCGCGCTGCGCCGTTCCGCGCAACGCCCGCTTCACACCATCACCGACATCATCGACCTCGCCCTGCAAACGCTCGTCGTCATTCTGCACTGGATCATCGACCTCGTGCCGCTCGCCGTCTTCGGCCTCGTGGCGAGCATCATCGGCACGCAAGGCTTCGGCCCTTTTCACGCCCTCGGCGCGTTCATCATCGCGGTCATCCTCGCGCTCATCCTGCAGGCGATTTATTACCTCACCCGCATCCATTTCGGCTCATGGGTGAATCCCATTGCGCTGCTCCGCGGCACCCGCGACGCGATCGTCATGGCGTTCTCCACGAGCAGTTCCACGGTCACGATGCCGGTCACCTTCGAGTGCCTGATGACGCGCGTGGGCCTGCGGGAAAAGTCCGCCAGCCTCGGCGCGCTCGTCGGTTCCAACTTCAACAACGACGGCACCGCACTCTACGAAGCGATGTCCGCGCTTTTCATCTCGCAGTTGCTCGCCGCGCAGGGACTCGGGATCGAACTCACGCTCTCGCAACAGCTCCTCGTGGTGATCACCTCGGTCATCGCATCGGTCGGCGCCGCGGGCATCCCCGAGGCTGGGCTGGTCACCATGACCCTCGTCTTCCACGCCGTCGGCCTGCCCATCGAATACATCGCGCTGCTCCTGCCGGTGGATTGGTTTCTCGACCGCTGCCGCACGGTGATCAACGTCATGGGCGACATGAACGTCAGTTGCCTGCTCGACGGCCAGACCAGGGAAATTCGGACGTGATTTCCGCGCCGGCCCGAGGCCCGTCCCAGCAATGAACCCCCGCAACACCTCCCGACTTGCCGCGCTCCTTGCGCTGAACTGCGTCGCCTCAAGCGCGACGTTCGCTGCGAACATCCTGGCACTGGATTTCAACGCCGATGTGCCGGCGATGGAAGAGTTCCCCTCCATTGATGTGGTGAAATCAAAACACGCGATCGAACCGGAGGGCTCGATCGATACGTTCCGCGGCGCGCGCTCCGGAGCGGCTGCGCTTACGGTCGATGCGAGCGCGGCGCGCAAGGCATGGACCGCAGGGCTGCGGACGCCGCTGCTGGGGGTCGAGAATACGGAAATCGCGCTCGTGAAACTCACGCTCGCCTTTGATCTCTGGGCGAACCAGCCGCGACCGATCCGCGTGCGCATCGCGTCGTTCGACGCCGATCGCCAGCGCAGCGGCGGGCTGGAGAAATGGGTGTATCCGCCGGTGGCGGGATCGTATTACCGGCACTCGATCGATCTGGCGGAAATGAACGTGTGGAAAGGAAACTTCGATCCCGCCGCGCCCTTCATCCAGCTCTCGTGGGAGATCGGGAGCGAGGCTCCGCAGCCCTGGCCGCCGGCCGCCGGCCATCTCCTGCGCGTGGACAATGTGAGCCTCTCGGCGCCGAGCTTCTACGTCTCCGCCACTGGCTCAGACAAGGCCGACGGCCGCAGCGAGGCCACCGCCTTTCTCACCATCCGGGGAGGCCTCGCAGCGGCGCAGGCGGGCGACACCGTGCTCGTGATGGAGGGCGTGCATCCGATCGGAAACGGCGTCGCTTTCACGAAGAGCGGGACGCCGACGAAATGGATCACGCTCAAGGGCGCTCCTGGTGCAAAGCCGCGCGCGGAGTTCAGTGGTTGGGCGGGTTTCGCGGTGAAAAATGGCGCGGCATACTTCGAGATCAACGGCCTGGAAGTCGTCGGCAACGCGCGCAACGTCACGCTCGAAGAAGCGCAGGAAAACGGCCGCGTGGAAAAGCCCGATGCCAGATTCAACGGCACCGCCATTTCCATCGAGGGCAAGACGATCGACGCCACGGGCAGGACGGTGAAGGACGAAGCTCCGCACCGCGACCGGGCCGATCGCCCGCATCATATCCGCATCATCGGCTGCCACATTCACGACGCGTGCGGCGCGGGGATCGCGTCCATGATCGCGGATTATGTGACCGTGCAAGGCAACACCGTTACCGACTGCGCGGCGCGTTCGCGTTACGCGCACAGCGGCATCACTTTCTATTGGGCGTGGAATTTCGACGCTTCGACCGAGCACCGCAATTTCGTGCGCAACAACGTCGTCGCACGGAATCGCACCCAGGTCGCGTGGCTGCCGCCGTGGGAGAAGGATGCGTCCAAGGCACACGTCTCGGACGGGAACGGCATCATCATCGATGACTTCATCCAGCATCAGCCTGGCGGGCCGGGCGAGCCGAACGCCGGGCGCACGCTCGTGCAGAACAACCTCTCGCATCACAACGGCGCCGGCGGCGTCCACGTTTTCGCGAGCGACCGCGTGGACGTGGTCAACAACACGGCCTTTGCCAACTGCCAGACCGACATCATCGACTACGGCGAGATCGACACGAGCTGGGCGCTCGGCTGCCGTGTCATCAACAACATTGCCGTCTCCAGTGCCGGCAAGACCGTGCACCGCAACCGCAACCGGCAGAACAAACCCGAGCCGAGCAACGTGTGGGAGGCGAACGTCCTCTTCAGCGACGGTCAAAAGAAGGTCATCGACTTCAGCGGACGCGATATCTGGGGGGACCCGCTCTTCATCGCACCCGCGCCCGACGCGCCGCCAACGGGCTTCGCGCTTCAGCCCGGCAGCCCCGCACGCGGCGCGGGCATGGAGGGACCACTCATCTGCGGCCTCGACCTGTTCGGCACGCAGCGGCCGGCCGCAGGGAAGTGCGACTGCGGCGCGATCGAAGCCGCAGCCGCCCCGCCCAAGCGCAAACGCTCACGATAAGAAAACAACGCGATCCATGAAACCCGCCTTCTTTGCCGCAGTGCTCCTCGCCGTCGCCGCGCACGCGCAGCTTCCCTCGGTGCCCGCCCGCACCGTGGAGGAGACGCGCGTGCCGGTGTTTGCCGCATTTCAGCCGTGTGCCGAGGAGCAGACGGTGGAGCATCCGGTGGTGCTCGCAAACTTCCGGCTGCATCTGGAATATCGGATGCCGGCGGCGGAGGCGCGTCTCGCCGTGCGGGCGCATCCGTCGGCGCTCGTCGCGCTGCCGGTGGGGAAAGCCGGCGTGTGGCGGGTGCTCGAATTGCAGTATGAGCAGCTCGTCGGAAAGGCGGCGTCGCTCTTCGCGGAGGTCGATGGGAAGGTCATCGCCGATGTGGCGGCGATCGCGAAATCCAAGAGCGCGCAGCTCACCGAGCAGGTGACATTTCCCGGCGGCATCGCGGGTGTGCCCACGCATCTGGCGGTGATTGCGAGCGGCGGTGCGGAGATCCGGCAGGCTTGGGTGCAACCGTTGAGCGATACGGCGCACGCGGAGCTGATCACGCATTGGAACGAAGAGACGCTGGCGCGGGGAAAGCAGCTCTACACGACGATGTGCATCGTCTGCCACGGCACGCCGACGCAGGAGGGATCGATCCCGGCGTCGCGCAAGTTTCACCAGGAGGCGCTCAAGAATGGCGCGGACCCGTTCCGTATGTTTCAGACGGTCACGAATGGATTCGGCCTCATGCCGCCGCTGCCCGTACCGGCGGAGGATCGCTATGCGGCGATCCAATATCTGCGCGACGAAGTGCTGCGGACGCAGAACCCCAGTCAGCTCGCCGTCGTGGATGAGGCCTACCTCTCCGCACTGCCGCGCCCGATGCGCACGCTGGCGAAGGCTGCGCCGGTCGATCGCACGCCGTTTTATCTAAAGATGGATTTCGGTGCCGCGCTGCACTGGACCTATCAGGTGACACGGGAAAACATCGCCTCCAAGGGCATCGCCATCCGGCTCGACGACGGACCCGGTGGCGTGAGCAAAGGGCGCGCGTGGATGCTCTACGATCACGATACGATGCGCGTGGCGGCCGCGTGGAGCGGCGAGGGCTTTGTGGACTGGAAGGGCATTGCCTTTGACGGCACGCACGGCACGCACACGAGCATCGTCGGCGAGGTCGCGTGGGCAAATCCAGTCGGCCCCGGCTGGGCGAATCCCGCGACGGGAGCGTGGGACGATCCGCGCTTCGTCGGACGCGATGGCAAACGCTACGGCCCGCTGCCGCGCGAGTGGGCGCGGTATCGCGGACTGCACCTGCACGGCGCCCGTGCGGCGCTGAGCTACACCGTCGGCGCGGCGGAGGTGCTCGATTCGCCAAGCCTCGCCAGGAGCGGCGACGCGCTCGTCTTCAAACGCATCCTCAACATCGGCCCGGCGACGCAGGCACTCTCGCTGCGTGTCTCACCGGCGAACGTGCAGACCGCGGTGCGTGGCGATGGCGCGAGCGTGGTCACGAAGGACGGCTTTGCGGTGCTCCAGCTTCCGCCGAGTCCGACGGCGCGTGCGCTTTGCCTCTACACCAGCAAGCTCGGCGAACCGGAACTGCGGGCGCTCGCCGCTGCCGACACCGCGTCGCTCGATCTCGCACCGCTCGTGCGCGGGGGTCCATCGCGGTGGACGGAGACGGTCACGACGCACGCCGCGCTCGGCGCGGGCAGCGGGCCATTCCTCGTGGACACACTCACTCTTCCCGATGCGAATCCGTGGCAAAGCCTGATGCGGATCGGCGCGTTTGATTTTCTCCCCGATGGCCGCAGCGCCGCGCTCTGCACCTGGAATGGCGACGTGTGGACGGTCACCGGCCTGGGCGAGAAACCGTCCACCCTGCAATGGAAGCGCATCGCCAGCGGTTTGTTCCAGCCGCTCGGGCTGAAGGTGGTGCGTGGCGACATCTACGTGACGTGTCGCGATCAGATCGCCGTCCTTCGCGACCGCAATGGCGACGGCGAAACCGACTTCATCGAGTGCTTCAACAACGACGCGCAGGTCACCGAGCACTTCCACGAATTCGCGATGGGACTGCAGACCGATGACGCGGGGAATTTCTACTACGCCAAGTC
>JANOAZ010000250.1:0-31414 GCA_031411395.1 Chthoniobacteraceae bacterium
TTTCGGCTGGCTCATGCAAGCCCGCCGTCTCGCCCGCGACTACGAAACCAACCCCGCTTCCAGCGTCGCCCTCATCCTTGCCCAAGCCTCCAGAATCATGCTCCGCAGGCTCGCTCGCTAATTTTTAGACAGTCACTGAGACATGGGATGATTCCATCCCTTCCGTTCAAGGGTCGCCCAGCACGCAGGTGAACTTGCAGGAGGAATAATTTCCTGCGCTCGGTGATCCGGCGCCGCACTCGGTCCCTTACCGGACGTCTTCAGTCCAGCTCGCGACCGTGTATTGGGTTCCGCCGCCGGTGCGGCTCAGTGCTTCGTCGTAATGGAGCATCGCATTGCTACCCCCAATATCCATCGTCTTGCCGACAAATGCGCCCGCGAAGTCACCGTTGCCGCCGAGTTTGATGTCGTACGATGGCGCGTAGATGCTAGCGATGATATCCGCCGAACCATTCACTTTGACCAGGCGCGTACTACCATCGGTCGGGGTGACGCCGAGTAGCGTGAAGTCGGCCGCTTTTTTACCTGCGTTCACCAGGCCCGTGCCGGTGGTCTCGATGTCTCCCTCGACGTAGATCTTCACCTTCACTCCCGCCTGCGAGATAAACTGTCCGGTGTTGGAGATTTTGAATCTGCCTGTGACCCAGATTTCGATCTCACCAGGTTGCCCAATGGCCGGAGCCAACGCGGTGATGGCGCCGGCGGCCATGGAAATATTCGACATCTTGTAACGCTTTGGAGATCCGGGAGGGCCGCTGGCGAGATTGAGCGGCGCGGAAACCGTGCCGTAGCTTCCGTTCACCGTCGTCCAGCTAGGGGCCGCCACGGGCGGGAGGGTTTCAACAAAGGGTGTGGTGATCTGCCCGGTAACGCCCTGCGTATCCAAGACCGCAGGGCCGGAATACATCAGATCGCCATAGACTTGCATCCCATTCAGGTCCGAGCCTGTGCCATCGAGCGTGCCAATCTTCGCATTCGACTGCCGCTTGGCGAGGTCGTAAACGCCGTTCGTGGATTTTGCGGTATCCCCCGAATCGTAGCTGTCGAGGATGACAGCATTGGAGTTATTCGTGATCGTATTGGAGAGCGTGATCGCCCGGGGGAACAAACTGCTCGGCTTGGCGATGACTTCGAGGGTGCGGGAGACGAGCCCCGCGCCGGTGACGGTGGCGCCGGTGTCGCGGTTCTTCTTGAGGCTCACCCGCCAGAGACTGTTGTTGAGCTTGTCCGGGCCGACCGTCCCTCTGCCGCCGGAGAGCAGCGCGGTGCCGGTGGAGCGGAGGCGGTAAAAGGCGCCGTCGCTGGTATTGAGCGCGGCCGGAGAATCCGCTTTGACGATCGCGTAGAAGCTCGTATTGCCCTCGCCGTCGTGGCTCAGCACGGGAGTCTGCAAGGTGCGCACGCCATTTGCATCCGGCCCCGTCCAGCCGGTCCACGATCCCGCGCGGAGCGACGCGATGGCGAGGTCGGCCCCCGCCTCCGCCGCCGCGAGCGACTCACCCCAACTGGTCTCCTGGAAGGTGGCGCGCTGCCGCTGGGTGGTGACCCGGAGGACATTCGCCGCGACGAGGGAAAGGACGACGATAGTCCCCAAGGCGACGAGCAAGGCGCTCCCCCGGTCGGTGCGGAAGTGCCGGAAGGGGAGAGGTCGGAGGTGGGCGGGAGCTTTCATGATTATTTGCGGAGGGTGGCCCGGCTGGTGAGCGTGGTACTGCTCCGGGCCGAGGCGGTTTCTTTCATGCGATACTTCGGGGCGAAGGTCAGCGTCGTGGCGACGACCTTCCCGGAGGGATCGGAGTTATCGAACGTGAGTTGGAAATCCGCCACCCCCGTGGCGATCACCTTGCTCACGCCATTCTCCTCACGGATGCAATTTTCCCCGCTGATCTGATAGGCAATGGTGCCCGGGGCCGCTCCATAGGTCACCGCGGTCATGGAGACCGCCGGGGTGCGGAAGGTGCGGCTCGGTGCCGCGCTCGCATATTGGTCCGGGAGCGTGAGGTTCAGCCGCTTGGAATTGAGCGTGATGGTCACCGCCGAGGCGCGCCGGACATCCCGGTTCACATAGTCGAGGATGCGCAATTGATCGCTCACCGACTTGGAGTATTTCTCGGTCGCGCTGAAGGAGCGTTGCAGCGCGACGGCCCCGCTCGCGAGCGCCGCGAAGAGGATGGAATAAACCGCGGTGGCCACGATGACCTCGACCAGCGTAAAGCCGCCTGTCCGCCGTGAGTGAGACCTGGCTCTCATTTTACGATCCCTCCCTGCGCGATCACCGTCGAGACGGTGCGGGTCCGGGTCGCCCCGGTGCGGTTGCCAGCCCAGGTCGTGGTGACGTCCGCGCGCAGGGTGGGCTGGGTGCTGAGGGTCGCATTCGAGGAGACAATCGTCACAGTTCCATTCGCCGCCCGCCGGACCACGGTCGGTACCGGCGTGGGCGCCACGGCCGGATAGACATTGAGCGTGACGCGCTCGGTCAGGCCGGAGAGCGCCGCCCCGGAGCCCGCCGGGGTGCTCAGTAGGGTGCGGACGTAGGCGGGGTCCGTCACATTGATCCAGGTTCCCTTCCGCAACTGGTCGAGTCGTTCCTGCACGATGAGGCTCGCCGCGACCGTCTCCCGGCCCGCCCGCACCGTCTTGACGCTGAAGCTGTTCATGGTGAAAAGCCCGGCCATAAACAGCGCGATGGTGGTCCCCGCCATGAGAACCTCCAGGAGGGCGACACCGGAAAGGGAGCGCCGGGCATTACCCAGGCTCATGGTGACCTCGCTGGCGGGGGTCGCGCTGAGCAGAAGAGGGTTGGAGATTTGATTCATGGATGGCTAGTGTCGAAATTGTAATAAGCAATATACATTCCATACTGAATGCAAAAGCGCCGCAGCGGCGGGCCCACAAACCAGCGCGGCTTCCTAACGATTACAAATCGTCGCCGGGACGATCCGACGGCTGGCGCGAACGGGGAGCATAGAAGACGCGCGTCAGGTAAAGCCCCTCGGCGGGAGCGGCAAAGTGGCTTTTCGCCGTGCTTGGATGATGGAGCAGTTCGGTGAGCCAGGAGAGCGGCGCCCGCCCCTGTGCGCAGCGGACGAGCGAGCCGGTGAGCAGCCGGACCATCCGGTAGAGGAAGCCGTTCCCCGTGACGCGCAGCGTAATCAGAGGGCCGCGGACGTGAATCGTCAGATCGTGAATCGTGCGGACGGTGTCGCGCTCGGGTTGGCGGCGGTGCACAGCGAAGCGCGCGAAGTCGTGCGTGCCGCAGAGCAATTTCGCCCCGGCGCGCAGGATCGCGGGGTCGAGCGCGCCGGGCACGAACCACGCCCGTCCGATCTCCAGCGGGTGAAGAAAGGAGTCGTTCCAGACTCGATAGGTGTAGGTCTTCCCGCTCGCATCGTACTGCGAGTGAAAGCGCGCGCGCGTCGGCGCCGCTCGCAGGATGCGGATTTCCCGCGGCAGCGTCGCGTTCAGCGCGGCCTGCCATTTGTCATCCGGCACGCGGCCGCATGGCACGTCCGCGTGGGCCACTTGCCCGAGCGCATGCACGCCGGCGTCGGTGCGGCCCGAGCCGATGACGATGACGCGCGTGCCAACGATCTTCGCAAACGCCGCCTCGACGAAATCCTGAACCGCGTCTTTGGTCGCCTGACTCTGCCAGCCGCGAAACGGGCGCCCGTCGTAGGCGATGAGCAGCTTGAGTCGGAGAGGGTCCGGCTTCACGCGCGGGTGATCAGCCAGATGAGGCCGCCGATCCCGAGCGCCGCGAAGACGATCCACTTCCAGAGTCGTGCGGTCTCCTCATCGAGGCGGGACTTTCCCACGACCGAGCGATCGTCGCGGCGATGCCCAAACGGCCAGAGCATGCTGAGCAGTTCGAGCAGCAGATGGGCGACCCAGTTCACGGGAATCTTTTCACCCCAGCATCGCCTGAGCGTCGAGCCAGCCTTGCAGGATCATCTGAGCGGCGACCTGGTCGATGACCTCGCGGCTATTCTTCACGGTGCGGCCGGCCTCGTGGAGCGAACGCTGCGCGGCCACGGAAGTGAGCCGCTCGTCCCAGAGTTTCACCTCGCAGGGGATCGCGGTCCTCAGCGCCTCGGCGAAGGAGCGCACATGCTCCGCGGCGGGGCCGTAGGTTCCGTTCATATTCCGCGGGAGGCCGAGGATGACGATGCCGATCTGATGCCGCGCCACGATTTGGGCGATGTGCTGCACGGGGTCCGCGACATCCTTCACATGCACCGTCTCGAGCGGGTGCGCGAGCATCCCGAGTTCATCGGACATCGCGAGGCCGATGCGCGCTTCTCCGTGGTCGATGCCGAGGGCGCGCTTCATTGCAAAGACTCCGGCACTTGCGCGACGAGATTCTTGATCTTCTCGGCTTCGTGCCGATTGCAGATGAGCAGCGCATCGGCGGTCTGCACGACGATGAGATCCTGCACGCCGAGCAGAGCGATCATTTTTCCCTCGGTCGAATAAACCAGGTTTTGCCGTGAATCCACCGCGGTCAGAGCGGCATTGCCGACATTGCCGGCCGCGTCGGCGTCGAGATATTTGGCGATCGCGGTCCAGCTCCCGATGTCGTCCCAATCGAAGTCCGACTCGACCACCAGCACGCGGCCCGCTTTCTCGAGCACGGCGTAATCGATGGAGATTTTCGGCAGCTTCGGGAAGGACTCGCGAAGGATGGGGCCGAGATCGGTGCTGCGATGGATCAGGGAAATGAATTCGCCGAGCGGGGGCACGTAGCGATTGAACGCCGAAAGGATGGCGCGGACGGTCCAGATGAACATGCCGGCGTTCCACCGGAAGTTTCCTTGTTTGAGGAAAGTCTCGGCCAGCTCCGCGCTCGGCTTTTCGCGGAAGCGCGCGACGTCGAAGACGTCCGGTCCCGCGGGCTTGGCCGCGAGCGTGGCGGGTTTGCCGACCTCGATGTAGCCGAATCCCGGGCAGGCCCACGTGGGAGTGATGCCGATGGTGACCAGTTCGGTCGTCTCTTCCGCGGCCGCGACGGCGACGCGCAGGGTCCGCTGAAAGCCCTCCGTATCTTGAATCAAATGATCGGCCGGGAGCACGATCATCGTCGCGTCCGGGGCCCGCATCGAGATCCAGCCCGCGCCGAGCGCGATGGCGGCGGCGGTGTCGCGTTTGGCGGGTTCGGCGACGATGTTTTCGCCCGGCAGTTGCGGACAGAGCGCGCGCACCGCGGCTTCCTGATCGGCGTTGGTGAGGATGAGAATCTGCGCCGGCGGGACGAGGCCATCGAGGCGGCGGATCGTGGCTTCAAGCAGCGTCTCTTTTGAAAAGAGCGAGAGCAGTTGCTTGGGGCGGTGCTTGCGGCTGAGCGGCCAGAAGCGTTCACCACTGCCACCGGCAAGAATCAGGACGTAGAGGGCGTGGCCAGACATTGGGGGGAAAGGGAGTAGGGCATATTGCGCGCAATGGGAAGCTGGGACTCAGGTGTCACGAGTCCGGAGTCCGTTTCGATCCCGACGCCTGTCTCCCGTCTTTCCGGTTTCTTTTTCCCCGATCCGCGGACATATATTCCGAGTCATGTCCAAGTCTTCCGATCCCCTCCAAACCAGCCTGCTCGCCGTGACCCAGACCGCCGTCGGCTGCGGGATCGGACTTTTGATCGCGGGAAAGCTCGGCCGCCCCGCGCAGAAGACGACGGCGGCGACGATGATCTCCGTGGGCGCGCTGCTCGCCCTCCCGGTGGTGGTGATGGCGGTGATGCGGACGCTCAATCGGCCGAACTCCGAGCGGGGGATGCGGCGGCGCCTGGATTCGATTCGGCGCGACTCCGGATTTCCGGACGAAGCGGAGATCTTGTAACCGGCCGCCCGCCCGCGCGGGCATGCCCGATGCTAGGAGTAAAGGACCATGAAACTCCTCCCCCAGATCACCCGGAGCGACCTGACTTCGCTCGGCTTCCGCACTTCCCTCGAACTCGCCGCCGGCGGCTTCCTCACGGCCCTGTTGCTCCGCTGGATTACGCATTAACCTCGGTCGATTTTCCGAGTCAGGGCATCCGCTCGCGGCGGGAATTTGCCGGTTGCCGCCGGGTGGGACGGGCGCTAAACCACGCGCCTCATGCTTCACGACTTTGTTCAATGGCTTCACGGCCTCGTCCCAATGTATCTCGGCTGGGTGGAAAGCTGGGGATACCCCGGCGTGATCATCCTCATGGCCATGGAAAGCTCGATCTTCCCAGTCCCGAGCGAGATCGTCATCCCTCCGGCCGCGATCATGGCCGCGTCCGGCGGAAAGATGACGATTTTCGGCGTCATCGTGGCCGGCACCTTTGGCTCCTGGCTGGGCTCGGCGATTACCTACTGGGTGGCGATGGTCGTCGGGCGGCCGGTTATCATGCGCTGGGGGAAATACTTTTTCATTCCCCACGATAAATTCGAGCGCGCCGAACGCTTCATCCGCCGATACGAAGCCGGCGGCATTTTCTTTGCGCGTCTGCTGCCCGTCATCCGGCACCTCATCTCCATCCCGGCCGGCATCATCCGCATGGGTTTTTTGAAGTTCAGCATTCTCACCACGATCGGCGCGGCCATCTGGTGCGCGGTGCTCGCCTGGCTCGGGGGCAAGGTCGGCGCGAAGCTCCTCGCGGAGGGCAAAGACCCCCTCGATCCCGAGGCTCTCGTCGCCGCGGTGAAACACGAGTCGCACCTCATCCTCGGCGCCGTGGTCCTCGTTTGTGTGCTCTATTTCGTCGGGATGAAAATGACCGCGCCCAAGCCGCCGCATCCGCATCCGGCGGCGTAACCGCTATAACTCGATCGCCACGCCCGGCGTGGGGGTCATGATTTCGCTGTTGGGAAGATCCGCCTGGAGCGTGGCGCGGAACCACTCGATGGCCGAGCGGTCGCCATGCACGAGGATGACTTTCTTCGGTTGCACCTTGTTCACATAGGCGCGCAACGTCTCGCGCGAAGCATGCGCGCTGAAGTTGAATTGCTCGACCGGGCAGAGGAGTTTCTGCGCGGGAAATTCCGGGCTGAGTTGCACCATGTCGCCCGGTGCGGCGCTGCGGATGCGGCCGGCGGGGGAGAGGGGATCGGCATAGCCGACAAAGAACAGCGAGTGAGCGGGATCGCTGAGCACCTTGCGGGCGAACACATTTGAAAGCGTCTTCTCCGTCATCATCCCGCTGGAGAGCGCGTAGAGCCGTTCGCCCTTCAGCGGCGTCTCCGCGGCGGCTTTCCCGGCCAGGGTGAAGGGCGCCACGGCGTCGAGGAGCTGGAGGTCGTGCTTCTGGCGTGGCGTCTGGTGCGCGAGCTTGTCGTAGATTTCCGTGAGCTTCGTCCCCAGTCCGCCGATGTAAACGGGCCCGTGCCCGAGCTGCCCTTTGCGCCGGAAATCATGGATCAATCCGAGCATCTCCTGCGTTTTCCCGAGGGCGAAAAGCGGGATCAGAATCCCCGCGCCCCGATCGAATGCCGCCTTGATCGCGTCTGCCAGTCGCTGCTCCTCTCCCGCGCGCGTAAAGCCCGCCGGCGTCTCGCGATCGCCGCGCGTCGTCTCGATGATCAGCACATCGAGCGGATGCTCGGGGAAACGAGCGGCCTGCGAAATCGTCTGGTCATCAAACTGCACGTCGCCGGTGTAGAAGATCGTCCGTCCTTCCGCGCGGATCAGCGTTCCCACCGAACCGAGAATGTGCCCCGCGTCGAAAAACTCGATCGACAGCGGCGCGTCCTCATGCGCCGGGAGGCGTTCGCCGGTGATGTCGAAGCGCTGATGCAACGGCACCGGCCGCCAGCGGCGCACGGCCACGTCGATCTCCCGATGACCGAAGAGCGGATAACTCGTCACCCCTTCCTCGCGCTTCTTCAGCATCACGTTCACCGAATTGTGCAGCATCACCTCGCTGAGCTGCCGGGTCGCCTCGGTCATGAACACCGGCGCGCGAGGCTGGCGCCGCATCTGCACCGGCAGAGAGCCCACGTGATCCTGATGCGCGTGGGAAAGCACGATCGCATCCACGGAGTCCGCCTCGGCGAGGCTGAGTTGCGGGAGGGCCGCCTCGCCGTCGAGGCGCGGATGCAGGCCGCTATCGAGGATGAGCCGCTTGCCGGCGGCTTCGAGCAGGTAGGAGTTCGCGCCGATTTCGACGTCGCGCGTGAGGTTGGTAAAAGTGAGTGCCCCCATTAGCCTGCGTCGGAAGATGCGAGCGCGTCCGGGGGATGGCAACGCTAAAGCAGGGGGCAGGAGGCAGGAGTCAGGAGTCAGGATGCACGCGGAGCGTTCTTACTGACTCCTGACTCCTGTCTCCTGACTCCTGCTTAAAGAATCACCGGCTTCTTCGGACGAGCCACCGCGTCCGAAGCGAGGATGCGGAAGGCCGAGAAACACAGGACCATTCCCGCCGGCAGGACTCCGGGCAGCCAGATCAGCCAGCGGTTGAAGACCGCCATCGCGATGAGCCCGTAGGCCGCCAGTGCGACGAACCCAACCGCAACCGTCCCAAATCGCGTCCATCGCGACGCAAAATATCCGATCAATGCCAGCGTCGCGATCACCGCCACCTCCACCCACAGCGGCGCGCGCTGGATGAACGATCGATTCTGCATTGTCGCGATCGCCGCGGCGAAGAGCTCGCCTTGGGATCCGGCGCGGCGCGCGGCGAGGGGGATCTTTTTTTCCTGCGAATCGACGCGCGAGAGCAGCACGATGCGACCCTTGAGCTTGCTCAGGTCCGCCACGGGCCGGTTCCCCGCGGCCGCCTGTTCAGTGGCAAAGAGCAGGTCGTCGAAGCTCACTGCGCCGCGCGGCACCGCAAAGTCCACGCGCATCCGCCCGTGAGCATCGATCGGGATGCGCCATTTCCGGCCGAGATCGATGTGGGACCCGAGTTGCACCGTGACCTCATCCGGGGTTTGGCGCGCCCACATCATCACCGCCTGGAGCGGGAAGGAGGGAATCACCTGCCCGTGGTGCCGAAAGACGAGCGGCACCGAATTATAGCGCCCCTGCACCGGCGGGAGATTGGTAAAGCCAATCGTCGCGGCGAGCCGGTAATCCTCCGAGGGTTGCTTCTCCACGATCGGAAAATCCGGGAGCGCGCTCGTGTCGCCCTTCACCTGGCGCAGCAGCGGCACCTCCTGCCATGGCGGCGCCACCTGTGGATCTTCGGGGAATCCGAGCTGCGCCCCGAGCAGCATCCGCGGGGCGCGATGGATGTGATCGAGCAGGATTTTCTCGTACTGAGGCAATTTTCTGACCTGCGCCTCGGGAAGCGCGAAGCGATCCCAATCGAGCACCTCATCGATCGCCAGCACTGCGGGCTGATGCGGCAGCGTCGCCTGAAAAAAGAGCGAGAAATCGAGCGGAGTCCACGGCCAGGGATGCTCCTGGAGACCGCCATCGTCGATCCCCACGAGCGTGACAGAAGCCTCCGGCTGCGCCTGGCGGCTGGTCGTGGCGAGAAAATCCGCCCACTCATCATCCCATGAGGCGAGTGGTTCCTGCCGGCTTTCGCGCATCAGGACGAGTCCGGTGAGGAGCACCAGGATCATCATTTGCGCACCGGATTTGAACATGCGGCGGAGTTAGCCGCATTTCGCCGCGACACTCCAAGGAAAATGCGCGTCGCCATCCTCTTCCTCTTCCTCGTTCTCTTGCTCTTGCTCTGAAGGGGAGGAGCAAGAGCAGGAGCAAGAGAACGAGGAAGCAACCGCCAGCCACTTTCCGCCTCGCCCCCGCCTTCCGCGCAAAAAAAAAGCCGCCAGAGAGCTACGACAAAGAAAGTCGGACTACCGTTGCTGCCTTCCGGCCCTGGCGGGGTTTGTCTGCCTTCGATCCATAGTCCCTGACGGAGAGGCGACTATGCGGAGGGTCCGCACGAAGACAAATCATTTCCCGGAATATTCCTGAAACCGCTTGCAATGAAACATTTTGGAAGGTTTAAGGTGCGGCACCAAAACCTTCTGGGCGACAGCTTAGCCGGAATTTTATCCCCCGAATTTTTCAGATTCCTTAATTCAAATTATGGCAAAACTCTTCATCGGATTGGCCGTCGTAGTCATGCTGGGCGCGGCGGTGCTGAGCTTTCTCACCAAGGCGAGTGCCGACAAGCTGCAGGCCAATCTGAAAGAGACGAGGCAGACCCTCAATCGGACCGAGAACACGCTGAAAATCACGAAGGCGGACCTCGAAAAGACCAAGGAAGACCTCACCGCGGCGAACACGAAGATCGAGCAGCAGACGGGTGAAATCGCGGGTCTGAAAAAGGACAAGGACGACCTCACGATGCAAGTCGCGGAAGCCAAGACGGCGCTGGATGCGAAGGTCAAGGAACTGGCGGACCTCACGGAAAAGATGAAGGGATCCGATCCCACCAAACCCGCGGTCGATCCGGCGGTCATCATGGCCGAACTCGAACAGAAGAAAGCCGACCTCGCCAAGGCTCAGGCCGAACTCGCCGAGAAATCGCAGATGGTTGAGACATTGAACCGGAGCAAGGTCGAAAACGAAGAGAAGCTCTCGACCGCGAACAAGGAAATCGATCGTTACCGCAGCGGGGTGACCAAGCAGGGCCTGACCGGGAAAATCCTCGCGGTCAATTCCGGCTGGAATTTCGTGGTCCTCAGCGTGGGCGACCGGCAGGGCGCCGCGAGCGGCGGCATCATGATCGTGACGCGTGGCGGTGAGCCGATCGGCCGCGTCCGCATCACTTCGATCGAGCCGTCCACTTCCATCGCCGACATCGTTCCCGGCTCGGTCCGCCGCGGCGTGACTATTCAACCCGGCGACGCCGTGGTTTACGAGGGGCCCCGCACCAAGCCGAGCGCCCTGGCCGCACCGGCACCCGACGCGCCCGCCGCGCCAGTCCCCGCGAACTAAGCGCCTTCGTTCCCATGCAAGTTCAGTTTCGTCTGCTTGCGTGCCTCCTCCTGACCGTGCTCTCGGTCTTGCTCTCGTCTTGCGCGGAGCAAGAGAGCGACCCGAATCGCGTCAGCACCATCCCGTGGAATCGTCCCGAAAAATGGGAAGGCCAGGGACCGCTCGGGGGCATGGGCATGGGCAGCCGCTAGGGCGCGCGTCCGAACACCCCGCACCGCGTGAAGCCGCGCCTGCTCGTGATTCGCGGCGGCGCGATCGGCGATTTCATCCTTACGCTCCCCGCGATCAAGCTGCTCCGCGAAGCCTTTCCGGACGCGCATCTCGAGATCCTCGGCTACCGGCACATCATCGCCCTCGCGGAGGGGCGGTTTTATGCCGATGCGATCCGCTCCATCGAATACAGCGCGATGGCGGGCTTCTTCGTTCCCGGCTCGGAACTCGCGCCCGATCTCGTCGAATACTTCGCGAGCTTTCAGCAGGTCGTCAGCTACCTCTTCGATCCCGACCGCTTTTTCGAAACGAACGTCCGTCGCGCGGGAGTGAAGAATCTCCTCCCCGCCTACGCGAAGATCGATGACACCACGCACGCCGCGCAACAACTCGCCCGGCCGCTCCAGAGCCTCGCGCTCTTCCTCGACGACCACGCCGCGACCGTGCATCCGTCCGAGGTCGATCGGGCGCACGCGGGGGAGTTTCTGGGGAAAGTGCGAGGTTGTCCGATCGCAATTCATCCCGGCAGCGGGAGCACGAAAAAGAACTGGCCTGTGGACCGCTGGCGCGAACTCGGTTCCCGGCTGCTGGCGGACGGCGCGGAGTTGATACTCGTCGGCGGCGAGGCCGATGGTCCGCAGCTTACCGCCCTGCGCGAGGCATGGCGCGGATCGCCCATCCACGAAGCCCGTGACCTCCCGCTGCCTGTGCTCGCTGCGGTGCTTGAGCGCTGCGCCCTGTTCGTGGGCCACGACAGCGGCATCTCGCACCTCGCCGCCGCCGTCGGCACCCGATGCATCCTCCTTTTCGGCGCGACCGACCCCGCGATCTGGGCACCGGCCAATCGCGGTGTGACCGTCATCGAAGCCCTCGCCGGCGATTTCGCGAGCCTCGAGGTAGCCGCCGTCCACGCCGCGATTCTCGCTCAGAACGCATCGACCGGGCGGTGACGGAACTGGAGCCGGACACCGGATTGACTCGCCTGACGAATGAGTGCACCGGCGAAAAATGCGGTGGGAGGAAACAGCCGCACTCCCGCGTGGCCGAGCTTCTGCGCAACCCAGAGGTTGCACATCTTTGGAAAATAGAAGCTTTCACGCCCCGCGTAGAAGCGACTCTCCGGGAAATAACCGCGCTGAAAGAAAATGCGCCGACCCCGCGGATCGCGAGCGAACGCGTCGCCGAGCGCCACGCACAAGGCGCGATGCCGCGAGCGGGGGAGCGATAATTCGATGACATCGCTGCGCCGGAATCGAGCGGCGACGGAGCCGCGCACCGGGACGACATGGAGGATGCTCGGCGACGGCCAGACGATCGCGGTGAGGACGGTCCACGGATTGATTTTCCGGCGGTAAAAATCCGCGTCGCCCCAGCCGATGAGCAACCACTCGGCGCGCGGGTCGCCGCTGATCTCGCGCCCGCCGGGAAGGTCGCAAGTGCGCACGGCGATCGCCGAGTGAAAGCCGTTTCCGACGAGCCACACCTTGCGTGTCGCCTCCGCGCTGGCAGGTGCGCTGAGCCCGAGCAGGAGGGCGATCGCAAAGCAAAAGTGGCGGCGCATGGCGGGTGATTTGCGATCTTGGTCGGAGCGGTTTTCCCGGCAAGATCGATCATGCTCACGCCGGCCATCTCGCTGATGTTGAAAGCGCCTCGCGAAGGACAGGTGAAAACGCGCCTCGCGAAGGACGTCGGCTCCCTTGAAGCGACGCGCGTTTATCGCTCTCTCGTGGAGCATCAACTCCGGCAGATCCCCGCCTCGTGGCCGGTTCACATCCATTTTGCCCCGGCTGATGCGGAAGCGGAGATGAAGGCCTGGCTGGGAACGGCTCACCGGTACTCACCGCAGCCAGATGGCGATCTAGGCCAGAGGCTCATCGGCGCCTCGCGCGCGCACTTTGCAATTTCAAGCGGGCCGGTGATTTTTCTCGGCGGCGACTGCCCGTATCTGACGACCGCGCGCTTGCTCGCGGTGGAGGAAATGCTCACCCGGGTGGATGCCGTGATGGTTCCGGCGATCGATGGCGGATACTGCCTGCTGGCTCTTTCCCGGCCCGTCGAGCGTGTCTTCGAAGGCATCCCGTGGAGCACCGATCGCGTTGCCGAGGAGACTCGGCAGAGGCTGCGGGAGAGCAGTCTCACCTGCTCCGAGACTGATGCGCTGGAGGACGTGGACGACCAGGCGAGTTGGGAGCGTGCGATGCGAACGTGTTCGCCCTTGGGCGAGTGAATGCCTGCGCGCTACGTCAGCGCGCCGCCGCAACTCGACCCGGCGCCGGCGGTGCAGCCGAAACAATGGTGGCCGGTCGCGATCGGCAAGCCCTCGAGCTGCGCGGGATCGAGGTCCCAAAGGTGGGTCCGGCTCTGACCGGCGAGAGGGAGATTGAGCATCTGATTGAAGTCGCAGTCGTGCGCTTCGCCCTGCCAGCTCACGTTGACCGTGTCGCGGCACATCAGCCCCGCGACGGTGGCGGGGTTGTAGGCGGCAATGAGCAGATCGAGGTATTCCTCATATTTCCCCTCGTGGCGCAGCCAGCTCGCAAAGCGCGAGATGGGCAGATTGGTAATCGTGTAGAGCTGGTTGAAGACGATGCCGAAATGCTCTGCCAGCTCGCGCTTGTAGTCGGCTTCGAGTTCCGCCTGCGGGCCGGGGAGGAAGGCGCCGTTGGGATTATAGACGAGGTGCAGCGGCAGCTCGGGCCGGTGGCCGTAACCGAGGCGGTTGAGCATTTGCAGCGCGGAGATGCTCGCCTCGAAGACCCCATCGCCTCGCTGCGCGTTGACGTTCTCCGGTGAGTAGCACGGCATGGACGCGATGATCTCCACTTCGTTCGCGGCGAGAAATGCGGCGAGATCTTCGCAGCCCGGTTCGAGCAGGATGGTGAGATTGCAGCGGTCGATGATCCGCCGCCGCGGACGCAGCTCGCGGACGCGGCTGATGAGATGGCGGAAGTCGGGAACCATCTCCGGCGCGCCGCCGGTGAGATCCAGCGTGGGAATTTCCGAGCGCCTGAACCAGTCGAGGATACGGTCCACGGTCTCGCGGCTGATGATCTCCTTGCGCTTCGGCCCGGCGTTTACGTGGCAGTGCGAGCAGGTGAGATTGCACAGCTTGCCGACATTGACCTGGAGGATCTCTGGCCGCGCGCGCCGCAGCACCTGGCCGCTTTCGGCGAGCGCGGTGTCAAAACGATTCATCGCTCAGCAGCAGCTTCCGCTCGCATCGCAGCAGGTCGATGCCGCGCTGGTCGCGTCGTATTCGAGGCCCTTGGTTTCGCGGGGATGACGGAGCGCGCCGGTGTCACAGACGAAGGATTTCGCCTCCTCCGGCGTGACCGGAGCGAGCGGTTCGACAAAATCGAAGTGCTCGCGATACGGCGCCTTTTGGTAGAGCTGGAAGGTCTTGTCGCACACCGCGTGGCGGCGTCCGCGCTGGAGGACGTGCTCGTCGTCATCGAGCACTTTCTTGAACGGCCCCTTGTAGATCACCGCCTGATTGCGATCGAGGCAGGCGCCTTGTTTGCCCTTGAAGGCCTCGACCGTCGCCGCGCGAAACTCGATCCCGTGGACCGTGCGCCACGGCGTGGTGTCGAGCTTGAGCAAACGAATGCCGTAAAATCCCGCCGCTTCAAACGCGTCGAGAAAGCCCGTCTCGGTGAGCGCGCCGGAGATGCAGCCCGACCACAGCTCCGGGTCGCTCTGGAGTTCCTCGGGGACTTCTTCGTCGGCGACGATGTCGGAAATGACGGCGCGTCCACCAAGCTTGAGCACGCGGAAAATTTCCTCGAAGAGCTGCCGCTTCGCGTGCGGCTCGACGAGATTGAG
Organism: Chthoniobacteraceae bacterium; assembly: GCA_031411395.1. Classification (GTDB taxonomy): domain Bacteria; phylum Verrucomicrobiota; class Verrucomicrobiia; order Chthoniobacterales; family Chthoniobacteraceae; genus Chthoniobacter. Next base: position 14,884 of record JANOAZ010000250.1, read on the forward strand.
CACGCAGTTTGAAACGACCACGTCGATCGATCCGGTGGCGATCAGCGGGTGTTTCACCCGGAGTTCGCGGGCGAGATCTTCCGCGGCGAGGAAGGCATCCGCGCTGTCGATCGGCCGGGCGCGCAACTCGGCATCCAGTTTCTCCAGATCGAGCGCGAGATCCTGAATGCGGCCCTTGCGGAACTCGACATTCCCGTGCCCGATCCGCTCGGCGACGATCGGCGCATTGCGGCGCGCGACTTCCAGCATCGCATCGGTCATGTCCACGCCGATGACGCGCCCTTCCGGGCCGACGACCTGCGAGGCGATGAAGCAGATCTTTCCCGTGCCGCTGCCGAGATCGAGCACCGTCTCGCCGCGCCGCACGTGCTGGCTGGGATCGCCGCAGCCGTAGTCGCGCTCGATCACTTCCTGCGGGATCACTTTGAGATATTGCGGGTCGTAATCGACCGGACAGCAGAGCGCCGCTTCCTGGGCCTGGGCGCCGGCGGCGTAGCGTTCGCGGACGGCGGATTCAACGGGAGCGGCGGAGCGGTTCATCGTGAGTGTGGTTGGTTCATGAGGAATGCGAAAAATCTGCGCCGCCGGATGCCTCGCGTCGATAATACATTGCATGCAGGCGAGCCGGGGAAACGCCGCAGTGGTAGAGCGCGAGCAGCGCTGCGTTGGTCAGCGTGGTGCGCCACGGGCCTTGCGCGAGATGCTTGCGGGGCGATGAAGCGATGGGGGGATCGAGCAGGACGACCGGCCCGGAGCGGCGCAGGCGGAGCGAGAAATCAACGTCCTCCATCAAGGGCAGGCCGCGGAAACCACCGAGCGCGCGAAAATTCTCCCGCCGCACAAAAATGGACTGGTCGCCGTAGAGCGCGCCGAAGCTCCGATTGTGCCAGCGCTCGACCGGTTCCAGCCCGCGCAGCGCCGGATGCCGCTCGTCGAAGCGCCGATAAAACGCGCCGCCGACGAACTCATCCGCGACGGTGGCCAGAGCGGTGAGGTGGTGCTGGGTGATCCGAGTGTCGGCGTGTTGGAAAAGCAGCCACTGGCCGGACGCCGCGGCGGCGCCGAGATCCATCTGCCGGCCGCGATTGGGCGTGCCGCCGTCCACGAAGATACCGCCGCGATCCTGCACCCATCGGGCGCAGTCCGGCGCGGGTTCGGCGGCGCAGACGATGACCTCGCAGACTTCCGGGGCGGAGCGGAGGAGGGGAAGTAACTCGGCGAGCGAGTCGCGATCGCGCCAGACGGGGATGACCGCGCTGATTGTCGCGGTGGAGGCCGGCATGAGTCAGTCGCGGAAGACGATCGATTTGTTCCCGTGAATGAGCACGCGGTCGTCGAGGTGCCAGCGCACGCTTCGGGCGAGCGCGAGCCGTTCGCAGTCGCGCCCGAGACGGACGAGATCGTCGGGCGTATGGAAGTGCTCCACGCGAATCACTTCCTGGTCGATGATCGGACCGGCATCGAGTTCGCCGGTGGCGTAGTGGCAGGTCGCGCCAATCAGCTTCACGCCCCGTTCATAGGCGCGCTGATATGGATTCGCGCCGACAAAAGACGGCAGGAAGGAGTGATGAATGTTCACCATGCGGCCGTGGAATTCCTCGCAGAGCGCCGGCGGGATGATCTGCATGTAGCGCGCGAGCACCACGAGATCGGCGCGCACTTCGCGCAACCGGTCTGCGATCTGCGCGAAAGCGGCCGCCTTGGTTTCCGGTGTGACTGGCACGTGCAGGAACTCGATTCCCTCGCGTTCCACTTCGCTCTGAAAGTCGGTGTGATTGGAAATCACTAGCGGGAGGTCAAAGCGAAGCTCGCCCGAACGCCAGCGCCAGAGCACGTCTGCGAGGCAATGCCCGAGCTTTGAGACCATCAGCACGACCCGCATCTTTTCCGTCGAATCGCGCAGCGCCCAGTCGGCTCCGAGTTCCGCCGCGAGCGGCGCGAATGCCGCACGCAGTTCCGGGAGGCTACACCGCAGCGTGCTCGTCTCGATGGCCAGCCTGGCGAAAAACCAGTTGGCGAAAGCGTCGGTGAATTGATGGACCTCGAGCAGATTGCCGCCCTGCGCCGCGACGAAGCTGGTGATGCGCGAAAGGAGTCCGACCCGATCCGGGCAGGACAGGCGGAGGATGATCGTGGACATGCGCGTGGAGGAAAGACGATCGCCGCATGACGAGGCAATGACGAAGCGATATCGGCGACTTCGGGGTGCGGCCTGGAGCCCATGGTCTGGCGCTGAGCCTGCGATGCAATGGCGATCGCGTAGCGCACGCGCCAGCGCGCGTCACGGCGTGCTGGTCGAGGCATTTACATTTCCAGCGCCACTTTACGCCCCCGGCGCGTCCTGGCTCCACGCCGCCCGACATGAGCATTTCCGTATATCGCAGAAGCCTCTGCCGCAAACTCTACGGATTCCAAACGGGCTGCAGCGGCTGGTCAGACCTTCCCTTCGGCATGGAGACGTTCGTAGAGTTTCGGGTGATGTGCCTTCAGGCATTTGGGACAGACGCTGTGGGTGAAGTCTGCATCGGAGTGGGTCATCACATAACTCTCGACGCTCTGCCAAAATCCTGTGTCGTTGCGGACACCCTTGCAATGGGAACAAATCGGGAGAAGGCCGCGAAGTGTTTTGATGTCGGTCAGCGCCGCTGCGAGGTCGGCAGAAGCTTGGCGAAGCTCTAACTGGGAAATAATCTGACGTGCCAGCGCCTGTAGTGCCTTGTTCTGCTCGGGGGTGAGAGGTCGCGGCGTGCGGTCGATGACGCAGAGCGACCCGAGCGCAAAGCCTGCGCGGTCGATTAAAGGTGCGCCAGCGTAAAACCGAATATGCGGCTCGGCGGTCACGAGGGGATTGTGGGCGAAACGCTCGTCAGCGGTGGTGTCCTCAACAACCATCACGTCATCGCCAAGGATGGTGTGGGCACAGAAAGCTTGTTCACGCGGCGTTTCGGTGGCGTCGAGACCTACGCGGGCTTTGAACCACTGGCGGTCAGTGTCCACGAGGGACATCAGTGCGATGGGGGTCTGACAGATGGTGGAAGCAAGAAAGGCAAAATCGTCGAAAGCCTGCTCTGCGGGAGTATCAAGGATCTGATAACGGTGCAGAGCTTCGAGTCGCTTGGCTTCGTTTGTGGAGATGGGAGCGGGCATGGTGCGTGATGTGCGCAGAATAGACTAACGACCCCCAGTTTCAAAGCGAAGGGCTAACTGTCGATCTGCATTGGCCCGCGCAGCGTTTCCATCACCGCTCCGCGATAGCGCGCATCGTCCATCATCGCGCTCGCCAGGCGCACGAGTGCGATGTCGTAGGTGACCCCATGGGCGTGCATCCCTGCAAAACTGATGCGGACGGAGCCATCGTCGCGGGTGACTTTCAATGTCCGTTTTCCTTCGGATTCCAAAGCATGCAGCAGCGATTCAATGGATTCGCAGACGGGGTCACGGCTGGTTTTTGGGGGATTCGAGGCCGGGAATGGACCAGTCATAAATCAAGCTTCGCACGGGTGGGGCGGGGGAGGTTTCGTCGTGGCGGCGGGAAGGCGCACGGTGAACTCGGCTCCCCGGCCCGCGCCGGCGCTGGAGGCGCACACGCTGCCGCCATGAAGTTCCACCAGCTTTTGCACGATGGTGAGCCCCACGCCGAGGCCGTCCCGGGAATGGCGGCCGGACCGATCGCCCTGGCTGAAGAGATTGAAAATCTCCGGCAGCTTTTCCGGCGAAATCCCCAGGCCGTCGTCCTGCACCACCACGGCCAGTTCGTCGTGGTGGCGCGTGGCGCGGAGTGAAAGGTGGCCGCCGGCGGGCGTGTATTTTGCCGCGTTGTTGAGGAGATTCACGAGGACCTGTTCGAGACGCGCCGGGTCCGCTTCCACGAAGAGCGCGCGGCGTGGATAGTCGGTCGCGAGCTGGTGCTGCTGTTGTGTCACCACCGGCTGAGTGGTCTCGATGGCCCGGTCCAGCACGTCGGCCAAATCCAGCGGCTCCTTGTTCAAGCGAATCATTCCGCGGTCGATGCTGGTGAGGTCGAGCAGGTCGTCGATCAAGCGGGTCATTTGCCCGGCCTGGCGCGCGATGACTTCGGTGGCCCAGGCGCGGTGCTCCGGTTTCTCCGTGCGCAGCAGATCCACGGCATTCACCACGGAGCAGAGCGGATTGCGCAGCTCGTGCGAGAGCATGGCGAGGAATTCGCCTTTGCGCCGGTCCGATTCGTGGAGTGCCGAGCTTTTCGCTTCGAGCGCCCGCAGCGCCTCCTTTTGCTCGTGAATGTCGGTCCAGGTCCCGAACCAGCGCTTGACCATTCCCCGCGCATTCTTGCAGGGCAGGGCGCGCCCGAGATGCCAGCGGTACTGGCCGGTGCGGTGGTCGCGGAGGCGGCACTCCATCTCATAAGGTGCGCCCGTGCGAACGGCCCGATGCCACCCATCCAGGCATCGCTGCACGTCATCGGGATGGAGGATGGGCTCCCAACTTTCATCGCCACCCTCCCCGCGACGAAAGCCGGTGAATTCATACCACCGGGCGTTGTAGTAATCCAGGCAGCCATCGGCTCGCGCGGACCACACGATCTGCGGCATGGCATCGGCGAGGGCGGGCATTTGCTCCTCGTTGATCGGCTCCGTCTCGCGGGGACGCTGCCCATCGACGAAATATCGCTGCGCTTGCTCCAGGGTCATGGCGTTCGTGTTCCGAGTTGCCGCGTGGTGCAGGTTAGGCGGGTGCCGACTCCGATTCTTGCGACGCTTCCGCGAAGGCTTCGCTGGAGTCCGATTCGAGCGAGCCATCCGCGGCGAAGTCCAGCAGGTCGCACACGGCGCCGGTGGCCTGTTCCTTGATGATGAAGCGTGTGCGCCCGCCGGGCAGATCGCGCGCAAGGAGTGTCAAGCCTTTGGGCTCCAGTTCCTCGCGCGCGACTCGCCGGATTTGTTCCTCAAAGACCGTGTCCGTGAGCGTGCCCTGCGCACGGTGCCGGGTCGCCTGGGTGATGATAATGCGAACGATGGGCGGCACCGCTTTCAACCGCTGGAAAATGTTGGTCCTCATGACTCTCCAAGTCTCGTCCCCCACCGCGCTCGCTGCCAATCGAGCCAATTCCGTTGATGCCCTCAGTAAATTTCCGATCCCGACATTTCGCTACGCGAACGCCCCGAGTGATCAGCCCTCACTGCCTTTCGCTCTCCACCCATTGCGTGGCGCGCTGGATCAGCTCGGTGAAGCTGCGCACCTGGAGCTTTTCCTTTATGTGCGCGCGGTGCGTATCGACCGTCTTCACGCTGAGATGCAGTTCCCCGGCGATTTCCTTGCTGCCGCGTCCACGCCCGAGCAACTCGAAGACTTCCAACTCGCGGTCGCTGAGCTGCGCGATCGGCGACTCGGCCGGCTTTTTCGTGTGGAGGAATTTCTGGAAGATCCCGCCGCCGACTTTTTCGCTCACGTAATATTCGCCCCGCCGCGCTTTGCGGATGGCGGTCATCACCTCGTCGCTACTTTCCTTCTTCATCACGAAGGCGAACGCGCCGGCGCGGAGGGCGCGCTCGGCGTAGAGCGCTTCGTCGTGCATCGAGAGCACCACGGCGGGTATCTCGGGATGCTGCACTTTCAGATGTTTCAAAAACTCGATCCCATTCATGCCGCTCATGGAGATGTCGGTGATCACAAGATCCGGGCGGCAGCGGTCGATCTGCGCGAGGGCTTCACTCGCGTTGCTGGCTTCGCCGCAGACTTCCATGTCTGGTTCCTGACTGATGAGCCGCGCGATGCCCTGCCGCACGATCGCGTGATCTTCGACGAGGAGAATGCGCGTTTTCGCCGGCAGTTTAGTCTTCATAAAGCCTCGGCATGGGTGGGGAAAGTGCAGGTCACGGCCGTTCCGTGCGGCTTCGTCCGCAGCACGTCCAGCGAGCCGCCGATGATATTCGCCCGGTAACGCATGGTGTGCAGGCCCATGCCGGTTTGATTCGGCCTCCTCGGAATCCCCTTGCCGTCATCCTCCACGCGCAGGGTCATGCGGCCGTTATTCGCCGCGAGCCGGATCAGCACCGCCTTAGCGTGCCCGTGCTGGATCGCATTGCCCACGGCCTCCTGCGCGATGCGGTAAACATTCGTAGCCACGCTCACGTCATGGATCGCCAGCGAGTCATCGCATTCCAGCGCGCAGCGGACGCGCGTCCGGCGGCCCACACTGGCGGTCAGCGCGTGCAACGCCGCGACCAAACCGCTGTTTTCCATCGTCACCGGACACAGCCCGCGTGCGAGGGTCCGCGCCTCCTCCACGCAGTCACGGACGGCGACCGCGATCTGATCCGCCTCCTGCGCCGATGCCGCGCTGATCTTGCGCAGATCATTGCGCAGCGCCTCCGCCAGGCAGGCAGCGCCCGCGAGATTCTGGCACAGGCTGTCGTGCAGATCGCGGCCAAAGCTCGACCGCTCGTGCTCGCTGATCGTGAGCACATGCCGCTCCGCCTGCTTGCGCCGGGAGATGTCGCGCATCACCACGCGCACGGCCGCCTCGCCCTCGTAGCGGAAGGCGCTCGCCAACATTTCGATATCCACTGACGTTCCTTCGCGCCGCCTCAATTTCGCTTCGATCATCGACGTTTCGTGCGTGTCGGCCGTTTCCTGCAGCATCGCATTCAGCGAACGCTGAAAACTGGGGCGGATCCAATCGGTCAGCTGGTGACCGACCAGGGCATCCACACTCTCCACGCCGAAGAGGCGGAGAGCGGCACTGTTCGCGAAGACGATCGCGCCCGCGACGGTGATGAGAATGCCGTCCGGCGAAAGCTCGACGAGATCGCGATAACGTTCTTCGCTTTCGCGCAGCGCATTTCCGGCGCGCAGCCGTTCGGCGATGTCGCTGATCGTCGTGCGGAAAACGGTATCGCCGCGGCGCGGATCGAGGACCGGCACGCTGCGCAACTCGACGGGCACCGCGCCGCCTCCCCGCACGTGCAGCCTTACCTCGGAGATGACTTCTCCCGGGAGGCAACGGCACTTGCGTAGATGATTCAGGAACGCCGGGACGTGCGGCTTCGCAACCAGCGTGAAAAAAGGCATCCCGAGCAGCGACGAGCGCTCACGGCGAAGCATCCGTGCCGCGGTGAGATTGATCTCCCGCACGCAGCCTTTGGCATCGAGCGTGACGAAACCCACCGGCGCGAAGTCGTATTGATCGGCAAGAACCGCTCGCGCCTCCTCGATGATCTGCAGCGTGCGCATCAGCTCGCGGTTCTTCGCTTCGAGCCGTTCGATTTGTTCGCGCCGCGGGCTCGCTGCGGAGGCGCGCGCTTTCATGGGCGCACTTCGGTGAAGGCCAGCACGATCACCGGCTCGTCGCCTTTCGCCGATGCGATGCGGCGGGCGTTGAGCAACATCGTCTTCTTGCCGATCTTCGGGAAGACATGCTCCACCTTGAAATCGCTCACGCGTGAGTTGGTGGGCAGCACTTCCTCCAGCAGCGCGCGGAGAGCGGGGATGTTCCACTGGCCGTTGCCGAGATCGTAGAGCAGCTCGCCCTCCACCGTCCCCGCGGCGACGTGAAACTGTGCGCAAAATGCCGATGTCGCCCGCTTCACCCGCAGTTCGCCATCGAGCACCAGCAGCGGCCCGGGCACGGTCTCGATGATCGCGTCGGCGTAATTCCTCGCGACTTTGAGGCGGTCGTTGGCGCGCTTCGAGTCGTCGATGTCGAAGAAAATCAGCACCGCGCCGGCGATCTTGTTGTCGGTCGTTTCGTAAGGCCGCACCTGCAGCCGGTGCCAGCGTCCAGCCCGGTCCCGCAGTTCGAGTTCCTGCACCACGAGCCCGTCGAGGACTTTCCGGATGAGCGCGTCGAGATCGGGCACTTCGAACTCCGCCTTGATGTCGCCGATCGGCCGCCCGACATCCGACGGCACGAGCTTGAAGAGCGTCTGCGCCGCGGGCGTGAAGCGGCGAATGCGCAAGTCGCGGCCGAGCATGACGACCGGCAGGCTCACTCCGCGCAGCAGGTTGTTCAGGTCGTCGTTGATAGCGGCGAGGTCGGCGTTGTTGTGGCGCAGCTCGCCGTTGAGCGTGACCAGTTCTTCGTTCGTCGATTGCAGTTCTTCCTTTGCCGTTTCGAGTTCCTCGTTGGTGCTCTGCAGCTCCTCGTTGCTCGACTGGATCTCCTCGTTCGCCGAGCGCAGCTCTTCGTTCGTCGCCTCATGTTCTTCGGAAAGCGATTGCAGATGCTCCTGCGCCGCCGCCAGGTCTTCCAAAAGTGCCGCGTTCCGCGCTCCCTCGCGCTTGCTGACGTTGGGCGTTTTCGTGGGTGCGGCCTGCGGTGGCACCTCCTCGAAGATGACCACGAACGCCTGCTCCTTCACCGCGGGCGGATCGACCCGCAGCACGTTCACCAGCACGTCGCGCGGTTCCCCGCGCAACTCCAGGTGCAGCACGTGCCGCCGCGCCGTTTCGCCATTCTTGCGCGCGGCGGCGATCGCGCTGCGCAGCTCCGTGGCAAAGGCGGGGCGCATCATCTTGAAAAGATTCAGGCTCGCCTCTCCGGTGCTGGGATTCAGGTAAGGCGCCACCTCGCCGCGAAACTGGATGATCTCCAGCGCGTCGTTCACCACCACGCCCGGCGGACAGTACTTCTCCGTCACCAGCCGGTCCGCTTCCTTCAGCACATCCAGCCGGGTCCAGACTTCGGTCGCCGGCTTTTCGCCTGGCTCCGCCCGATCGTGGTGCGGCGCCGGAAGGTCCGCCATGAAGTGCAGATGCGGCAACGAAGGCCCGCCGTGGGCGCGCTTGAGAAAAATGCGGTGCTTCGCATCCACCGCCGCGAAAAGCTCGCCCGCCGCCCCGACTGACTCGGCGTTCCCGAGCAGCAGCCAGCCGTGGGGCTTGAGCGCGTAGTGAAAGACGGGGATCAATTTCTTTTGCAGCGCCGGCTCGAAGTAGATGAGCAGGTTGCGGCAACTGATCAGGTCGAGCTTCGAGAAGGGCGAATCTTTCACCACGTTCTGCCGCGCGAAGACGCAGAGGTCGCGCACGTTTTTTTCTATCTGGTAGCCGCGCTCGACCTTCGTGAAAAAGCGCCGCAACCGCGCGGGTGAGACATCCGCTTCGATGCCCGTGTCGAAGAGGCCGCGCCGCGCCGCTTCGATCACCGACTCGCTCACGTCCGTGCCGAAAATCTGGATTGGCACCGCCTCCGCCTTGTCGCCGAGGAATTCGAGGAGGCTGATGGCCAGCGAATACGCTTCCTCGCCCGTCGAGCACCCCGGCACCCAGATGCGGACCGCCTCGCCGGCCTGCCGATTATTCAAGAGCTGCGGAAGGACTTGCGCGGCCAGCGCGGTGAAGCTTTCCGGCTCGCGGAAGAAATTCGTGACGTGAATGAGGATGTCGCTGAACAGCGCCTGCACCTCGTCGGGATTCTTTTCGAGCACCTTCAAATAATCCTCCAGCGTTTCTGCGTGCCGCACCGTGAGCCGCCGCTGGATGCGGCGCTGGATCGTCGTCTGCCGATAGCTCGTGAAATCCACGCCGGTGGTTGTCCGCAGGATTTTGCACACGCGCTTCATCCCGTCGCCCTGGCGGGCGCTGCCCGCGGCGTCCTTCCCGGCCTGCATGTAAGGATCGGCGCCCAGCCGCGCCAGTTCCTCCGCGATCTGCTTCGGGGTGAGCACGAAATCGACGAAGCCCGCCTGGATCGCGCTGCGCGGCATTCCCGGAAATTTCGCGCTCGCTTCATCCTGCGCAAACGCGATCCCGCCCGCGGCCTTGATCGCTTTCAGCCCCATTGTCCCGTCCGAGGCATTGCCCGAGAGCACCACGCCGATGGCCTTGTTCCCGCGATGCGAGGCGAGCGATTCAAAGAAGTGATCGATCGGCAGATGCCGTGCGCGCCCCTCCGCCCGCCGGCCCACCGTCAGCGTGCCATCCGAGACGCTCATACTGGCATTTGGCGGGATGACATAAACGCGATCCGGCTCGAGATGAACGCCATGCTTTGCCTCGACCACGGGCATCTCCGTGCCACGTCCCAGGATCTCGCTGAGGTGGCTTTCATGCGTGGGATCGAGATGCTGCACGACCGCAAAGGCCAGGCCGGTTTTTGGCAGGTGCTCGAGCAATTGCAGGAACGCCTCCAGCCCGCCGGCCGACGCGCCCACGCCGACGACGGGACAAAACGCCTTTGGCTGAGGGCGCGTTGTGCCCGCTTTCGCGGCGGTGGAATTGGCGGGCGCAGCCTCAATAAGTGGCACTCGACTGGGGGTTCGCCGGGGAGCCCTTTTTAATCGATTCCACGATAGCCTTTCCGCCGGAACGGACGAGGGAAAAATGGATGTCGAGGAGGCCCGCGGAAGCATACATCCGCCGCTTTGGGAATCATCGAAGAACATGATGCCGGGGAACCATCCGGGACTTCGGCCCTTAAACCAAAACCAAAAACATCCCATGAAAAAGACCCTGCTTGGACTGCTCTGCGCAGTCGCTGCCTCGGCGGCCATCGCCGCTGAGAGCACCACCACCACGACCACCACCACGAGCACCGGCACGATTAGCGAATTCGCGCCCGGCTCGACCTTTGTGGTGAAGGAGACGAGCGGCCCCGTCAAATACCGCTACGGCAAAAAGGTGACCTACGTGACCAAGAAGGGAAAGACCCTCAGCGATGATGAGGTCCGGACCCGCATCAAGGTGGGCGCGCCGGTCAGCGTCCACTACATCACGGAAGGCCAGGATCGGGTGATCAGCCGCGTCGAAATCGCCGAGGATTGATCCTCCACGCCGGCACTCCCACCGTGCAAACCAGCCCGCTTCGGTTTCCCCGAAGCGGGCTTTTTGCTCATCGCCCCGGTCCCGTAATCAGCCTCACCGTCCCCTATGAGTGATCCCGACGCACAAGATCCACCCGTGAACCGCGAAGGCTGGTGGACCCGCGAGCACGCTTTGGTCGTCGTCCTGGTGGCCGCGACCGCGCTGCTGCTCTTCCTCTGCTGGCAAATCGTGCAGCCGTTCCTGAGTCCCATCGCATGGGCGCTGGCGCTCGCGGTGGTGGCGCATCCGCTCCACGGCTGGATTGCCAGCCGGATCGACAAACCCGGCCTCGCGGCGGGGCTCGCCGTTCTGGCTGTTTCGGTGATCGTCGTCGCCCCGGTGATCTTTGTGGGCAACAGCATCGTCAGGGAGGCTGCAGCGGGTGTCACAGCGCTCCAGTCCGGCCTCGAAGATGGGAAATGGCGCGACGCAGTGGCCCGCAGCCCGCTGCTCGGCGGTGCCTTTTCCGCGATCGAGCAGCAAGCCAATCTCAGCAGCCAGCTCCAGGGCATGGCCACGGAAGTGGGCAAGCGCGTCTCCCAGGTCGTGGTCGGCTCCGCGTGGGCGCTGGTGGAGCTGCTGCTCACGCTGTTCGTGCTCTTCTACCTCTTTCGGGATCGTCGCGAAGCGCTCGCGACGCTCCGCTCGCTGGTGCCGCTCTCCACGCGCGAGGCGGACAAGATTTTCACTCGCGTCACGGACACCATTCACGCGACGGTCTTCGGCACGCTCGTGGTCGCCGCCATTCAAGGCACGCTCGGCGGCCTGATGTTTTGGTGGCTCGGCCTGCCCGCGCCGATCCTATGGGGTGCGGTGATGGCGCTCCTCGCGATCGTCCCGGTGCTCGGGGCATTCGTTATCTGGGTGCCAGCCGCGGCGTTTCTCGCGGCGAATGGGCAGTGGGGAAAAGCCGCCATCCTCGCCGCGTGGGGCGGCATCGTCGTCGCCATGATCGACAATCTGCTTTACCCGGTCCTGGTCGGAAAAAAACTGCGCCTTCATACGGTGCCCGTCTTCTTCGCCGTGGTGGGGGGACTCGCCGTCTTCGGTGCCGTGGGGCTCATCCTTGGCCCCGTCATCCTCGCGCTCACCGATGCCATCCTCGAGATCTGGCGCCGCCGCACCGATCACGGCCGCCCGGCGGAAGCGGGGGCGACCCACCCCGCAGGGAAAGCACGATCGGCCTGATTCGAGTTGCAGACCCGCAGAGTTACTTCGGTTTCTTTCTGGCCGGTAAATTCCGGCGCTTCGTGCTGGCGAACTCTTCAAGTTGCTTCTCCGTCATGGACTCCGCCATCTGTTTGGAAGCGCCCTTGAGCGAGGACTTTTTCGCCTCTCCCCGCTTGGCTGCGAGCGCGGCGCCCGCAGCCATCTGCTGTTTTTTTGATTTCGCCGGCACGGGTTACTTCACGGTGAGGTCCAGCTTCATCCCGTGCGCTTCATGTTCGCCCACCGGGCAATAGACTTTGTAAGTCCCGGTCTTCAGATCGACATGGAGCGTCTTGGTTTCGTTGGGATCGACGTTGGTCATGAACTTCTTGTCGATGCCCTGGCCTTCGACGCCGAAGTTGTGCTTCTTCGTGCCCGCATTGGTCACGACGAACGCGGTCTTGCCGGGCTCCAACTTTTTCGGCATCTCGATCTTTCCGTCGATCAGGCGCACCTCCACCTTGCGCGCGTCCTTGTCCGGCGTCACCGCGTCTTTCACGGCCTCCGCGGCTTTCTTGGTCGTCTCGGCCACCGCTCGGCCCGCATCCTTTGCGGCTTCCTTGGTCTTGCCGACCACCTCGGAGGTTTTCTCCCCGAGCGTCTTCTTCTCTTCAGCCGTGGCGATGCTCATCGCGGCGGCGAGTGCCATCGGTACAATCAGGAGTGGTTTCATAGTAATAACTAAATCGCAAAATGCCGCCGCGGCGCGGGTCGGAAAATTTCTGACATTTTATAAGTCACCTCGAATCGCAGTGGGGTTTACTTTATCCTTCCGAGCGCCGTGGAAACATTTCTTCCAGAGCTACAAGTCCTCTTTCAAGCCGTCGTCGCTCTCGTGCTCGGCGGTCTGCTGGGCTGGGAACGCGAAGCCGCAGGCAAGTGGGCCGGCTTGCGCACGCAGATGCTCGTCTGCCTTGCCACGATGCTGTTCGTGCGGCTGGGGCAGATTTTGATCGGCGATTCGGCGAGGGATGCCTCGCCCGCGGCAGTGCGGGCCGACCCCGTCCACATCATCGCGGCGGTGGCAACGGGCATCTCCTTCCTCGGCGCAGGCACAATCTTTCACGACCGCGGCGGCAAGAGCCACGGATTGACCACGGCGGCGGGTCTGCTCGTCACGGCCTCCATCGGAATCGCGGTGGCAATGGACCGCTACATCATCGCGTGCGGTGTGACGCTGCTCAGCCTCTTCGTCCTGCATACCTTGCGCAGACTGGAAAAAACGTCGTTGGGGACGAAGTCGAACCAGACGCGGAACACGGAGTGAGGAATCGCATCCCGCGCTCGGCGACGGCGGATGGGTGCCGGGAAAGTCGGCGCACCCGTGCATCCAGTGGGGACAGCGCCGTCGGCGAGCCCGGGCCTACGGCTCGAAATCCGGGTCTGCGGCTGCCAGCCTGCGATCGCGCTCGGCCTCGTCCGTGCCTTCATTGACCAACTGCTCGGCGACGGACGTTTCGTCGTCCGGCACCACTCGGGGTGCGGCGGTCCCGGCAGCAGACGGCGCCTCGTCCCACGCCGTTAGATTTTCGGTCTGCGGATCGAGTTCCGGAGGCGTGCCATCGGTCGGAGTTTCATCCGAGGCGGTTTCGATTTCCGCGGGATCGATGTCGTCATCTTCATTCGGGAGCGGCTGTTGGGAGTTCATAACTTTTCTTCGCGCCATCGGGGCCGGGTGGCCGTTCTTACATCCGCCACCCGGAACGGAGCCGATGAGAGAGTATGAGCAAGACCTCCACATCCATCGCATCTGTCCTCAACTCGCTGATCGAGACCTGCAAAGACGGCCAATACGGCTTCCAGTCCGCAGCCGACACGGTGAAGAACGCCGACTTCAAAGCGCTCTTTAGCGAACTCTCCATGCAGCGGCAGCAGTATGTCGCCGAATTGCAGAGCCTCGTCGCGAGCCTCGGTGAAGAAACCGAAAAGTCCGGCAGTCTCGCAGGCACCCTGCACCGCGGTTGGATCGACATCAAAGCCGCGCTGAGCAGCGGCGATGAGCACGCCATCCTCGCGGAATGCGAACGCGGCGAAGACTCCGCCGTCTCCGAATACCGCGACGCGCTCGAGCACGAGGAACTGCCCGCGAACGTTCGCGCCGTGATCCGCGAGCAGTCCATGGTGGTACAGGCCGCGCACGACCGCGTGCGCGATTTGCGCGACCGCTTCCAGGACAAATAATATCCCTGCCATGACCCGCGAGGCGCGAGGGTAACCTCGCGTCTCGCCTCCGGCGCCTTTCGGGATGTTGTGAGAGGCAACCTGATTCCGCATGGACCTCGTTTCGCCTCATCCCTTTTGGCTGCTCACAAACGGATTGGTGAGCACCTATCCTTCACTCAAGGGAGACCTTCGCTGCGATGTGGTGGTGCTCGGGGGCGGAATCAGCGGCGCGTTCGTCGCGGCGAGCCTGGGCCGCGCCGGTCTGGACGTCGTAGTCATCGACAAACGCGATGTGGGCACGGGCAGCACCAGTGCGAGCACCGCTTTGCTCCAATACGAGATCGACACGTCGCTCACCGATCTCACGCGCCAAATCGGGCGGCAAGACGCGGAGCGCGCCTACCGCATTTGCCACGATAGCATCGACGCCATCGAGCGCCTGGTGGACGAGTTGCACGTCGAGTGTGTCTTTCAGCGAAAGCAAAGCGCGTATCTGGCGGTCAAGGATTCCGACGCGACGGAACTCCGGGCGGAATGCGCGGCGCGGCAGGCGGCGGGGATCGCCGTGGAGTATCTGGACGCCGCGGAAGTCAGCGCGCGCTTTTCCTTTTCCCGCCCGGCCGCGCTCATCTCCGCCCAGGCTGCCCAGCTCGACGCGCATCGGCTCACACATGCTCTGCTGGCCCGCGCGGCGGCATATGGCGCGCGCATTTTCGACCGGACGCGGGTGGAGAAGATCGAACCGGAGGCGCATGGCGTGCGACTGAAAACGGATTGCGGATGCGTGGTGCACGCCGGCCATGCAGTCTTCGCGACAGGTTATGAATCGGAGGAGTTTTTGCCCCGCCGCGTCCTCATGCTCAAGAGCACCTTTGCTTTTGCGAGTGAGCCGCTGGAGGCGTTTCCCGGCTGGTGGGAGCAATGCCTGATCTGGGAAACTGCGCGGCCCTATCTCTATCTGCGCACCACGGGCGATGGCCGCGCGCTGGTCGGCGGAGAGGACGATCCATTTCGCAATCCGAACCGGCGCGACCGGCTCGTGGACAAGAAGACCGATCGCCTCGCGGAGCGTTTCCGCGAAATGTTTCCGCGCATCGAACTCACCGTGGACCACCGCTGGGCCGGCACCTTCGGGGAGACCAAGGACGGCCTCGCCTACATCGGCGCGATCCGCCAGATGCCGCGCTGCCTCTTCGCGCTTGGCTTCGGCGGAAACGGCATCACTTACGGCATCATCGCGGCGGACATCCTCCGCGAAACCCTCGCCGGGCGCACGCACCCGGACGCGCATCTGTTCCGGTTTGATCGGTAGCTTTCCTCAAGCCGCGCGCGGCCCATCGCGGCGGTCGCTAAAGGCGCGGGTGAAGCACGCGCCGGTGAGCAGGATGATCGAGGTGTAATAAATCCAGAGGAGGATCAGCACGACTGCGCCCGCCGCGCCGTAGCTGGAGGCGGTCCCTTCGCGGCCGAGATAGACGCCGAGCAAAAGCTTGCCGATCTCGAAAAGCACGGCGGTGAATGCGCCGCCGATCCACGCGTGCCGCCAGCGCACCGGCACATCGGGCAGCCACCTGAAAATGAGCGCGAAGAGCGCGGCGATGATGCCCGCCGAAACAATGAAACCGGCGGCGCTGAGGAAGAATTTCGAGAGCGGCAGATAACCGGAGATGATCTCCCAAGCCGCCGCAATGACGGTGGTGAGCAGCAGCGAGGTGAGCATAAGAAAACCGATGACAAGGACCATTCCGAAAGACACGAGCCGGTCGCGGAAGAAGACCGCCACGCCTGAGCCGGACTGTGCGGGAGCGTTCCAAATGGTGTTCAGCGCATCCTTGAGCTGAGCAAAAACTCCGGAGGCGCCGAGCAGCAGCGCCGCCAGTCCGACCACCGTGGCCCATATGCCCTGTCCCGGTTTGTAAGCGCTCTGCACCATCGATTGCACGGTCTCCGCGGCCGGCTGGCCCATGCTGCCGCGCAGTTGCTCGTCGAGTTGCCCGCGCACCGCTTCGGGGCCGAAGATCCATCCGACGAGCGCGATGATGACGACGAGCAGCGGGGCGATGGAAAAGATCGAGTAGTAAGCCAGCGCGGCGGCAAGCTGCATCACCTTATGCCCGGACCACTGGCGGGCGGTCGCGCGGAGCAAATGGCCGACGTCACGGAGCATCATTCAGGAGCGGTAGTTTCCCGGCCACCGTTTTTTATTACCCTCGCCGCGCGAGGATGTAGCCACGGCCAACCTCGGTCGCTTGATGCTCCAGCCACTCAAATCCCGTCACCCCGAGCAGCGACTGCATCTCGCGGATCGAATAACATTTTCCCTCCGTGATCTGCATGAGCAGTGCGGAGTATTCGGCAACGTGCAGCGGCCCGGTTT
>JANOAZ010000251.1:0-5706 GCA_031411395.1 Chthoniobacteraceae bacterium
CCGAGGCGCAGGGCGCTGAGCTGGTCGAGGTCGCGAGTGTGGGTGCGGTCATAGACCATGCGGCCGACCCCGGCGAAGAGCAGTCCAGCGATGATGCCGTGGGAGACCATTTGCAGCACCGCGCCGCTGAGGCCGGCGGCGTTGAGCGTCATCAGGCCGAGCAGGACGAAGCCCATGTGACTCACGCTCGAGTAGGCGATGACGAACTTGAAATCCTTTTGCACCCAGGACACGAGCGCGCCGTGGACGATGCCCGCGACGGCGAGCACCGCGAATGGCATCTGCCATTGCGCAAGCCCCGCGGGAAACAGCGGCATGGCAACGCGCAGACATCCATAGGCGCCGAGCTTCATCACCACTCCGGCGAGCAGCATCGAGCCGGCGGTCGGCGCGGCGACATGGCCGGTGGGCGCCCAGGTGTGCAGCGGCCACAGACCCGCGAGCACGGCGAAGCCGATGAAGACGAGCGGGAACAGCCAGGCCTGCGAGGACGCGGCGAGCGGATGGGCCGCGAGGGTGGCGAGGTCGAAGGTGTTCAATCCGCCGGCCACGTAAGTCACCAGCAAACCGACTAGCACCAGCGCGCTGCCGGCGAAGGAATAGAGTGCGAGCTTCATCGCGCCGTATTCGCGATTCGTGGAACCCCAGATCGCGATCAGGAAATACTTCGGCACGATGGCCAGTTCGTAGAAGACGAAGAGGAGGAAAAGGTCGGCGCTGAGGAAGACGCCATACACTCCGGCGATGAGCAGCAGGTAGAGCGAAAAGAAGCCGCGCAGCCGGTCGCGGACATTCCACGAAAACAAAACGCCCGCGACGGCGGCGAGGCCGGTGAGCACCACGAGCACCACGCTGATCCCATCGGCGGCGAGGTGAAACGTGATGCCGAGCGAGGGAATCCACGGGGCGTTCGCGAGCGTCGTCCATTCCCGCCCCGTAGCTGGATCGCCGGCAAGCACACGCAGGCCGAGCACAAGCGTGGCGAGCGAGGTGCCGAGCGCGATCCAGCGCGCATCGGCGGCGCGGCGGGCTGGCCAGAGCAGCGCGACGAACGCCCCGGCGAACGAAAGAGTGATCGTCCACGGGAGGAGGCTCATGGCTGGGCTAGATCGCT
The DNA here is from genome assembly GCA_031411395.1 of Chthoniobacteraceae bacterium. Taxonomy (GTDB): domain Bacteria; phylum Verrucomicrobiota; class Verrucomicrobiia; order Chthoniobacterales; family Chthoniobacteraceae; genus Chthoniobacter. The sequence goes on from JANOAZ010000251.1 coordinate 1,115, forward strand.
GGCCAACGGGTTGAGCCAGGCGAGGAGGAAAGCGGGGCAAATGCCGAGCACGATCATGAGCAGGACCGCGGCAGCGAGGAGGATGCGTTCGCGGGCGTTGAGGTCACGCATGCTCGCGCATGAATCTGCAATCGGGCCGTGGAAGATTTTTTTCCACGCGCCCAGCATGAAGACCGTGGTGAGCAGCAGACCGAGCGCCGCCAGCGCGGTTGGGCCGGGAGCGAGGGCGAATGAGCCCTGGAAAATGAGGAACTCGCCCACGAACCCGCTCAGTCCCGGCAGACCGATCGATGCGAACCACGCGATGCCGAGGAACGCCGAGAGACCCGGCGCGATGGCGCGCAAGCCACCGAAGGAATTGAGCGTGGCGCGTCCGCCGAGGCGCGTTTCCAAAAAGCAGACTCCGGCGAAGAGTGTCGCGGCGATCAGGCCGTGGTTGAAGATTTGCAGCAGCACGCCATTGAGCGCGAGTACCGCGGCGGGGCTTCGCGTGGCGGCGGCGAAGATTCCGAGCAGGCAATACCCGAGGTGATTGATCGACGAATAGGCAAGCATGCGCCGCAGATCGGTTTGCGCGCACGCCGCCCACGCGGAGAGGACGATGCCCGCGGCGGCGAGCCAGAGCAGGGGGGTGGCGAAGTTGCGGACTTGATCTGGGAAAAGCGGCAGCACAACGCGGAGCATTCCGTAAAGGCCCATCTTCGACATCACGCCGGTGAGCACCATGGTGACGGACGGAGGCGCTTCGCCGTAGGCCGCGGGCAGCCAGGTGTGCAGCGGATAGAGCGGGACTTTCACCGCCACGCCCACGAGCACGCCGAAAAAAACCAGCGTCGGCCACGCGCTCGAGGCCCCGAAGAGAGTGCGCAGAGCCGCGCTCACTTCGCCGTGGCGACCGAGCCAGGCTAGTTCTTGGAAATCGAACGTGCCCGTAGCGCGGAAGACGGCGACCATCGCGAGGAGCATCGCGACGCTGCCCGCCTTGGTGTAGAGGAAGAAGCTGTTTGCGGCGCGTGCGCGCGACGCGCCGCCGTCGAGTCGGATCAGGAAGTACGCGGGCACGAGGCTCAACTCCCAGAAGAGGAACCAGTGGACGAAATTCAGCGCAGTGAACGAACCGATGAGCGCGCCTTGGAGGGAAAGCATCAGCGCTGTGCGGCGTGCATCGCCTTTACCGGCGAGTAGGGCAAAGGGGACGATCAGCGCGGTGAGCAGCACGCAGAGGAGGCCGAGCCCATCAAGGCCTGCGAACCATTCGGCGCCGAGCGAGGGAATCCACGGCTGCCGCTCGGCGAGTCGGACGCGGTCGAAATCGGAGAAACCGAACTCGCGGACAAGTTCCGCGACAATGAGCAAGGGCGCGAAGCTGAATGCCACGCCCACCCGTTTGTCACGGATGCAGGCCAATGCACCTACCCACGGAAGCAGAATCAGGAGCGTAAGCCACGGGATCTGACGGGTCATTTCACCCCGCCTCCGAAGATGACCACAACGCTGACTACGAGCAGAGCGCAGAAGCCGAGCGCAATGACGCGGACGTAGGTCGGCACGCGGCCATTTTGCGTGAGCGACCCGCGGCGGCCCGCGGCGTGCAGGGTGTCGCAGGTGCCGTCGAAGCCGCCATTGAGAACGGATTCGTCGCCGATGCGGGCGAGCCAGGCGAAGACTTGCGACACGGTGCCCGCTGCGCGGATCAATCCGTCCCAGAGCCAGTGATCCATCCACGCCGCGGCGCGCGCCATGAGGTTGCTTCCGCGGATCACCGTGGCCGCGTAGAATTCATCGATCCACAAGCGATTTGCGAGTGCGTGGTGGATCTCGGGCTGGAGCGATTCGAGCGGGTCGCGATCGGTGGCGGATTGGCGCGGGGTGCGGCCATAGAGACGCCATCCGCCGAAGACGCCGAACGCGACGGCAAGGGTCGAGAGGGCCATGAGCTGAACGTTTTCGGAAGCGGCGAGCGCGGACCATCCGCGGCTATCAATGTGGCCGCCGAGGAAATGTTGGAACCACGGCCAGACCGGCGTGCCGACGAATCCGACCAGCACCGAGCCGGCGGCAAGGACGAGCAGCGGCGCAGTCATCACCGGCGGGATTTCATGCGGGTGGGCCGGCGATCGGTGCGCGCCGAAAAAAACCGTGACCGTGAGGCGCGTCATGTAGAAGGCGGTGAGCACCGCGGCACCGAGGCCGAGCCAGAATGGCAGCGCCGAGAACGGCCATGCGTACGCTGCGTGAAGGATCGCTTCCTTGCTCCAAAAGCCGGAGAAGAGCAGGGGAAATCCCGCGAGCGCCATCATGCCGACGGCGTAGGCGGCGAAGGTCCATTTCATTTTCCCGCGCAGGCCGCCCATGGCGCGGATGTCCTGTTCGCCGCCGCAGCCATGGATCACCGAGCCGGCGGAGAGAAAGAGCAGCGCCTTAAAAAAGCCGTGGGTGATGAGATGGAAGATCGCCGCCGCGGTGCCGCCGACGCCGAGCGCCATCATCATGAAGCCGAGCTGCGACACGGTGGAGTAGGCGAGGATGCGCTTGATGTCATTCTGCGCGAGTGCCACGAGCGCGGCGAACAGCGCGGTGACGACGCCGACGATGGTCACGACGAGCAGCGCGGCGGGGGTCATCAGCGGCTGCACGCGCGCGATGAGGAAGACTCCCGCCGCGACCATCGTGGCCGCGTGGATCAACGCGGAGACGGGCGTCGGGCCTTCCATCGCATCGGGCAGCCAGACGTGGAGCGGGAACTGGCCCGACTTGCCCATCGCCCCGCAGAACAGGAGAAGCCCGATTGCGGTCGCCGCGGCGAGTCCGCCGACGGGAGCGGCCGCGGCCAGCTTCGCGAGCGCGCCCGCTTCGAGGCAGCCGTTTCCTTCATCGAAAAACAGAAGCGGGCCCGTCTCGCGCGAGAGCCAGAGCATGCCGAGGAATAAGCCGATGTCGCCGACGCGCGTGGTGATGAAAGCCTTGCGCGCCGCGGCGGCGGCGGAGGGTTTTTGAAACCAGAATCCGATGAGCAGATAGGACGCGACGCCGACCAATTCCCAAGCCATGAAAAGCCAGAGCAAATGGTTGGCGATGACCAGCGCGAGCATCGCTCCGGCGAAGAGCGAGAGGTAGCAGAAGAAGGAGCGGCGGCGCGGGTCGTCGTGCAGATAGCCGACGCTGTAGATGAAGATCCACAGACCGACGAAGGTGACCATCGCGAGCATCACCGCGGTGAGTGGGTCAAGCATCCAGCCGAGCCGGAAGACGCCGTCGCCGAGATCGAACCAGGGGAAATTCACCACGCGGCGGACGCCATCGAGCGCAGTGGAAAAAGCGAGCAGCGAAAGGATGAGCGCGGCGGTCATCGCGCCGATCGCGAGGGTCTGGGCGGTGCGCGCGGCGCTGCGAGGGAGCAGGGCAATGACGCCGGCCGCGGCGACGGGCAGCGCGGGGATCAGCCAAAGATTTTCGACGATCCAGCTCATCCGCGCAGTTGGTTGATCCGGTCGAGGCGCACGGTTTTCTGATGGCGGTAAACGGCGAGCACAAGCGCGAGGCCGACGGCGGCTTCGGCGGCGGCGACGGCCACGGTGAAGAGGACGACGAAGACGCCGTCAGGCGCGGCGTCGGGATTGAAACGCCAGAAGGCGATGAAGTTTAGGTTCGCCGCGTTGATCATCAGCTCGATGCCGATGAGCACGAGCACGCCATTGCGCCGCGTGAGCACGGCGGCGAGTCCGAGTCCGAAAAGCACGGCGGAAAGCAGCAGGCAGCCTTGGAGGGCGGTGGGCGGGTTCATGGCTTCTTTCCCGGCTCGGGCGCGGCGAGCAGCACGGCGCCGATGAGCGCGGCGGTAAGCAGCAGGCCGGTGACTTCGAGCGCGAGCACCTGCCGCGACATCAGTTGCAGGCCGATCGTTTCGATCGTGAGCACAGGCGCCTCCGCCGGCGCCTCCGGTGCGGTGAACGCGCTGATGCAAACCGCGAGCATGCCGGCCACCGCCAGGGCGACCACCGCGCCCTGCCAGAAGCTGCGACGGTGGAGTGGCGGCGGTTCGCCGGCTTCGGGAATCGGGCGGGTGAGCAGGATGGTGAAGAGAAGCAGCACGGCGATGGCGCCGACATAGACCATCAACTGCATCCAGCCGAGAAAGACCGCGCCGAGATGCAGGTAGAGCACGCCGATGGCGAAGAAGGAAAGCGCCGCGCATAGCCCGCAGTGGAGATCCTTTTCCAAGGCGACCGCGCCGGCCGCGGTGGCGACGATGACGAGGGCGATGAGGATGAACGGCAGATCCATGCGGTGCTTATCCTATATCCGGCGATGAAGGGTTCACGAACACGAAAGGAACCGAAAAGGAATTTCGCTGAATGGGAGGACGCTCCAACATTCACAAACTCCGCGGCTCCGCCGCCTCGGGGTCGGTTTCGCCGGTCCGGGTGGGCCATTCGATTCCTTGCTCCCGCACTTAGTGACTGTCTAAAAATTAGCGAGCGAGCCTGCGGAGCATGATTCTGGAGGCTTGGGCAAGGATGAGGGCGACGCTGGAAGCGGGGTTGGTTTCGTAGTCGCGGGCGAGACGGCGGGCTTGCATGAGCCAGCCGAAA
>JANOAZ010000252.1:0-2870 GCA_031411395.1 Chthoniobacteraceae bacterium
CACTTTTGCCTCCAGCACCGAGGCAAAGGCTCCACGGTTGAGGAACTCGTCGCGGACCCGGCTGTTGAAGCTTTCGCTGTAGGCGTTCTGCCACGGCGCTCCGGGCTTGATGTAGAGCCTCTGGAAGCCGCGCCGTGCGATCCAGTCCTCCACGGGCGCGATGAACTCGGGGCCGTTGTCGCTTCGGATGAACTCGGGCACGCACCCGCGCGCGAGCACGGCGGCGTCCAGGATGCGAATCACATCTTTGGCTTCCATCCGCCGCTCGACTTCCAGCGCCACCAGTTCCCGGCTGAACTCGTCGCAGATCGGCAGCCATTTGAGCCGCCGCCCGTCCTCGGTCTGGTCAAAGATGAAGTCGTAGCTCCACACGTGGTTGATCCGTTCGGCCCGCAGCCGCTGCGTGCCGCTCTCGCTGCTCCCGAGCCGCGGTCACATGCTGGCCGTGAGTTTCAGGCACCACAATTTCTGCCGGAAGCCTTCGACGATCAAACACGCCAGCGCAGGCCGCGGACGTCGCGGACCATCAATGGACGCTCGAGGAAGTCGTTGAAATGATCGACACTCACTTTGCAGCGAAGCGCGACGCCGAATTTGAAATGGCGTTCGTTGCAAAGATCACACCGGCTCGCAAAGGGCCGAAGACCTGGACGCCGACCCCGAAGGATCAATCCCAACGCCTTGGTATTTGAAATCGTCGGAGAGCGGACCAGACGAGTCTAATGTAGCTTCGCGCAAAAGATGTCTCGATTTGGGCTTCACGAGTTCATAACGACGCCTGAAAACGGTAAGGGCCGCTTTTTCAAGCGGCTCGCAAAAAGTCAGGATGTAGCTCGGATCAGTCCCCGTCCGTGTGAGTCAGTTCCGCAGGGTTCTCTGCTCCGAAAGTGATGCGTCCACCGGCGCCCGCAAGGGCCGCATCCGGCGCGGGCTGCATGGCCCGTGAAACTGCAATGCGGGGCGCCTGCACAGCGCCTGCACGCCCACGGCCGGACCGCTGAAGAGCAGGGGATTCCCCGCTGCCGATCTCATCGCCGGTGGTAGCCGGTGCCAGCGCTGGGCGCGCAGCGGGCGGCAGCACGTCCTCAAGCGCGCTCTTGATGTCTTCCAGGGTCGGCAGTGCCCGGCCGCTCTCCTGGGCATTGTCACGCGCGAGCGTCGCGATCTTCTCCAGGTCGGAAACATAGTTCCGCTCCGTCGCGACGGTCTTCTCGACCACATAATGAAGGTATGGCTCCGCGATCTTGGGAAAGTGAATCCGAGCCACGGCCAGCAAATCTTCCCGGCTCAGTTCATCAGGGAGTTCCACCGTCTTCAAGAATCGCTCGCTGAATTGCGCGATCGAATAGCCGGTGGTCTTCACATACCGCTTCTGCGCTGAATCGTAGCTCTGCGGCGTGGCGACGAAGGCGCACGGCAGTCCTGCGTCCATCACGCTGCGCCGCACCCAATTCAGCCGTGCCGGCGCCGTGTTGCGCGAGAAGTTCAACGGGAAAATCATGTGCGCTTCGTCAAAGACGAGCATCAGCCGCGTGTGGGAGAGCACGTAGTCGATCCGGTCGCGCAGCCGGCTTGCCGTCGAAGTCGGGGTGATCTCCATTCCGAGCGCCTTTGCAACCTCGCGCAGCAACTCGCCTTCGGAGTTCGATGCCGGTGTGTTCACCAGCCGCGCCAGCCCCGGATTCATCGCGCACCAGGTGCGCAGGGCCTCCGTCTTTCCAAAGCGGGAATTGCCAGAAATCATCACCGCCCGCGACGTGCTCCGTGCCTTCCCCAGCCACTTGAAAACGTGCTTCGTGATCTCCGTTTCTGCGATCGTCGCCGCGATCTCCACCTTGCGCCGATCAATCCAGCGCAACAGCGCCAACGCGACTTCCACGAAATACCACGGGGCGCCCCCGCTGTTCCGGTATTCCAGATTGCAGACCCGGTGAAATCCGACCGGCCCAAGCTCGCACAGGTTACGCAAATAGGTGCTGAGGTTCTCGCGCGCCCTGCCGACGCATTCATCGTGAAAGAGCGACCAAGCGGCCCCGGCAAGCAGCTTCTTCAGGCTGGCCTCGCGCTCCCGGTGTGCCGCTTCGTGGCGCTCCCTTGCAGTCAGCGATCGGTGAAAACGCTCAGGTTCTTCCCATTCCTCCGCGCCGATCAATAAGAAGTCGAGCAGGGCGTCCGCGTCGTCATGTCCTCCGACTGCTTCCTTCGCTTTGCCTGGAAGCTCGTTATAAATTTCGGCGGCTTGCTCTCTGGTAAGCTTCCGCTCGCCAATCTTCCGCATTGCCGCGGTGCCGATCAGATCCAGCGAATCCGCGATGAGATCGGCGGTGAATTTCCGAAGGCCGCCCGCGTAGTTCTCCGGCTGCGAAACGTGCAGCAAAAACAGCAGCACTTCGACAAGCCGCGGCTCAGCGGTGATCTCTTCGGTGATCTGCGGATGTTCGAAGTTGCGCGCCGCGGCGAGCTTCGATGCGACGGCTTCCGGGGAGATCGGGCGGTTTGAGTTCGTGTCGCTCATAGATCGTGATCGCGCCGCGCGCGCAAGCTGAGGCGTAAAAAGAGAATGAATCGCCGGAACAAGATCCGCAGAAGAGCCAACGCCGAGCCCGCGATTGCGGTCCATGCGACTATCTCTGCCCAGCGCTCCCACACTTCCGCGATCGCAACACCAACTCCAAATGCGCCTATCAAAATGAATACAGTGGCAAGCAATGCCCATAGGTCGCCAAGCAAGCTTTCAAGATGATCGATCTTTGATCTCGCGGAGGTCATTGATTCGCTTCTTCGGCCTCCATGCGGCGGATTTGTTCCTCTAAGTGACTGTCTAAAAATTAGCGAGCGAGCCTGCGGAGCATGATTCTGGAGGCTTGGGC
>JANOAZ010000253.1:0-17604 GCA_031411395.1 Chthoniobacteraceae bacterium
GATGGCCATTTGTTTGCCGGGCAGGGCATCGAGAGTGAATCGGGCTGCGTCTTCCGCAATACGGCCCGCGCCCTTCGTGATCACGATGAAGTTGATGAGCACGAGGATGAAAAATACGACGAGGCCGACGACGAAATTGCCACGCACGAACTTGCTCGCGCCATCCATCGAACCGTAAAAGTCCGCTTCTTTTTGAATCTTCAGCCGCCGGCGGCCAGCCGTGGCTTCATCGATCGCGCCGGCATTCATCTCCGCATCGATCGCCATCTGCTTGCCGGGCATCGCGTCGAGGGTGAAGCGCGCCGCGACTTCCGCGATGCGGCCCGCGCCTTTCGTTATCACCTTTATTTTCATCACTATCTGTATCAGTAACACGACCGCGCCGACCACGTTGTTTCCGGGTATCACTATGTGTCCGAACGACTCGATGATATTGCCGGCGAAGCCATCGACGAGGATCAGCCGGGTCGAGGCGACATTGAGCGCGAGCCGGAAAAGTGTCACCGCGAGGAGCAGTGTCGGGAAGCCGGAGAACTCCGTGGGGTCCTTCAGATAGACGACGATCAGCAGCATCAGCAGCGAGATGCCGATGCTCGCCGCGAGGAGGAGATCGAGCAGCAGCGACGGGATCGGCATGACCAGCAGGACGATCGTGCCGAAGAGCGCGAGGACGAAGAGCAGGTCGCCGTTCTTCAGCGCGGCGAGGAACCGGAGTCCGCCTTTACGGGCAATCGTATCCATGGCCTAAGCGAGTCCCGCCCTCCGCGCCTTGAGCTGATGGAAGTAGTAGCGGTGCGTTTTGTAAACGAACGCGAGGATGTCCGCGACGGCTTGATACAGCTCGATCGGGATGGCTTTGCCGACGCGCCCGAACTTGAAGAGCGCGCGCGCCACCGGCTTGTTCTCGACCATCGGCACGCCGTGCTCCGCCGCGAGGGCCTTGATCCGCTTGGCGAAGGCGCGTTCGCCTTTCGCGAGCACCACGGGCGCCTTGTCCGTGCCGCGCTCATAGCGCAGCGCCACGGCGAAGTGCGTCGGGTTCGTCACCACCACGTCCGCCGTCGGCACCGCGGTGAGCATCTGCTTCTGCAAAAGGCGCCGCGCCATCTGCCGGCGCGCGCCCTTGATATTCGGATCGCCCTCCGCGTTGCGATGTTCCTCCTTCACCTCCTGCTTGGTCATCATCAGGTCGCCCTGCACCTTGCGGAGTTGGTAGATGTAGTTCAGCGCCGCGATCCCGCCGAGCGCGAGCACGAACCGGCCGAGCAGCGTCGTCGCCGTGCTCAGGATGAAACTCCCGAGCCGCATCGGCGGCACCGGCGAGTAGAAAATCGGGTCGTGCATCAGGTCCTTCACCGCGCCCCAGACCACGAACCCGACGACCACCAGCTTGAGCGTATCGGTGGCCAGCTTGACCACGCCTTGCATGGAGAAGATGCGTTTGAATCCTGCGATCGGATTCAGCCGCGAGAATTTGAATCCCAGCGCCGCGGGCGAAAGCCGGAACCGGCTCTGCAAGCCGCCCGCGAGCAAACTCGCACCCGCGCACGCGACCGCCACGGGCAGGATCAGGCCGAGCATCGCGATCGCGGCCGGCGCGACCCACGCATTCACCGCCTCCGCCTGGATGCGGTATTTTCCGAGGTGTCCGAGGATGCCGACGGTGATGGCGAAGATCTTCTCGCAGTACTCGCGGCTGCCAAACGCGAGCACGAAGAATCCGGCAGTGAGGACGAAGACAATCGGGATGTCGCCGGTCCGCGCGAACTGTCCTTCGTCCTGCGCTTCACTGAGTTTCTTCTCGGTTGGTTGCTCTGTTTGGAGGCCCTTGTCGGACATGTTTTGCGGATCAGGGAATGAGCCGGAGCATGAGCTCCGGCGCGTTCCGCAACTCCGTTAGCACCAGCTGTGCCGTCACTCCGAGCGTGAGTCCGAGAAGGGTCAATCCGACGAGAATTCGAGCCGCAAAGCTCTCTGAAAAGACGTTCATGCTGGGCGCGGCCTTGCCGAGGATCGCGAAGGTCAGCGTGACAATAAAATTCACCGCCATGATCGGCGCGGCGATCTGGACCGCGACGAGGAAAATGTTGCCGGTGCACCTGACGAAAACTTCCCCAGCGTTGGCGTTGAAGGAAAGCAGCCCCGGCGGGGACAGCTCGAAGCTGCGCAGGAACGCCGCGAGGACGTAGTGATGCGCGCCGGAAAGCAGGAAGAGCAACGCGCCGAGATGAAACATCGCGAGGCCGATCGAGGTCGGATTGCTCTGCGACATCGGATCGAGCTGCGTGCTCATCGCCAGCCCCATCTCCGTGGAGATGAGCTGCCCGGCCATTTCCAGCGCAAAGAAGACCAGCCGCGAGCCGAGCCCCATGAGCAGGCCGATGATCAGTTCATGCCCAGTGGAAAGCAGGAGCGAACCAATGTCCGAGGGAATCACCGCCGGCGCTTGGAGAGTCGTCGCCACAGTCCACGAGAGGAAGGCCGCGAGCGCCACGCGCACCAGCACCGGCATGCCGCGCGCGGAAAATACCGGCAACATCGCGAACAACCCGCCTGTGCGAACGAACGCCATCATCCACACGAACACATCGCTCTCGTTCATCAGTTCCCCCACTTTCCTGCAGCGCCGCCGGAAGTCAGAAGGCAGGAGTCAGGAGTCAGAATGATGCGAGCGCGGTGCGCGCGTGCGGCCAGGCTCCTGACTCCTGACTCCTGGCTCCTGACTCCTTCCCCCATCATCGCACCATCTCAGGCAGCCGGGTGAGAAAGCTGGTGGTGAGTTGCATCAGCGTCCGCAACATCCACGGCGCCACGAGCACGAACGCGATCGCGATGGCGATGAGCTTCGGAACGAATGACAACGTCTGCTCCTGGATGCTCGTGACCGACTGAAACAAACTCACCAGCACCCCCACGACGAGGGAGACGAGCAGAATGGGGCTGACCACGAGGAGCGACGTGGAGATGAGCAGGCGCAACACGTCCAGCGATTGCTCCATGTTCATACGCCGAAGCTCTCCACCAGCGAACGCACGACGAGATGCCAGCCATCCACGAGCACAAAGAGCAGCAGCTTGAACGGCAGCGAGATCATCACCGGCGGCATCATCATCATGCCCATCGACATCAGGGTCGAAGCGACGAGGAAATCGATGACCAGAAAGGGAATGAAGATGAGGAAGCCCATCTGGAAGGACGTCTGCAATTCACTCACGATGAACGCCGGTGCGATGACATGGAGCGGCACTTCCTCAAGCTTCGTCGGGCCGCGCCCGGAAAGGCCGAGGAAGAAATCCACCTCGCTCGGCCGGGTCTGCCGGAGCAGGAACTGCCGCAATGGTCCCGACGCTCGTTCATACGCTTCCGCCGAGGTGATCGTCTTCGCGAAGTAGGGCTGCAGCGCCTCGTCGTTCATCCGCTTTCCGACCGGCGCCATGATGAAGAAGGTGAGGAACATCGCCATGCCGATAATCAGTTGATTGGAGGGCGCGCCTTGCACCCCGAGCGCGCTGCGCACGAAGCCCAGCACGATGACGATCCGCGTGAAACTCGTCATCAGGAGCAGGATCGAAGGCGCGAGCGTCAGCACCGTCATCAAGAGCACGATCTGGATCGCACTCGACACATTCCCCTCCTCCGACCCGCCGATATTGATGCTCACGCCGGGGGCCAGCGGCGTCACGGGTTGCTGCGCCGATGCCGTCACGAAACCGAACAGCATGACCACGATCAGGAAGGCGACAAAAAAGCAGAAACGCGGAACGCGCAGCCGCGCCAGCGGCCCATTCCAAACACCCGTCATTCCGACCGGAGCGTAGCGGAGTGGAGGAATCTCTCGCATCCGCGGGAAGCGGCGGTGCGGAGCGCCCAACGGTACAAGCTCCGCGCCGCCTCCGCCCGCGGATGCGAGAGATTCCTCGGCTGCGCTCCGCTCCGCTCGGAATGACAGCGTTTTGAAGTGCGCTCCACTCACGCCTCCTCCTCCCCCGCGATCCGTGGAAACTCCGGCTCCGCGCCGGAGAGCGTGCAGAGGTAGTCGATGCGCCCGGGGCAGACCCCGATCAGCATCTTCCGCTGCTCGAACTCCGCGACGATCAGGAATTGCCGGTTGCCTAGCATGCGCGTCTCGGAAATCTCAAGCTTCCGCGGGCCTTTCGGCTTGGGCTGGAGAAAGCCGAGCCCGTTGCGCATCACGTACACGCCTCCACCCAAGAGCGCGATCAGCAGCACAAAGTAGATCGCGAGCTGGAAGCGGCCGCCGCTAGCGGGTGCGACCGGAAAGCTGGCTGCCGGGACCGGTGTACTGCTGCTCGCGAGAGCCGGCGCAGGCGCAGTGGTGGGCAGCAGGTCCGCATCGGCGGCTCGCAGTTCGCCATGCGCTGCCAAAACCCAAAATGCAGCCAGGCCGACGGCCCGCCAGCTCATGCTTCGCCTCCGAGGAGTTGCGTGATTTTGATGCCGAAATTTTCCTCGACCACCACCACCTCCCCGAGCGCGATCAGCTTGTCGTTCACATAAAGACCGACCGGGTCGTTCGCCCGCTGATTGAGTTGCAAGGTCGCGCCGGGATTGAGTTCGAGCACGTCGCGCATCGCGAGCTGGCACGAGCCCAGCCGCACGCTGAGTTGCACGCGCACATCGAGGACGGTGTTGAGTCGGGGGTCGTCAGCTACTTGGGCCATAGGAAATCAGGATTGGGAAATGCGCTGCCGGAGTTGCACCGCGAGGTGCCCGTTTTGGACGCCGAGCGTGCCGGCAAATTCTTCAGTTTCGGAAAGGCGAAGCCGCGTGTCGTGGATGACCTCGCGGGCGAGCGGGATGACGTCGCCACTGCGAATCTTCAAGACATCGCTGAGCGTGATCTCGCGCACGCGCCACTCGGCATAAATCGGGACCGAGATCGCCGCATACGAAGCGCGCCATTGCATCTGCTTCGACCGCGGCTCGTCGGCCTGCACCGGCGATCGTTGCATCCGCTTCACGAACGGCTCGAACATCGAAAAGGGAATCCCGAGTTGGAGCGGCTCGCGGGTCTCCCCGAACGCCGCTTCGAGTTGCAGCACCATGAAGGTCGAATCCGGCGGGGCCGTCTGCAAAAAGCGGCCGCTCGATTCGTGACCGATGCAGTGCGGGCGCAGCTTGCCGTCCGGCTCCTCCCAAAGCTGGGTCCATTCCTTGATCACGAGCTGGATGGCTTCCTCGATCAGTGTCGTTTCGATTTCGGAAAGCATCCGATCCGGACCCACCGACCGGCCTTTGCCGCCGAGCAGGCGATCGGTCATCGCGAGTCCGAGCTTCAGGCTCACTTCCACCACGCCGATCCCGCGGAGCGGCTCGACCTGGAACAGAGTCAGGTGCGTGGGATGGGCCAGCCCTTCGCAGAATTTACCGAAGGTCATGCTTTGAAACCCGCTCACCTTCAGCAGGCACTCCATCCGCAGAAACGTTGAGAGCCGCGCGGACAGGTGCTGCGCCAGCTTCTCGTGGAGCATCGCAAACTGCCGCAACTGCGTCTGGCTGAGGAATCCCGGATTGCGGAAGTTATACGGCTCCACCTTTGACGGATCGCTCGCGGTCATCCGATCGCCGTGCAGATCGAAGACAACGGCCGGTCCAGCTTCTGCCGCAGCCTCTCTCATTGGATGACGAACTCAGTGAAGTAGATCTGCTCGACGAGATCCGACTTCAGCGCCTGGTTGAAGTTGGCCTGCAGTTCGTTGCGCACCACGTTCTTCGCGCCCGGCGCCTCGAGGTCCGCCATGCTCCGCGCACTCAGGACGTTGATCGCCACGTCGAGCAACTGCTTCTTCTTCTCCGCCATGATCTCCGGCAGTTTGGGATTCGACCCGAGCGTGGTGAAGTTCGCCTTGAGGAAACGCGTGCCGAGCGAACCCGACAGGTTCACCACCACGTTCTCGAAGTCGTAGGACGACTCGGTCTTCGCGCCCTCTTTTCCTTTCCCGTGGCCGCCATGAGCGGCTCCGTGCCCCTCTTGCTTCGCCGCCTCGCCATGGCCTTCGACGGTCTGCTGGGAGATCAGGCCACGGAGCTTCGGCAGGAGCAGGAACTCCGCGGTGGCATACGAAATCGCCGGCATGAGGATGACGGCCGCGATCAGCGCCGGCCAGGGGCTCGCGCCTTTCGCGGGCGCCTCTTTATCCGCGGCAGCGGCTTCAGTGGGAGGTGCAGGTTTTGCCATGGGAGTAAGATTAGGTGACCAGCGCGGCGACTTAGCGCTTCAGGTTGATGACTTCCTCGAGCAGCGAGTCGGAGACCGTCACGATCCGCGAGCCCGCCTGGAAGCTGCGCTGCGTGGTGATCATGCTCGCAAACTCCCTGGCGAGATCGACATTCGAGAGTTCAAGCGTGCCCACTTCGATCTGGCCCAGGCCGTTGGTGCCCGGTGAGTTGTTTGCCTCGGAAAGATTCACGCCGCCGATTGGACCGGCTGGTTCAAAGCCGCTGAAAAGATTGGCACCCTCGCGCGTCAAGGCATGCGGATCGCGAAAATCCTGAAGCAACATGCGCCCCCGGACAAACGTGCCTCCATTGGAGAGGCCGATGATGACATTGCCCAGGCGATCCACGGTGAACGAACGCATGCTCGGCTTGGCGGCTTCCACCTGGACATCGGTGAAGGCGCCACCGGTCGAATTCGTGAGGCCGTTCCCGATGCCGTAATTGAAGTCGATCCGGATGTCCCCGATCGCGCTCGGCGGCGTGGCCGTCTTGGTGTAGGTCAGTGTGCCACTCACGTTCGTGGCATCAAACGTGGCCGAACCGTCGGAAAGCCCCTGCACCCGATACCCTTCGGTGGTCACGAGGTAGCCTTGATCATCGAGCCGAAAGTCACCCGAACGGGTGGCGAAATCGACGTTGTTCGCGCTGTCACGCACTCGAAAAAAACCGTTTCCGGTGAGACCAAAATCGGTGAATGAGCCGGTGCTGGTGAGCGTGCCCTGCGAAAAGTCCGCCACAACCCCCTCCATTCGAACCCCCGTGCCGATTTGAAAGGCATCGAGATTCGATCCAACTCCGGCCCCCGCCGTCGGCGCGGCGGGTTGGAGCAGATTGTAAAAGTTGTCCGAGTAACTCGCTCGCGATCCCTTGTACGCCGTGGTGTTGACGTTGGCGATGTTGTTGGCGATGACCTGCATCCCTTTCGAGAATGCGTCGAGCGCGCTGACTCCTGTATTAAGACTGCCGACGAGTGACATGGTTTTGGTTTCTTTCTAGTTGGCTGTGGCCGGCGGTTCCGGCGCGGTTGAACTGCTGGGTTGAGAGGGAGTGCTCGGAGCGGGCGTCGCCGGCGCTGCGGGAGCTGCGGGAGCCGCGGAGGCCGAGGACACGCTGATGACATCGGCTGGATCGAAGTCGCCGCCATTGACGGAGAGCAAGGGGGTTTCGCCGCCAAAGCTGACCTTCGTCACCGGCCCGGTGATGTTCCCGGCCTCGGTCGAGATCGTCACGATCTTGCCGAGATAGTTCTGGGCGCTGAGCGCCTGCTGGGACGAGCTGAACGCGGCAAAGTCCTTCGAAAGAGTCTGCATCTGCTCGAGCGAGGTGAAGCTCGCCATCTGCGAGATAAACTGCGTGTCCTCCATCGGCTTCATCGGATCCTGCGAGGTGAGTTGCACCGTGATGAGGTGGAGGAAGTCATCCACGTTCAGCGTTTGTTTTCCCGTTTCGCGGGCCACCGCTTCGGGATTCAGAAAACTCGCGGCCTGGTTGTTCGGCACGCTGGTGACACTCGTAATATTGCTCATGGGTTAGGCGTAAATCTGGAGGCTGGCCGGCGAAGTCGCTCCCGCCGTTGAGCGCCGCGCATCGTTTACTTTCTTGCTCTCAGGAGGGAGCGGCGGCGGCAGGAAGTGGGCTTCGGAAGCGCGTCCGCGCTCATTGCGCTCACGCTGATCGGGCGACTGCTGAAAACCTCCCGTGCCGGATTGCATCGAGGGCGACTCGAACACCGCCGGTGCGGCTTTGCCGATGCGCTCCGTGGGAGTCTGCCCAAGCTGCGACCAACCCGTCTCGAGGGCCTGCTGCAAGCCGTCCGCAGAGGACTGGAAAATCGCCTTCACCTCGCCGTGTTCGATCCGAATCTTCACGACGACCTCGCCGCCATCCTGCAATGGCACGCGCATCTCGATGCGTTCCCCACCCTGGCTCCGCATCCGCTCCACCGCGCGTTCGATGTGCTGGATCACTTGCGCCACCTCGCTCGGCGCGACTTTCGCATCACGCTCCCCTGGCTCGACGCCGGGATCGATTTCTCCGCCGGAGCGTGAGGCGCCAAAAGTCGGGGCGGCAGGTTCGCGCTGATCGCCCGCCATTTCATTTTGCCGGTCATCCTGAAGCGTTGACTCGCCCGCCGATGTGGCCAGCGGCACGGATCCCACTCCGGTTTCACGAGCCGCCGCCGCCGGAATTTCGCCTTCGGCAAAAGCTGCCGGAGCGCTCTTCGGTGAAGGGTGGAAAACGAGGTCTCGCATTGCGCGCTGCTCCTTAGCAACCGGTATGCCATCCCCCACCGCGGGAGCTGTTTCCGACCGGTGATCCAATGGCCGCGAAGCCTTGATTTCAACAGGCTCGACGGCGCGTCCGGCTTTCGCCACCCGCGCGGAAAGAATCGCCCTCGGCGGTGGATTGGTCGCGACGGCCGCAGTAGGCGCGGCGACGGCCGGCAGGGCGACCGAAACCGGACCGCCGTCCGGCGCGGGCGCGGGCGCGGACGGCGCAGGCGCAGGTGTGAGCGCGGGCGCGGGCGTGGACGCCGCAAGCGCAGGTGTGAGCGTGGGCGCGGGCGTGGACGCCGCAGGCAGTGCGGGCGTTTCTTTGGGCGCCGGCGGTACGGGCGTCTCATGCGGCAATGCGGCTGCCAGATCGTTCGGGCGAGGCACAGCCGAGGTCGGTGGCTGCGGAGATGCTGCCTGCACTTCGACGGGCGTAACCGCCGCGACCGTGGGTCGATCTGCAATCGGCTCGCCGGTCCGAATGGGCGCCGTGAGGTTTTCCACGGGGACCACGGTGGGGGTGAAATTTTCTGCCACGGCGTCCACCACCGCCGGCTCCGGACCCGGCAACGGCAGAAACTGCCACGTCGCCAGACATGAACTGAGCAGCGCGACATTGTCTTCCGGCGCAGGCTCCGTCTCCCCGTCCTCGGCGACGGCGGCGCCTTCCACGCAGATTGCCGGCATTGGCAGCGCGTCGGCTTCCAATTCCGGCAACGGCGTCATCGCGGCGGGGATCGGGCTGTCCGGCATGAATCCGATCGGCGGCGCGACGACGGCCATCGGAACTGCCGGCGCACCACCGGGCAGTCCGGCGAGCAGCTCGTCGAATGCTTGTTCTCCCGCAGTGACGCTGGCGGGAATTGATTCCGCGGTCGGGATGCCGGGGTCGGAGAAAATGATCGAAGCGATGCTGGTCATGTGGGTGTCTCTTTTTTCAGCGGCTTGATCAGCCGCAGTTTGTCGGAAATTCGCGCCGCGCGTTTGACCATCCCCTCCTCACCCGGCTTGTCCTGCCCCTTGCTCATTTCCCCGAGGATCGGTCCGGTGCGATCCACCTTCATCACGGCGAGGATCTTCACCACCATGTTCTCGTCCATCTCGCGAAAGATCGCGACCGCGGCCGCGGGAGTCATCGCCGAGTAGGTCTGGCTCAGCGTTTTCAGATTCTTGATCTCGCTCTCCTGGATCTCGAGCACGCGCTCGTCGATCTCCTGCCGCATCTGCACGAGTTCGACGCGCAGTTTCCCCAGCTCCGCTTTCTCCGCTTCGAGCTGGCCCTTCAGCGTCACGAGATTCTTTTCCTCGCCGGCGTTCTTTTCCCGCCCGGTGTTGAGGTCGGCGATGAGCTGATTCACCGCGTCGCCGTTGAAATTCCAAAGGCGCGGTGGAAGCTTCGCCGCCTCCGACGGGACGCCGCCCAGTTCGGGCATCGTGGTGAGACCGCTCACCACCACATAGGTCCCCGTGCCCGCGTAGAGCACCGCGCCGAGCACGGCTGGAATGAGGCCCTTCATGCCGCCACCTCCGCCATTTGCAGCACGTAACGGGCGCCGATCAGATCATCCATCATCGACTCCTCCCGGCGCTGCGCCTCGGCCTGGTGAGCCGTGCGTTTGCGTTCCTTGAGGCGCGCGAGCGCGTCGAGCTTGCGCTGCGCGGCGATCATCGCGAGCCGACGATGGTGGAGTTCGCGTTCGGCGCGGGACAGCTCCTCATTGAAGCCGGTGAGGATCGATTGCTGGTATTGCAGCGCGTTGAGAAAGAGCACCTGGTCCGCGCGCGTCGTCCGCGACTCACGCCGCGCCGTCAGCGCTTCGTGGCACGAGTCGATCTCGGCTTGCGCGGCGGCCACCGAGGCGGCGGCGCGGGCGCGCCATTGCAGGCCTTCCGCGAAGGAATGCCGCGTTTTTTCGAGTTGCTCCGTGCGGACACGCAGGACGGCTTCGAGGGAGAAGTGGAACTGTTTCATTCGAGGATGCGGGCGAGTTGTTCGAGGCTGGCGGCCCGCGGCGCCTGCTCTTCCACGGGTTGCTTCAGAAATTGTTGCAGCGCCTCGTTCCGGGCGATCGCGGCATCCACCCGCGTGTTCGATCCCTTCACATACGCGCCGATATTGATGAGGTCCTCGTTCTTCCGGAAGATCGCGAGCAGGTCGCGCGCATCGGACGCAGCGGCGTATTCCTCCGGCGTGCAAATGTCGCGCACCAGCCGGCTCACACTCTCCAGCACATCGATCGCGGGAAAATGATTTGCCGTGGCCAGCGACCGGCTGAGCACGATGTGCCCGTCGAGCGTGCCGCGGACGGCGTCGGCGATCGGCTCGTTCATGTCGTCGCCCTCCACGAGCACGGTGTAAAACGCGGTGATCGATCCGCGCTCGCCATTGCCCGTGCGCTCCAGAAGCCGCGGGAGCAGCGAGAAGACCGATGGCGTGTAACCGCGGCTGCTCGGAGCCTCGCCCACGGAAAGACCGATCTCCCGCTGCGCCATCGCGAAGCGCGTGACCGAGTCCATCATGAAAAGAACGCGGCGTCCGAGGTCGCGAAAGTATTCCGCGATCGCCGTGGCGAGCAGCGCGGCGCGCAGGCGCACCAGCGGAGGCTGATCCGAGGTCGCCACCACGATGACCGACCGCGCGAGCCCCTCGGGCCCCAAATCCTTTTCGATGAACTCACGAAGTTCGCGCCCGCGTTCGCCGACCAGCGCGATCACGTTCAGATCGCTCTCGGCGCCGCGCGCCATCATTCCGAGGAGCGTCGATTTTCCGACGCCGCTGCCCGCGAAAATGCCGACGCGCTGTCCCTGGCCGATTGGCGTGAAGACATCGATCGCGCGGATCCCCGTGGTGAAAGTGGTGGAAATGCGTTCGCGCCGGAGAGGGTTCGGCGGCGGGCTGCGCAGCGCCTGCATCGCGTGCGTTTCGATCGGGCCGTGGTCGTCGATCGGCTTGCCCAGCCCGTCGATGACCCGGCCGAGCATCGCCGGCCCGACCGGCACGGTCACCGTCCGCGAGGTCGCCACCACGGCGCTTCCCGAGCGCACATTGGTCACCTCGCCGAGCGGCATGAGCAGGGTGCGATGATTGCGGAAGCCGACGACCTCCGCGTTCACCGCCGCCTCATCGGCGCCATTCCGAATCTGGCAGACTTCGCCGAGAGACGCATTCGGCCCCTCGGATTCGATGACAAGGCCCGTGACCTGCGCGACCCGGCCGATGCGTTGCACTGGACGCGTGGACCGCAGCCGGCCACGGAAGGATGACACCTGGGATTCAAAGCCGGATGCCGGGAGCGCGCTCATTGGAACATCGCCTCCACCGAACGGAACTTCGTTCCGAGCCGGCCGTCGATCACGCCGAAGCGGCTGCGGACCACGGCATCGCCGGGCTGCAAATCAGCCCCCGATCGAAAGGCGATCGCGGGGTATTTCTCGCGCAGATTCTCCTCGTAGCCGGAGATCATTTCGAGGTCCGAGGGACTCAACTGCACCTCGATTGCTTCCCCGGTGGGGGACAGTTCGCCGAGCAGATCATCGACGATCCGAATCACGCCGGCGCGGTCTGGCTGAGCGCCGCCGAGGATTCGCGCGACGCCTTCCATGACCAGCTCCGGGAGCACGGCGCGGAACTGTTCGAGCACGGCCGCGTGCTGGCCCTGGAGCGCGGCGAACGTCTCCGATTGCAGATGAATGAGTTCGGCGCGCTGCTCGAAGAGCTGGCGTTCCATGGTGCGCGAGGTTTCCTCCGCGCCGCGGTGGTAGCCCTCGCGGCGCGCGGCTTCGATCTCCTCCGGCGTGAAGCTCGGCAGCGGCTTCGTCCCGGCGAGAAAGACCGCTTTCACCGGTGCGGAAAACTGGATGAATTTTTGCGCAGGCACGTTCTTCGAGGTCTAGGCGTCGAGGGTGATTTCTTCCGCTTCCTCCAGACGCCGCACCACCTGGATGATCTTGTCCTGCGCGGCTTCGATATCCTTCGCGCGCTGTTGGGGCAGCATCTCGATTTCCTCCATCAGCGCCTCGGCTGCGCGCTTCGACATCGAGCTCGTCACGCCCTGCACGAGCGCCGGCTTGACGCCC
Organism: Chthoniobacteraceae bacterium; assembly: GCA_031411395.1. GTDB lineage: Bacteria > Verrucomicrobiota > Verrucomicrobiia > Chthoniobacterales > Chthoniobacteraceae > Chthoniobacter. The sequence goes on from JANOAZ010000253.1 coordinate 12,591, forward strand.
TTGAGCGCGATCGTGAGCACCGCCGTATCGACTTCGCGGACCACCCGGCCGAGGTCGGAAGGATCGAGCCGCGACAGATCGTCGAAGCTGAAAACCTTCTTGCGAATCGCGGTTCCGAGCGCGGCATTGCGCTGTTCGATCACGGAGAGGACTTCTTTGCGGGTCGCCTTGTCCAGCGCGTTGAGGATGTCCGCGCACGCCTGGACGCCGCCGCTGCGATTCATGCCCTGCTTCACCGACTTGCGGTCGAAATGCCGGGTGAGATTTTGCGCGACCTTGTCGATGCTGTCGCGAGAAGTCGCCTCCATGGAGCCGAGCCGCTCGATCACTTCCTCGCGCAACTCGGCCGGGAGCAACTGCACCACCTCCGCTGCCTTGGGCGGCTCCATGCAGGCGAGGATGAAGGCGATCGTCTGCGGTTGCTCGGACTTCACGATGTTCACGAGCTGCCGGCCATCCATCTGGCGGATTTCCTCGCCCGCCGGAGTGCGCGAACCCGGCGAAGCCCGATTCATGATCGCGGACGCTGCGTAGTCTCCCTTCGCCCGCTCCAGCGCGGATTGGGCGAAGCCGATCCCGCCCACCACGGAGCCAAGCCCCACGGAAACGACCCCGGCGAATTCCTTCATCAGCTCCTCCTGGATCGGCAGCTCCACCATCGGGATCGCCGCCATCTCGCGGCAGATCAGTTCGAGCTGTGAGTTCTCGAAATTCTTCATCACGTCGGCCGCCGCATCCGGCCCGATCACGATGAGAAAGGCGGCGATCTTCTGAATCTTGTTCAGGCTCTGGTATTCGAGCGCCATGTCAGTTCCTCGTTTCGCCGTTGGACATCCAGTCGCGCAGAGCGAGCCCGACGTTGTCCGGCTTCTGGCGGATCATGTCGTTGAGCATCTCTGGCGTGACCGCAGCCGCGATGGCGCTGCCGTCGGGGTTTGTCGCCCGCTGCGCTTCGAGGAGTTCGATCGGAATTTCGTCAGGCGTGGTGCGCTTCAGCATGCGCAGGAAGACGACGAAGAGGATCAGCGCGATGCCCACGGCGATGCCGTTCTTCAGCAAATCGGGATGGGCAAACACCATGTCGGCGACGCCCGCCTTTGGCTCCACCGGCGTCTCGAAAGCGACTTCTTCGAGGGTCACGACCTTCGCCAGTTCCTTGTCCTCGCCCTTGATCCCGATGGCATTGGCGACCATGCGCCGCAGGCCATCGAGTTCCACGGGCGTGCGGGCCTGGGCCTTGGATGCCACGAAGACCGCCGCGGTGACCCGCGCGATGCTGCCCGGTCCTTTCACCGAGTTGATCGTGATGCGGTTGATCTCATAGTTCTGCATCTTGTTCTTCTTCGACTGCTCGCTGTTCTTGAGGAGCTTCTGCGCGGACGGTCCCTCTCCGCGAAATCCCGGGAGGTTTGCGCTCGCGCCGGCTTCGCCGCCGCTGGCGCCGTCGCTCTCGGTTTCATTCGTCACCGTGGTGTCATCGGTGGAGGTCTCGCTGCGGATCACCTGGCCATCGGGATCGTAGCGTTCCTCCGTGCGGGTGGTGCTCTCCGAGTCGATGTCCGCGGACACTCGCACCACCGCATTTCCCGGCCCGAGCACTTTGCTGAGCATCGTTTCGGCTTTGCCGGAAAGATAATCCTCCGTGCTCTTCCGAACCTTCATCTGACTCGAAGCCGAGCCGAGCTGGCTGTCTTCCTTGAGTCCGTCGGTGAGGGCCGTGCCCCGGTGATCGACCACCGCCACGTCATCCGCACGCAAGCCTTCGACCGCATTCGCGACGAGGAAACGGATCGAATTTACCGCGCCCGCACTGACCTGCCCCTCCACGAACACCGAGGCGGTCGGCTTGGCTTTGACATCGGAAAAGAGCAGCCGGTTTTCCGGCACCACGATCAACACCCGCGCCGCGCGCACGCCCTGGAGTTGCGAGATCGTGCGGGAAAGTTCGCCCTGGAGCGCACGCACGTAGTTGGTCCGCTGGACGAAATCGCTGATCCCGAAATTCGCACGATCGAAGACCTCGAAGCCGACGCCCTCGCCCGCGGGAACGCCCTTTTGGGCGAGCGCCATCCGCAGCTTGTGGACCTGTTCGGAAGGCACATAGACCGAACCGTTGCCCATCTCGTATTTCACGCTCTGCTCCTGCAAAACCGCCGCGACTTCGGAGAGTTCCTTTTCGCCGAGGCGGCCGTAGAGGAGCTGCATCTGCGGACGCCCGGACCACAGGACGAGCGCGATCATTCCCCCCACCACGGCGACGACCGCGACGCCGAGCGAGACACGTTGATTGATGCCGAGCTGACCCCAGAGGGTGCTGAGTTGTTGAATGAAGTTCTTCATCGAAAATCAAAAAGTCCGGCGGCTCACACCTGCATGCGCATCACTTCCTGGTAGGACTCGACGAGCTTGTTGCGCACCTCGACCATGAGCGTGAAGGCGACGTTCGCCTCCTGCATCGCGATCATCGCCTGGTGAAGGTTCGTGCTCTCCCCGGTCAGGACTTTGGCCTGCTCGGCCTTGGCGGTTTGCATCTTCCCATCGATCTCGGCGACCGCTTGCGAGAGGAAATTCGAGAAACCCGCCTTGCCCGCGCCGTCGGCCGCGATGGCCGCGTCGGGCTTGCCGGCGCCGCCGATCCGCAGGGCGGGGTTGTCGTCCGCGAGGCCGGGAATTTCCCGCGGAACGAGAGATGGAAGAGGTCCGATGCGCATCTGGCTATTTCCCGATCGAGAGCGCTTTGGTCGCCATCTGGCGGGCGTTGCGGGCCACCGCGAGGTTCGCCTCGTAGGCGCGCGAGGCGCTGAGCAGGTCCACCATTTCGATCGCGGGATTGACGTTCGGCATCGTCACCATGCCCTCCTCGTCGGCGTGCGGGTGGTGCGGGTTGTAAAGCTTCTCCCCGGGAGTCGAATCGGGGTTGATCCCACCGACCTTGACTCCCCCGCTCGCACCGTTGCCCGCGCCCAGGAGAGTTTCAAAGCTGACGACCTTGCGGCGATAAGCCTGGCCGTCCACGTCCTTCGTGGTGTTCGCGTTGGCGATGTTTTGCGCCACCACGTCCATGCGGATCTTCTCCGCGTTGAGCGCGCTGCTCGTGGCCTGGATTCCGGTGATGAAGTTCATGATCAGTAGCTGCGGCCGGTGATGGCCATGCGGAGTTGCTTGAGTGAACCGCTGACGAAATCCGAGAGCACCTCGAACTCCGCGCCGTTCTTCCCCATCGCGAGGAGTTCCTTGTCCACCTCCACGGTATTGCCGTCCACGCGCTGGCTGCTCGCCGACGAGTCCTCGACGACCCTCGGGGTCGGCGCCCCGGCCATCCCGCCGGCCTTCAAGCGCGCGGCGAATTCGGTGGCAAACGATTGATCGAGATCGACCCGCTTGTAACCCGGCGTTTCGACGTTCGCGATGTTCGAGGCGAGCGCTTCCTGTCGAAGCGCCGCAGCGTCGAGAAGATGCTTGCTCGCATCATAGTTTGGGTTTGCAAAGAGGCGGTCGATCATCGCGCAGGGCGTCTTAGCAGCAGATATGCCAGTGGGGGCCTCGCGGCCTTGGAAGTGGCTTGCACACAGGGATTGGCGGTGATTGACGAATTTGTATCTGGAGATGGAGTCGGCAGAAAAGGCGCCGGCTTTTCGGGAGTCATCGGTCTGATGCGGCAGTTTCTTCCCGGGGCGGAAACGATCGTGCGTCATACCCAAACTCCTCGGGTAGGGTGGGCGTCCCGCCCGCCGGTTTGGGGGTCTCGCCTGAACGAACTTCCCGGCTCACGACGCGCCCACGGCCGCCAGAAAGGCCGCGACGCAAGATGCGTCCCTCGGCGGGCAGGATGCCCACCCTACCCGAGAGTCGATCCGGGCCGGCAACGGTTACGCCTTGCGCTTCAACCAGCTCTAGCGAGCGAGCGAGGAGAGAGCGCCGGAACTGGCCTGCAATCCGGAGAAGCTGCGAGCCGGAGTGGCGACATTGAGCGCCGAATTCAATTGGCGTGCAAGCTCGCGCGTCTCCAGCGAAACGCTGAGCTCCGCGGGTTGATTCCCGGGCACTTGCAACCACACCCTGCCCTCCGCGGAGACCTGCAACGAAGCCGGGCGCGACGGATCCTGCGTATCGAGAATGCCGCGGATTTCCGGCGCATTGCGCAATTGATTCTCCAATCCCTGGGCGATCGTCACGGGCTGCCCGGCGGCCTTCGCCGAAGCCGTCCCGAGCGCCTTGTTGATCGCTTGATCAAACTTCGTCTGCTCTACCGCGACTTTTCGCTGAGCCACATTTGACCACGCGTCGAGCGCGCTGCTGGCGAGGGAAGCAATGCCGGAAATGAGGAGTGGAGCCATGCCGGCGGTGCTTAGCAGCCGATGTGCCACCCTCGCTGCGCGAGCCGGAGAGTGACACGTTCCTCCGGGTGCATAACCCAGTTCCCATCGTGTCGCCCCGAGCGGGACACAGCGAAGGCGACCCCGTCCCCCTCCAGTCGCGCGATGCCCGCAAGGCGCGCCGCCTGCCAAGAACTGCTTCCTGACCCAGACTTTTACGCTCGGAAAACAAAGTCGCCCAGGAACGAACGCTAGCTCAGTCTGCAGCGCTTGGATTCCGCTCCCGACACCGCCTCGTTCATCGCCCGCTGGTCTTCATCCGGCGCGGCGGAGCGTGCGAACTACCAGCTCTTTCTTTCCGAGCTATGCGATCTGCTCGGCGTCGCGCGCCCCGATCCGACCAAGCCCAACGATGCCGACAACGCCTACGTCTTCGAGCGGTCGGTGACGTTTCACCACCCGGACGGCTCGACGAGCACCGGACGTATCGACCTCTACAAACACTGCTGCTACGTCCTCGAAGCCAAGCAGGGCGTCGAGAAACGCGAGCAGGAGGCCGCACTTTCCGAAGCGGGAAAAGCAAAGGCGAAGACCGCCAAGAAAGGCACCGCGATGCGCGGCAGCGCGGCGTGGGATGAGGCCATGCTCAAGGCCCGCGGCCAGGCCGAGCAATACGCCCGCGCGCTCCCGGCCAGCGA
>JANOAZ010000254.1:0-5901 GCA_031411395.1 Chthoniobacteraceae bacterium
CTCAAAGGGGTCTTTCACGAGGTTGAATAGTTGGTAGTGCGAGTTCTCCGACGCTTCGGATGGAAAGTAGTGGTAAATGACCTTCCACTCGCCGTGGCGGTAAGTGGTGAAGTAGTCGCTGCGATGCGGCGCGTGTGGGTAATGCATTAGAAATGCCTCCTCGCGAGCGCTGTCGCGTTTCCCGTTGAGTAACGTGTCCAGCCGCGCGCCGTCCGTGAGGTGACCCGCCGGCGCGGGCTTGCCGGTCAGCGCGAGGATCGTCGGGAACATGTCATACACGGCGGCCTGCTGACTCTGGATCGCGCCCGAGGCGATCGGCAGACGTTTCTGAAACGCGTTGCTAGCGCTCGGTTTCGCCCACGCGGCGATGAACGGGACGCGCGTGCCGCCTTCGTAGTGCGAGCCCTTCTTGCCACGCAAGGGCGCTGCGCAGGCGACCGCATGCTCGTGGCCGAGCGGCGCGTCGGAGCCGTTGTCGCCGAGGAAGAAGATGAGCGTGTTCTCCGCGACGCCGAGTTTGTCGAGCTGGTCGAGGACGTCGCCGAGCGACTTGTCCATGCCCTCGATGAGCGTGGCGAAGGCCTGCGCATTCGCGGGCTTGCCGGAGTCCTTGTAGTGCGCGGCAAAGCGAGGATCGGAGTTGAAGGGCGCGTGGACGGCGTATTGCGCGAAGTAGAGGAAGAAGGGTGTGTCCGCCTTCACCGCGGCGGCGACGTGCGCATTGGCTTCGAGTGTGAGCGCTTCGGTGAGGAAGATTTCCTGGCCGTGATACTTGTCCAAGCCGGGCACCGCGCTGCCGGAGCGTTTGCCTTTGCCGGCGAAATTGTCCGCGCCGTAGTAGCTCGCGGGCGCGCCGATGGAAGCTCCGGCTACGTTGATGTCGAAGCCGATGTTCCCCGGATCAGCGCCTTCAGACTCGCGCGGACCGAAGTGGCCCTTGCCGACGTGGATCGTGCGGTAGCCGTCCGCCTGCATGAGGCGCGGCAGCGCGACGTCGCCCTTCTTCAATCCTGCCCAGTTCCACTGCGGCGGGCCATTGGGGCCGGCGTTGTCCTTGTCGGGATTGATCCAGTTCGTCGTGCGATGCCGGGCGGCGTTCTGCCCCGTCATGATCGAAATGCGCGTCGGTGAGCACACGCTCATCGCGGAGAAATTGTTGAAGCGAATGCCGCGCGCGGCGAGCCGCTCCATGTTCGGCGTGCGGTAGTAGTCGTTGAGCGGATAGCGCTTCGGCTGGCCGGCGGCGTCCGTCAGGAAGGGCACCGAGGTATCCATCACGCCCATGTCGTCCACGAGCATGATGATGATGTTGGGCCTGGTCTGGGCGGCGCGCGCGGATGCGGTGGGCAACAGCAGGGCGCAGAGGATGAGGATAGGGTTGAGTTTCATGGCAGGGATTTCCTCCAGGCGAGAGCGGAGGCGCGGAGACGGCTGGCAATCTCTTCCTTCTCAGACGCGAGGTTGTGCGTCTCATTGCGGTCCGCGGCGAGATCGTAGAGCTCGGCGCCGGTGCCGTCGGCGTTGATGAGAAGTTTCCAGCCGCCATCGCGGACAGCCACGTTCGGCGATTTGGAGCCGGGTTCATTCGGATAGGGAAAAGCGCGGACCTTTCCTGCCCCTGCGGGATTCGGCTTGCGCCCGTATTCCCAGAAGAGCGGCTTGGTCCGCGTTTGCTTTCCGCCTTTCCACGTGGCCGACAAATCTTCGCCGTCGAAGCTCACGCCGTCTGGTGGCGGCACGCCGGCGAGCCCGCAGAGCGTCGGGAAGAAATCCACGGCGCCGATCACCGCCGTCTCATCCACCCGGCCCGCGGGGATGATTCCGGGCCAGCACGCGACCAGCGGGGTGCGGATGCCGCCTTCGTACAGGCTCCACTTCATGCCGCGCAAACCGGCGGTGCGCGCGTGGTCGAAGGACGGTTGCGGGCCATTGTCGCCGGAGAGAATGACGAGCGTGCTCTGATCGACGCCGAGCGCGCGCAGACCGTCGAGAAGCCGGCCCACCTGCCGATCGGTCTCGCGCAGGATGGCGCGATATTCGGCGGTGCCCGTGCCCTCACCAGCGCCGGCCTTCTGCTCATCGGAAGGAACGAACGGCGTGTGGACGTCGTCGAGCCACAGGTTCACCAGCCACGGTTGCGAGGAATTGTTTTTCGCAAAGGCAAGCGCTCCATCGACCATCCATCGCGTGCGGTCGTGCCGTTTCACTTGTTGCGGCTCGGTTTCCCCCGACCACGGCACGGACTTCAAGCCGAGCGGCGCGGCAGGCTCCGGGCTTTCGTAAGTGCCGAGGCCGACATCGTAGCCATAGGCCGCAAACTTAGGCGCATCCGTCACGTCGCGCCCGCCCCCGAGATGCCACTTGCCGATATGCGCCGTCGCGTAGCCTGCGTTCTTAAAAGCACGCACGAAGGAGGGCGCGCTCGCCTCGAGAAAGTCGGCCTGCTCGCACTGGCGATTGCCGGCCCGCGTTTGCAGGAAACTCGTGATCCGCCAGCGCCCGGGAAACTGCCCGGTGATGAATCCACAGCGCGACGCCGAGCAGATCGGCGCAGCGACATAGAACTGAGTGAAGCGCGTGCCTGCGCTCGCAAGGCGATCCATGTGCGGGGTGGGCACGCCCGCGCCGCCGTTGCTCGCGAGATCGCCCCAGCCCAGGTCGTCCACGAGGATGAAGAGCACATTCGGCTTGGTTGCCGCCCCGCTCTGACTTCCTGCCAGAATCAGCGACAAGATGAGCAGGGAGGACAGGCGTTTCATCCGGGTGGGTCGTGCTTCAACCGGCGCACCGGGCAGTGGTTGCGCTCGCGTGCTGGAATGTGCCGGGACCGACACTGTCCGTTCTCAGCAATCGGGCTCCATGCGGAATCCTGGCGGCTATTTCGGCTCGATATTCACCGCGCCGCTCTCGCTGGTGCCGAGGAAGAAGCCGAAGCCCTTGGCCTGCCGCTGGAGGATGACGCCCTTGTAGGCGGAACGCGCCTGACTGGCCGGATGCGTGAAGCTCCCCGTGAATGCCGGAGTCGATGCGATCAGCCGGACGTTGGGCTTCACCACGGCGACGCGCAGGCTCAGCTTCACGTTGTCCGGATTGGGAGCAATTTCCGTGGCCACGTTGGTTGGTGCGATATTGAACGACTGCGTGATTCCGGGGATGGGCACGTTGCCATCGGTCAGGATGACGTTCGCATTGCCATCGGCATCCGTGGGGGTGAGGCCCGGCACGAGGCTCATGTTGGCACCCGGGGCGGGGAGGACGAACTTCGAGCCGAGCAGGTCGGTCTGGATGCCGTTCGCCCAGCCGTCAGGGTAGAACTCCGCGCCTGGTTTGGCGGGCTTGAACCAATTCATCCCGAGTCCGTCGACGTCGCTCATCAAGGCCACGCTGTCGCGGAAGACAGCTTCGCCGCTGATCGAGCCTTTGCCGCCGGCGAGCGCGAAGTAGAAGGGCCAGTGATTCGTCGATGAGAGCGCGTTCGTGTAGGAGAACGGCGTGCCGTCGGCGAGCGTGCCGGCGATTCGCGCGTTGCCGGTTTTGCTGATGGTAAGCAGACCGACGCCGTCGCCCTGCGGGAATTTCGTCGCGCCGTATCCGTTGTTCGGCGCGGCGAGGGCGGCGAAGTGGACGGTATATTTTCCGAGCAGCCCGGCGGGCACATTCTTGAATGGCGCCACGGGATTTTTCTTCGCCGTGTAGAGCGCGCGATCGGCGGAGATCACGGCGAATGCGGCGGCGTTCTCAGTCAGCGTGCCGGTGATCTGCTCGAGCGGCGCGGCGAGCGTGAGTTGCAAGGCGAGCCGCAGGTCGGGGAGATTTTTGCGCTTCAAGACCAGGTCCGGCGTGCCGGTGCGGCCGAATTTCGCGACCCCCGTCGCATCGAACGTCCCGCCGAGCGGGAAGCGACTGCCCGTGAGTATCATCGCGCCGGTGAATTTTCCCGTCGTGCGATTGATGCTCACGCGAATCAGCCCGGACCGTTCGTTGCCCGGCGTGGTGAGCGGCGCGGCCTGGAGGAGGCCGTTATAGACGCCCGCTTCGGAAGGAATGAGATCGCCCATCGTCACCGTCGCCGTGGCGGTGCCGCCAAAGCCGTCGTCGATCGTATAGGTGAAGGTATCGGGCTGGAACTTGCCGGTCGGCGCGTACTTCACTTTCGCGCCGGCATTGATGATCGTCACCGTGCCGTGCGCTCCTTGCGTGACCGCCGTGACTTTCAACGCGTCGAGGTCCGGATCGGAATCATTGGCCAGCACGTCGATGTCCACCGGCGCGTCCTTTTTCACATAAGCCGCGTCGTCCACGGCCACGGGAGGCTGGTTGAAGTTGATCGTGTAGTCGCGCGTGGCGGTGGCGCCGGCGGCATCGGTGGAGGAGACGGTGAAGGACGCCGCGCCGCCACCGCTCGGGGTGAAGGCGATGCTGACCGACCCGGCGCCGGTGGTGAGATCGCCGATCGTGAGACCGGAAGTGCCGGGGGTGAAATTGCTGATGCTGGCGGTGCCGTAGGGCGCCGTGCCGAGCGTGACGCTGGCCGTCTGACTGTAGGCGATGCCGGGCCTGCCGCCGGGCAGCGTGACTGGCGCGAAGGTGGGCAGATCGTTGATCGTCACCGCGTAGGCCTGCGAACCGGTCGCGCCGACGGTGTCCGTCGCGGTGATGGTGAAGTTAAACGTGCCCGTCGCCGTCGGCGTGCCGTCGAGCACGCCGGTGGCGGGCGTGAAGGTCATCCCGGTGGGAACTGCGCCGGCGGAAAGCGCGAGCGTCTTCGCACCCGTGCCGCTGGCGGCGGTGACCGACTGCGTGTAGCCGGGTCGATTCACGGTCCAGTTCGGCAACGTCGCCGGGCTGACGGTCACGCCGGGATTGATGATGACCGTGTAAGCCTGCGAGCCGGTCGCGCCGACCGTGTCCGTCGCGGTCACGGTGAAGTTGAACGTGTTCGCCACCGTCGGTGTCCCGCTGAGCACGCCCGCCGCGCTGAGCGTCATCCCCGTCGGAATCGCACCAGCGGTGACGCCGAACGTGCTCGCGCCGGTGCCGCCGGTGTTGGTGATCGTCTGCGAGTAGCCGGCTTGGTTCACCGTCCAGTTCGGCAGCGTCGCGGGACTCACTGCGAGCGCCGCATTGATTACGACCGTGTAGGCCTGGCTGCCGGTCGCACCCACCGTGTCGGTCGCGGTGACGGTGAAGTTGAACGTGTTCGCCGCCGTCGGCGTGCCGCTGAGCAAGCCCGCCGCGCTGAGCGTCATCCCCGTCGGCAACGCACCAGCGGTGACGCCGAACGTGCTCGCGCCCGTGCCACCGGTGTTCGCGATCGTCTGCGAGTAGCCGCTCTTGTTCACCGTCCAGTCCGGCAGCGTCGCTGTCGTGATCGAGACGGCGGCATTGATGACGACCGTGAACGCCTTCGAACCGGTCGCGCCGACGCTATCAGTCGCCGTGACCGTGAAGTTGAACGTGCCCGCCACCGTCGGCGTGCCGCTCAACAGTCCGGCCGTCGAGAGCGTCAAGCCCGTCGGCAGCGCGCCGGCGCTGACTCCAAACGTGCTCGCGCCCGTGCCGCCGGTGTTCGTGATCGTCTGCGAGTAGCCGCTCTTGTTCACCGTCCAGTCCGGCAGCGTCGCCGGGCCGACCGCGAGCGCCGCATTGATCACCACCGTGTAAGCCTGCGCACCCGTCGCGCCGACGGTGTCGGTCGCGGTGACGGTGAAGTTAAACGTGTTCGCCACCGTCGGTGTCCCGCTGAGCAAGCCCGCCGCGCTCAGCGCCATGCCAGTCGGCAGCGCTCCGGCGGTGACGCCGAAGGTGCTCGCGCCGGTGCCGCCTGTGTTCGTGATCGTCTGCGATTAGCCGCTCTTGTTCACCGTCCAGTTCGGCAAACTCGCCGGGCTGACCGCGAGC
>JANOAZ010000255.1:0-26846 GCA_031411395.1 Chthoniobacteraceae bacterium
AATCTCTCGCATCCGCGGGCAGCGGTGGGGCGGATCGTGAGCGCCCCGATGCTCCGCGCCGCCTCCGCCCTCGGATGCGAGAGATTCCTCCACTCCGCTTCGCTCCGGTCGGAATGACAGGCGTTTGTTTTTCGATGCCGCTCACGCCGCTTCAGGCACCGACCCGCGGATGCGATCGGAAGCGGAATTCCGGGTCACGCGAACTGCTTCCGAAACGCGGCGAGTTCTTCGCGGAGCTGCGCCACATCGGCTTTCAGCGCAGCGGTCTCCTGTTCGAGGGTGAGGAGGCGCGCCGCATCGGAGCCCGCCGCGGGTTCCTGCGGCACGCGCACCAGGATGGTTTCGGTCGCGGGTTCGGCGAGCGTGGATTCGGCGGAGAGGAGTTGAACGTAGCGCCGTTCCTTTTGGCCCGGACGCGTTTCGAGCAGGCGGACGAGCGGAGTCGCATCGATGGCGAGATCGTCGAGGCAGCTCTGGACGGCTTCCAGACCCGGAAAGGCAAACATGCGTTCCGCGCGGCTCCGCAGTTCACCCGGCGTCTGCGGTCCCCGCAGGAGCAGCACGCACAGCACGGCGATCTCCGGCGGCTGCAGTTCAAAGTGAGTCAGGAGCAGATGCCGGTACTTCTGCACGCGGGAGCCCGCGCCGAAGATCACGCTCGCGAGCTTCTTTTCGCGCAGCGCATTCACCCCCGCCTCGACCACCTTTTCGTCGTAGCCGGTGACGGGTTCGCGGTTTGTGCTTTGGTTGCACGCAGTGGTCAGCGCGTGGAGGGAGAGCGGATAGTTTTCCGGCGTATGGCGCTCTTTTTCGAGCAGGCAGCCGAGGATGCGCGTCTCGAGCGCAGTGAGTTCAAAAGGCATGGGGGAAAAAGGGGAGGGGATCGTCGCGGAAGAATCCGCACCCCGCAACGCCGGAGCGAGAGCGAGGTTTCCGGCGCGTCTCATCGAACCGCCGAAACGGGGCAAAACGAAACCAAACGGAGCCGGAATGCTTTCGCGCCTTGCGGCGCGCGGGTCGATCTGGGAATGCTGCCGGTCGGATGAGAATCGGGCGCGACCTTCAGCGGTGGGAATCGATCTTCGTCATTCTGAGCGGCACGTTGCTGGTGGCGCTGGTGGCGGTGCTCCTGCCTGCTTTCATGCCGAACCTCGGGCGTGGTTTCGCGATGGTAGGCGCGGCGGCGGTGCTCGTGCTGTCCGTCGCCTTCCTGTGGGGCTTCCGCCGCTTCCGCCGAACCTGGACGCACGCCGAAGATCGCGAACGCGCGCTGAAAGCAACCCTGAGCCGGATCAGCAACGGGGTGGTGAGCACCGATGCCGCTGGACGGATCACCTTCCTCAACCCAGTGGCCGAGCGCATGACCGGCTGGCCGGAAGCCGAGGCCCGCGATCGGAAGGTCACGGAGGTGCTGCGCCTGATCGATGGCACGACGAGGCAGCCGTTGGAGGACCTGGCGCTCGCGGCGATGCGCGCGAACGAATCCGCAGCGACCCGGGCGCGTCTCCTCGGGCGGGATGGGACCGAACGCGCGATCACCGCGGATGCCGCGCCGGTTTGTAATTCTCGCGGCGAGGTCGGCGGCTGCGTGCTGGTCTTTCGCGACGTGACGGATCGCGAACTCGCGGACCTTGCCCTCCAGGCCAGCCAGGAAATGTTCGCGATGATCACGAATCACAGCTCGGACATGATCACGGTGCTCGATGGAGACGGTCGCCGGCTCTACAACAGCGCGTCCTACGAGCGCATCCTCGCGCCGCCGAAGGAACTCTATCTCACGGATTCGTTCGCGAATATTCACCCCGACGACCGCGAGCGGATCAAGGGGATCTTCGCCGAAACGATTCGGTCCGGGACAGGCCAGCGCACGGAATACCGGCTGATCGCGAAGGATGGCCGGGAAGTGCATATCGAATCGGTCGGCACGTTGAGTCGCAGCGCGGACGGCCTTTCGCCAAAGGTCCTGGTGGTCTCGCGCGACATCACGGAGCGTCATCGCGCGGAGGAGCGCCTGCTCGGGGAAAAGCAGTTTTCCGACACGCTGATCAATTCGATGCCGGGAATCTTTTACCTCTACGATGCGCGGCGCATTCTCCTCCGGTGGAACAAGAATCTGGAGACGGTGACGCAGTATTCCGCGGAGGAAATCCCGCGGCTGGACCCGCTCGATTTTTTCCGCGCCGATCAAAAGCAACTCGTGCATTCGCGCATGCTGAAGTGCTTCGAGGAGGGAAGTGCCGATGTGGAGGTGGCGATCGTGGCGAAGGACGGAAGTGAACACCCATTTTATGTGACCGGCCTGCGGGTGGAGATCGATGGCCGGCCCTGCATGCTCGGCGTCGGCATCGACATCAGCGAACGCCTGCGCGCGGAAGAGGCGGTGCGCCGGACGATGCGACGGCTGGGGCGCCAGAATCGCGCGCTCTCCGAGCATGCGCGGGCGCCCACTGGGCGGGAGACGACGGTCGAGGCGGCTTTTCGCGGGATCACGGAAGTGGCTGCGCAGACGCTGGAAGTCAGCCGCGCAAGCATCTGGCTCTACAATGAGCGGAGGGATGTGCTCCGGTGCGAGGATCTCTTCGAGGAAAGCGGACGGAAACATTCCAGCGGCACCGAACTCAACGCACGCGATTACCCCGCCTACTTTGCCGCGCTCGCCGGGGAGCGCGCGATCGCTGCGAACGACGCGCGCACCGACCCTCAGACCTCCGAATTCACGAAGAACTATCTCGAGCCGCTGGGGATTACCTCGATGCTCGATGCGCCGATCCGGTCGGGCGGGAAAATGGTGGGCGTGCTCTGCAACGAACACACCGGCCCGATCCGCACATGGACGCCCGATGAGCAAAACTTTGCCGGCTCGATGGCCGATCTCGTCTCTCTGAGCCTCGAAGTGATCCAGCGCCAGCACGCCGAGTCGGAGCTGCGCGAGGCGCGGGACCATCTCGAAATCAAAGTCGCGGAACGCACCCGCGATCTCGAAGAGGCGAATGAACGGCTCCAGGAACTCGACCGCCTGAAATCCGAATTCCTCGCCACGATGAGCCACGAATTGCGCACGCCGCTCAACTCGATCATCGGCTTCACCGGCATCCTCCGCCAGGGGCTCGCCGGCCCGCTCAACGAGGAACAGCTCAAGCAACTCGGCATGGTCCACTTTTCCGCCCGGCATCTGCTCGGGCTGATCAACGACCTGCTCGATCTCTCACGCATCGAGTCGGGGAAGATGGAGGTGATCGCCGGATCGTTCGTGCTCGACGAGGTCGTCGGGGAAGTCGCGCAAAGCCTCGCGCCGACTGTCCTGCAAAAGAAGCTGACCTTCGAGACACACTTCGACACCCCCGGGCTTTCGCTCCGCACCGATCGGAAGAAGGTCTTCCAGATGCTCCTCAATCTCGCCAGCAATGCGGTGAAATTCACCGAGCAGGGCGGCGTTCGCATCGAGGTTCATTCGACTCCCGCGGAAGTGACGATCGCGGTCATCGACACGGGGATCGGAATCCGTGAGGAGAGCATCGCGGGCCTCTTCCAGGCATTCCGGCAGGTGGATGGCTCCGCGCGTCGGACTTACGAGGGAACAGGGTTGGGGTTGTATTTGTGCAAGAAGTTATCCACAATGCTTGCCGGCAGTATCCGGGCGGAAAGCGAGTTCGGCGTGGGCTCGCGATTCACCGTGACGTTACCAAGAGACCTCCCTCCGATGATTTCCCCCTCATGAGCGCAAGAATCCTGCTCGTCGAAGACAATGGCGCAAACCGCTACCTCGCGACCTTTTTGCTCGAAAGCAGTGGGTTCACCGTCGTTCACGCGGCCAATGGATTCGAGGCGCTCAGCCAGGCGCAACTGACCCGGCCGGACCTCATTCTAATGGACATCCAGATGCCGGAGATGGACGGCTACGAAGCCGCGCGCAGGCTGCGAGAGATGCCCGAGGTCGCCGAGATTCCCATCGTGGCGGTGACCAGCTACGCCATGGCTGGCGACCGCGAGCGGGCACTGCAACTCGGCTTTGTCGGCTACCTCGAAAAACCAATTTCCACTGAGACGTTTGTCGCCGAGATCGAGCGTTTCCTTCCTCGAAAGGCGGACGCCGTATGAAAATCCTGAGTGTCGATGACAAGGCCGAGAACCTTTACATGCTTGAGGCGCTCCTACGCGGGCACGGGCACGAGGTCGATTCCGCGAGCAATGGATTCGACGCGCTGCGCCTCGCCGAGCGCGGGGCCTATGATGTCATCGTGTCGGATATCCTGATGCCGCGGATGGATGGGTTTCAGCTCTGCCGCGAGCTTCAGAAGGATGACCGGCTGCGGCATATTCCGCTGATCTTTTACACCGCGACCTACACCGATCCGAATGACGCGGCCTTCGCGTTGAGCCTTGGCGCGGTCCGTTTCCTCACCAAACCGCTCGACCCGGAGAAGTTCGTCGAGGCAGTGAATGAAGTGGGGGGCACCGGGCGCGCCGTGGTCCCGCGACCGGAGATCCCGGTGGATGAGTTCGAGGAGGAAGCGATCTATCTCAAGGAATACAACGCGCGCCTCATCGCCAAGCTCGAGAAAAAGATGCTCGACCTCGAGGTGGCCAACAAGGCGCTCCTGGAAGACATCGATGAACGGGAACGCGCCGCCCGGGATCGGGAAAGACTGGAGGCGCAACTCCGGCGCGCGCAAAAAATGGAGGCCATCGGGACGCTCGCCGGCGGAATCGCGCACGACTTCAACAACATCCTCGCGGGGGTCACCGGCTTCGCGGAATTGGGCCTGCGGGATTGCAAGGATCCGGAGGTCGCGGCGCAGCATTTTCGCGAGATCCTTCACGCGGGAAGCCGCGCCCGCGAGTTGGTCGGCCAGATCCTGACCTTCAGCCGGCACCGCGACCAGCCGCGCCAGCCACTGCAACTCGCCCAGACTGTGGAGGACGCGCTGCGCATCCTCCGCGTCGCGGTGCCCGCGACGGTGTCACTGACGGTGACGAGCGAGCCGGGGCTGCCCGCCGTGCTGGCGGATGCGACCCACGTGCATCAGCTGGTCAGCAACCTCGTGACCAACGCGTGGCATGCGATCGGCCCGGCGCAGGGTCGCATCGCGTTGACGCTTGCGAAGTTC
Organism: Chthoniobacteraceae bacterium; assembly: GCA_031411395.1. GTDB lineage: Bacteria > Verrucomicrobiota > Verrucomicrobiia > Chthoniobacterales > Chthoniobacteraceae > Chthoniobacter. Next base: position 5,109 of record JANOAZ010000255.1, read on the forward strand.
GACGTGGATGAATCGTTTTCCCGCACTCATCCCGATCTTCGGCCTGGGCGATACATCCGGCTGTCGATCAGCGACACCGGCCATGGCATGTCGCCCGAAGTCGCCGAGCGCATCTTCGAGCCGTTCTTTACCACCAAGGCAAGCGACCGGGGGACGGGCCTGGGGCTTTCCGTCGTCCACGGCGTCATGCAGTCCTGCGACGGCGCGATCATCGTGGAAAGCGAGCCGGGCGGCGGCACGACCTTCCACCTCTATTTTCCCACGCTGGAGAATGAAGCCCCGGAGCCGCGGGCGGGGATCGCCTCGACGCCGCGCGGGCACGGGGAACGCGTTCTTTTCGTGGAAGATGAGCCGGTGCTCGCGGCGCTCGGCGAGCGCTTTCTCCGCCGGCTCGGCTATCAGCCGGTCGCCGTCACGGATCCCGCCGAGGGGCTGGCGCGCTCCCGCCTGGAGCCTTTCGATCTCGTGATCACCGACCTCGCCATGCCGCTGATGAGCGGCCTGGACCTTGCGCGCCAGCTCTGGCAGATGAATGCCGATCTGCCCGTAATCCTCACCACCGCCTACAGCGCTTCGCTTGATACGGCGAAGGCGATCGACTTGGGCTTTCGTGATCTTCTGCTCAAGCCCTGCAGCATCCAGGCGCTCGGCGAATCCCTCCAGCGTACGCTGGCGGCCCGCCACCGGTAGAGCGGCTGGTTCTTTTTCCTGATCCCGTTCTTTTCTCCCGACCGTTTCGAGAAAAAGCACAGGATTAGGAAAAGGAGCCGTTACGCCAGTGCCCGCGCCCACGCGGCGCCGATCAAAACGACCGCTCCAACCGCCGCCACGCGCTGGCTCCAGCCTGGCGCGCGTTCCTTCACCCGCGCCCAGCCGCACACCGCGCCGAGCGGCAGGCCCACGACGAAGCCCCAGAGATGCGCCATGAAATCGACGTTCCCGTGTTCTTCCCCCACGCCGAGATACGCGAGCAGTGCGAGGCCCGCGCCGATGGGCAGCACCAGTTGCCACCGGCTGCGCGTGTGCGCTGAGCCGAGCCGCGACACAAACTCCGCGCCGACCAGAATCCCGAGCGCCCCGAAGACCGCCGTGGACGCGCCGATCGACGCATGCGTCTGACCCCGGTAGCCCCACGCGTTCACGACATTGCCCAGCGCACCGCTGAGCACGATGCACAGCCACGTCAGCCCCGTGCCGAGATGCGGAATGACAAACGCCGCGAAGAGCAGACCTGTGACAACGTTCGCCGAGACGTGCGCGAGATCCCCGTGGAGCGTCAGCGCCGTCACCGCGCGCCACCATTCGCCGCGTCCCAGGATCGCCTCGCTCACCGCCGCGCCGCGATCCGTCCAGGACTCACCGGCGAGATTTTGGGCGAGAAAGAATCCACTCATCATCCACCCCGCGACGTAGAGAGAGAGCGTCTCGATTTTCTCCGCCGGAAGCAGCTTCGCCACCGGCGGACGCGCCCGCTCCTCCGCATCGAAGGCGCCAAGTTCCAAGGCCGCCACCTCGCGCGCACCTTCCTCGACGAAGAGCACCCATTCGTCGCCATCGCGCTCGATCCAGTGCGGCACATCCTTCGCCGCCACCACCAGCCCATGCTCGCGCGCCGCCGCGAGCCGGGGATAGCGGCCCACTTCGATCAGCGGCTGGTGAGGTTCGGTGGCGTCGGACATCGGGGCGAGTTATGAGGTATGAGTCATGAGGGATGAAAGGGGGAAGCCCCGCGCTTCATACCTCATACTTCATACCTCATCCCTTCCGCCCCATCACTCGCCTCCTCCAAAGCCTGATCATCCCCGACCTCTGGCAGCAGGAGGCCGTCCGAGCCTTGCGCGAGCGCCGCGACGTGGTCGTCCATGCCCCCACGGGAGCCGGCAAGACCTACATCTTCGAACTCTTCCTCCCGGAGCTGCGCGGGCAGGCCGTCTTCACCGTGCCGACCCGCGCCCTCGCCAATGACAAGCTCGCCGAGTGGCGGCAGCGCGGCTGGGAAGTGGGCATCTCCACCGGCGACCTCGCGCTCGATCTCGATGCGAAAGTCGTCGTCGCCACGCTGGAAACGCAGAAGGGAAAATTTCTCCGGCGCACCGGCCCGCGCCTCCTCGTCATCGACGAATACCAGATGATCGGCGACGCCGTTCGCGGCGTGAACTACGAGCTTTCCCTCGCCCTCGCGCCGCCCGAGACGCAGCTCCTGCTCCTCAGCGGCAGCGTCGGCAATCCGCAGGACATCGTCGCGTGGCTGCGCCGGATCGGCCGCGACGCCGTGCTCGTCTCGCACCAGGAGCGCCCCGTGCCCCTCGATGAGGTGGACCTCGAAGCGCTCCCCAACAAAGCGCCCGCCGGCGTCCGCGGCTGGTGGCCACGGCTCATCACGAATGCCCTCCGCGCCGATCTCGGCCCGGTGCTGCTCTTCGCTCCGCGCCGCCGCGCCGCGGAGGAACTCGCGCTCGAGCTCGCCGCCGCGCTGCCCTCCGATCATCCCCTTTCCCTCACTCCCGAGCAGGATCAACTCGCCGGCAGCCGGCTCTCCCGCTTGCTCCGCAGCCGCGTCGCCTACCATCACAGCGGACTCAGCTACGCCCAGCGCGCCGGCCTCATCGAGCCGCTCGCCAAGGCCGGCCAGCTCCGCGCCGTCGTCGCGACGATGGGCCTCGCCGCCGGAATCAACTTCTCGATGCGCTCCGTCGTCGTCACCGATACGCGGTACATGGTGGGAAATTTCGAGCATCAGGTGTCGCCCGACGAGCTGTTGCAAATGTTTGGCCGCGCCGGCCGCCGCGGGCTCGACGAGGCGGGCTATGCGCTGATCAGCTCCCGCCCGCCGCGCCTGCACGATGGAATGCCGCGCCCGCTCCGCCGCTCGGCGCTCGTGGACTGGCCGACGCTCCTCGCCGTCATGCACGCCGCAGCCCAGCGCGGCGAGGAGCCATTCGCCGCCGCGCTCGAGCTGAATCAACGCCTCTTCACGATTCACCCCATCCCCATCGGCATCGAGCATTCGCGTGAAACCGGGCCGATGCCCTGCGGTCTCAGCGTCGATATGGAGCGCGCCCGCTTCGCCCGCCGCGGCATCGCCGAGATGCTGAATTCGCGCGGCGACTGGGAGCCGATGCCCGACACGCCATCGCCCGCCACGCTAGGCCAGGCCTTGATTCGCGAGGCAGATCAGTGGCGCCCCGCGCTTTCCGTCGCCCGGACGCTGGACGGCCGGGGCATCGGCAATCTCTGCAAACGCACCAGCGGTCCCGGCAAAACATACGGCCGCGAGCAGCCGCTCGGCACGCGCCGGAGCGATGGCACGCTGGCCCTCGCGCCCTCGCTGAAGCGCGCGCTCGGCGTGCCGCGCGTCGCCGCCGATCGATTCGAGCAGCAAATCGTTGCGCGCATTCCCGCCCTCTCCGGCGGGGGCACCCTTGCCTCACTGGAGACTCGCGGCGAACAACTCATCGCGCGAATCACCTACGAGCACGTCGCCATCAGCGCCTGGCGCGACCGCCACGGCGCGCTCCTCATCGATCCGCCGCAGCGCCGCGAGCTGCCTCCGTGCTGCCGCGGCTGTCCGGAGCTGGAGCGCTTCTGCGCGAAGATCGAGATCACCGCGTCCTCCGCATATTGGTGGCGGCGTCTCGGCCTCGTCGGGAAGGACGGAACCCCGAGCCGCCGCGGAATCGTCTTCAGCTTCTTCCATCACGGCGAAGGCCTCGCCGTCGCCGCCGCCCTCGAGGACGAAGGCTATGCAATTGGCGACCTCATCTTCGATCTCGCGAACCTCCGTGCCGGCCCGCGTTTTGCCGGCGAAGATTCCCCGCTCGGCGGGCGGCTCGGCGCGCTCTGCCAACGGATCTACGAACGCGCGGATGTGCCCGGTTATCTCGATATGGGCGTGCCGCTCACCTATGGCGACGGCGCCAGCGAAGTCGTCCGCGAGATCGTCGCGCACGGCACCGCGCGCCAAAAGCTGCTCACCGAATCCTTGCGCCCCGGCGACATCGAGCGCGGTGTCATCGAGTGGCGCAGCCTGCTCCGGCACATCGTCTGGGCGCCCGACTACGACTGGCCGCGCTGGCGTGAACTCAAAGCCGCCGCCGCGCAGCACATCGAAGACACCCCGTCCCCGACACTCTCGGCACTGCCCCCGCTCACCGCCGCGCAGCAGCGGAGGTGAGTGGGATGCTCCCCCTCCGCTCAGGATGACGGTCTGTTTAGGTTTGCGCTGCGCGCGCGACGAGTTCGGCAATCGCCCTACAGTCCCGGCGATTGGTTCCGCTTGAACGTTCCCGTCGAGCGCATGAGCAGCGCGAGGAGGAGCGCCACTCCCGCGAGGATCGCGAGGCGTGTGAACCATGACGCAGTCGCGACCACTTTCGCTTCGAGTCCGATCTGCAAGTCGGCCCAGTTATCCACGGCAACCGCGCGGCTGAATGTGATGAGGCGCCCCTGTTCGGGAATGCTCGCCTGGATCGTCGAGGGGTTGGTCACGGCCGCGTCCTGCTGCTGGATGAGGCGTTCGGCGAGGCGGTTGAAGGCGGTATTGTCATCGGCCGTGTTGCTGCCCAGGAGATCTTTGGCGTCCTGCTGCGTGTAGTTGGCGTCCTTGTTTCCGCTCTCGGCGCGCAGTTTTCCGGCGAGGGCGTCGGGCGCTCCGGCGACGATCTTGTTGCGCACGTTCAGGCCGACGACGGCTTGCTGGAGCTTGAGGTTGTGGAGCTGCACGCGCGCGTCTTCGTTGAAGGCGTTGTCGTGCTGGCTCAGATTCCACGCCGACTCGAAGGCCCGGCGCGCTTGCTGCGGGTTGCCTTGCTGAAGGGCGTCGTTGCCGAGGGCGAGCATCTGTTCCGCGGCCTTGGTCTTCTCGCGCTGCTGGCTGACTTCGCCTTGCAAATAGGTCTGCACATCCACGGCGGACGCGCGGGAAACGATTCGTTCACGCTGCATCTGCAGCGAGCCGGTCCACTTCTTGATCTGCCACTTCTCGTTGAGATAGACATGCCAGGTGATGTTCTCGAGCGGCAGGTCGAACTTCGGCGCGTGCAGTTGCAGATCGAGCGAACTCTTCCCGGCTTCACCGATCTGACTGCTGTAGAAAAGCGACACGGGAATCGCCTCGCCGGTGCGCGATCGTTGTTCGAGCGGGATGAGAATCTGGTCGCCCTCGCGCCACGGCCACACCCCGTTTTGATTCACAAAGGCGAACCAGAATTTTGCATCCTTAGGCAAGGTGAGATGCAGCAGACGCTTGTCGCCCGGCAGCATTTCGAGGCGCACCTGCGTGAGCATCGTGCCGCTGTCGGAGATCACGGAGGTGAAGGTGATGTTGTTCACCCGCGCCGGCAGGAGCTTCGTCGCTTCGTGGCGCACCAGCTTCATCGGAAGCGCGAACGCGGCCTCGACGAGGCGGTAGGCAAAGCTCGCCGAGGAAGCGGTCAGATCTTTCTGAAGCGCTCGGGGGATGCTCTGCCATTCCGTCGGCTGGAGCGCCGCGGGTGGCGCGTCCACCCGCACTTGCAGGCGCCCGCCGGCTTGCACGGTGACAAAGCCGCGCTGCAAGTTCACGTCCGCAACCTGCACCCCGCGGAGGCTGATCTCCACGGCGTTGGCCGGCACCGGAGTCTGATACGTCGCCTGCAAAAGATACGGCCCGATCACCCGCCGATGCAGCTTCACTTCCCACGTTTGCATTCCGGCGTCCGCCGCATTCGGCACCGCGAGAAAGTCCGCGACCTGATCGCCGGAAAACTTCACGTTTTCCGCCCCGGCCGGCAGCGCGACACGGAACGCTTTCAGCCCCGTGTTCTCGATCTGGTATTGCAGATTGGCCGCGATCTTCACCAGCGCCTCGCCGACCGTCGCGTGTTGCAGGCTGGTCACTTGCACCCACGGGTCCACCTGCTCGACATCGAGCGCGAGGTTCCAGGGCGTTTGCAGGATGCGGAAAGCGAGCACCCCCTTCTGCTTGATCCCCGACTTCTGCGGATCGAGCTGCGTCACGCCCTCGCGCGTCGTCACCTGGAGGCGCATGCCTTGTTCCGGCACTACGAGGAAGGTGCCGCGCTGTTTGCTCGCTTCGCGGTAGATGAGTTGTGGCGCAACCCAGGCCTTTGCCGACTTCATTCCCGGCCCGGTGAGGCTGATCGCGAATTCCTGCTGGCCTTCGGTCCGACCGCGCAGGTGCATCGTGATGATCCGGCCCGCGTCCGACTTCGACTCCGTCCAATGACTCATGGCCTTGCCCGCGATGGACTCGACATCCATCCCGGCAGGCAACGTGAAACTCAGCCGGAAAATTCCCGCGCGCGAAATTTCCACCGTGGCGTTGCTTGCGAGCAGCGCGCGGTCTTCCCCGAGGGAAAGGGTGTCCTGCGATTCGACGCGCACATCCGGCTCGACCGCGGACGCTTTCACTTCGGCCGTTGCTTTCACATCCGCGTAGCGAAAGGCGCGGCGCACGGTGAGGCCGGGGATCTGCGTGGCGAGCACGGGTGCGATGTGGGCGGGGAAATCTTCGAGATTGATCGCCGAGAACGGCTCCGCGGTCACCGTATCGAGCTGCACTTCGTTCCCCGTGGCGATGCCGAGCAGGCCGATCTGGCCGGCGGCGTTATCCACGGAGATCAGCCCCACTGCTTGCGCGACGGGCAGCGGTCCCGTGGCGATCTGCGAGCGGATGAAGAGTGAAAACGGGCGCGATTGCGGGGGCGCGAGACTCACGCGCAGCTTGCCGGTGTCGGGATCGAACCTCCATTGCGACAGGATGGAGACAGGCGCCTTCTCGCCCTCCTTCACCGGCGTGATCGTCGCGGCATCGAACACGTCGGTGATCGTCGCCCCCTTTGGCACATTAAAAGACAGCTCCGCGAGTTCGCCCTGCGCGGGCCGGATCGCCGCGTGGTGCAAGCCCTCGATGACGCCGGCGGTGGGCGCGAAGAGCTGCGTCAGCTCGGCGTAGAAGACGGCCTTCTCCCGCGAGACATCGCGGCTGCGCGGTTTCCAGCCGATCCAGATATCGTTCGCCGGCGCGAGCACGAGAGTGGCGATGGTGTCCTTCCCTGCCGTTTTGCGATCGATGGAGACGGCCTGCGGCGAAACGACATCCACGTCCAGATTCACGAGCGTGAGCGTGAGTTGATTGACCATTCCGAACTGCGACGGCAGGACGAAGCCGCTCTCCGCGTCCGTCATGGTCACCGGCACCTGGTACTGAATTTCGATGTCGAAGGTGCCGCTTTCGAGTGCGAGCAAATGCTGCGCTCGCTTCCCGCCGGCGCTCGCCTGGATCGGCTTCAGCGCGGCATTCGGGAAGACGGCCTTCGTCAAAACCGCGGGATCGAAGAGCAGCGGCAGCCGTTGCCCCTTTACCGCCTCCCAGCGAATCTTTGCCGTCGCGAGCGCGAACTTTTCCTCCACGCGAATCTGTTGCGTGACCGTTTCCGCGACCGGCGATTCCTTCGGCAAGTCCTGTGCGGATGCCACGCTGGCGCAGAACGCGATCAGCAATGCCGCCGTCGCTGCGGCGGACACCGGCGCGATGGGCGTCGGCTTGCGCGGCATCTGCCAGAGCCGGCGAAGCGCTGGCATGGCGATGTGCCAGACCGCGAAAAGCGCGACAACGGCGAGGAACGGCCCGGCGCCATTGGGCATCCGCAGGGGCGCCCACGCGAGCAGCGTCCACCCGATGACGGTCCACGTCTGCTTTCCCGCGAGCCACGCATACGCCCAGGCGATGAGCGCGAAGAATGCGGGCCACACCCAGCCGATCACGCTCAGGATCGAAAGCTCATCCTCGACATTGCCGATCTCCACCGAGAGCGCGCTTCCTGCCTGCTGCACCGGCGCGAGGAAGTGGACTCCGCGGGGCAGTTCGGCGGTGTGACGCGCCGCGAGTTCGGCCAGGCCGATGAGCGCCAGCCCCGCGAACGCGAACGCCGCGCAGCCGATCAACATCCCCAGCCAGTTCCGCGGGCTGAATTTATGCACGCCCTCACGCGTCGCGCCCCGCCACACGAACACCGCGAGCGCGAGCAGCGCGAGCACGGCGAGCAGCATGATCGCGGCCATCGCCGCGTCGCCGCCGCCAAACATCCGCGCGAGTCCCGCGAAGCCTGAGACATCCGCCACACCGCCCACCGGGGTGAGCGTGCCTTTGCGAAAGACAAGCCGCTGGGCGGTGTCCGGCTGCAGCTTCCACTCCGCGAGCATCACCGGCGCATCGACGATCGGCGTCGCAATCTTCACGCGCGCCGGAGTCTTCGATCGTTCCGCGAGTTTCAGGACGATCGCGAGCACCGCGTTCGGGTCCGCCTGTTGTGGCAGCGGGATGAGGTTCGCGTTTCCATCTTTCACGGGTACGACCGCCACGCCATTCACCGTCGCGGACCACAGTTCCGCGCCCTCGGCCAGCGTCACCGCGAAATGGGCGTTGCCGCGATTCTTCACGAAATACTGCGCCTCGGTGAGCACCTGGCCTTCCTTGGAAATGCGTGTGGTGAGCGACGCGCGATCGACCACCTGGCTGAGCGAATCGCCCTGCGCGAGTGGGCTGAGTGCGAGGCTCAGATTGAAGGGCCGCGCGGCGTAGCGATACGCCGCGAGGAGCGGCGCATCGAAGAACAGGCGATACTCGGCGGGCACCTCGCCCGTCTCCAACGGCAGCAGGCCGGCGGAGACATTCACCGGCTTCACCTGGAATTGATACGCGCTGATGACGAGGGTGTGGCCCTGCTCGGATTGCGCGTCGAGCGGGCGCGCGCCGGTGAAGGCGAGCGTCTCGCCCTGCGCCTTGAACGGGCGCTCGTAGGTCGCGAGCAGCGTGTAGGCGCCGGCGACCGGCGTGTGCAGTTGCACCACGAATCCGCCATCGGTCTTCTGCCAGTTGCGGATGTCTTTGCCGGTGAACTCGACGTTAAAATATTCCGCCGACAGCTCGACTTTGAACGCCGCGATCGGCGCGCCCGAGACGACGTAATTCAGCACGCTGCTGCCATACGCGACGCCTTCGCCGATGGAGAAAAGATGGAACGCATCCGCCTGGATCGACTGCGGCAGCCGCTCGACGCGCAGCGTCGCCTGCCATGCGGAATCGCTGAGCCGGAAGGCAGCCTGGATGCCCGCGACCTTGCGCGGAAAAAATGCGGTCGCGATTTCGGTGAGCGCCTGCGTCTTTTCGGCGGTGAGCCGGAAGCCCGCGTCGGCGGAGACGGCGACGTGGCCGCGCACGGATTTCGCCTTGGTCACTTCGTTCCGCGGCAGCACCCATTGCGCGGCGCCGAGCGCCTGATTCTTTTCGAGCCGGAGCTGCACGACCTGCCGGCCCGAGACGGGCTGTGCATAGACGAGCCGCAACTCGGCGTCGGCGGGATCTTCGAGGTCGCGGAGAAAGTAATCGCTCAGGCCCGCGGCGTTGAGTTTCGCGACGGCGTAGCCCCGCGGCACGCGCACTAACAATTCGCGCAGCGGCGCTTCGCGCACGTCGATCTCGATCTCGGCGTCGATGCTCAGCTCGGTCTCGCCGAGCTGATAGGCGAGGACTTGCGAGACGGTCAGCTCGGGCAGGATCTGATCGGCCTGAATGCGAAGCGCGAAATCTGCGCCCGAAAAACGATACGCAAAACGCTGCTCACCGCCCGCGCGGAAGGCGGCCTTGGTCGCGTCGCTCTCGGGAAATTGTTCGGGCGAGATTTGCGAGAGCCCCTTCGCTTCGATGACTTCGAGTCGCACCGCGCCTTCATTCACGATGCGAAAATATCCCGCGAACCGCGTTGCGCCCTCGGGTCGGAGTTGCATCGCCTCCACGGTCTGCGGGAATGCGCCGATCGGCGTCTGCGTCTGCACGTGCAGCGTGAATTGATTCTTTTGCGCCTGATTGAACTGCACGACGAGCTTGCGCTCATTCGCATTGGCACCCGGCTCCACTTTCCACGCGAGCACCTGCTCGCCCTGCACGCGCGTGACCTCGCCTGCGCCGCGGATGAGCAGCGTCACGCGATCGAGTTCGCCCTGCATGACTTTGCAATCGAGCAGCGCGGACTGCCGCATCAGTCCGGGGCCGACGCTAATCTGCGCCAGCATTTCGGCGGCGTAGAAGAGTTTGCCCTCGGCTTCGGGAGCGGCCGTTTTCCACGAGAGTTTCACCGCGCCATCCGGCGGCAGGAAGCTCGCGAAGTCATTTCCCGTGCGTTCCGGGCGGGCGGCGCCGGCGAATTCAAACTGCGTGTCCGCGGCGAGCCCTTGCAGCACGATTGGTTGCAGCGCGCTCGGCGCGACGCGGAAATCCACGGCATTCCACGCGCCGTTCTGTTTCACCGCGGCGTTGAATTTGAACGAAAGCGGGAAGTCGCCAGCATTGTCGAAGACGAGAGTGAATCGCCCGGCGCTCGACACGATCCGCCAGTCGGGATGCGGCGCGAGTTCGGTCAGCGCGAGTCCGCCGGAGAGCACGCTGAGCGAGCCGCCTTTCGGATTCGTCACGCGCGCGGTCGCGGTGAGAACGAAAGCGGCGTTTTGCTCTTCGAGCGTGCCGGTGAGTTTGAAATCGCGCAGCACGACCTGCCGCGTCTCGGGATCGGCGACGGTGATTTTGAGCGGCAGCGTGTAGGAGTTTCCGTGGAACTGGAAGGCGAGCGGCTCGGGGTCTTCGGGTTTGATTTCGGCGTGCAGAGTTCCTGGCAGATACTTCGCTTCAAGGGGCATTAGACCGGTCGGCGCTTCGGGTTGTACGTCGAGGTCGGGCGTGGCTTCCACTTTCACAAAACCGCTGAAAAGCACCGATTGCGGCGGGGCGAGCGCGAAGGTCGCGAGCGGATTTTTCCACGACTTCAACTCACGCTCGGCGACGACATACGCGATGACTTGGTTGAACGGCTTGTCGCCCCTTTTCGGCCGGATGATCAGCGTGCGCTTTCCATCCGTCTCCTGCCGGATGCTCCAGTCCTGGACTTGATCGCCGGTCACTGTCTTGATTTCGCCTTCGCCGGAAATCGCGAGCGGGAGCTCCTTTGGGTCGCCCTGGAGGATGTCGATCGTCATCCCGATGTGGTGGGTGATCTTCTCGCGCGTGACCTTGATGGAATCCTGATACGCGGTGGCGAAGATGAGCTTGTCCTTGTCGCCCGGCTGCCCGCCGAGCAGCCCTTCGATGATGAGCCGCACCTTCCCATCCGCGACACCGCCGGTGATCGCGGGGTCTTTGATTGCGGCGGTGGTCTGCGCGGCAGCCGTGAGGGCTAAAAGGGTGAGCCAGAGGGAGCAGGCGAGCGTTTGGATTTTCATGGGATTCTAGCGTCAGAACATTGCAGAGGCGTGCGGCGGAGTTGTCAGAGGGATGTCAAAGGTGCGTGCGGATTTCGTGAAGGCGCGTGTGCTAACCGGAGCACCCCCTCGTTCCCAAACGCCCCCTCGTTCCCAAACTCCGTTTGGGAACGCACTTGTCTGCGCAACTCCGTTGCTCCTGTGTGCGCGTTCGCACACGTCCACGGTCCCGCCGCCGAAACAAAGTTTCGCCCACAATTGCGTTTCCAAACGAAGTTTGGGAACGAGGGCCGGAACGGACGTTTCGAGATGCTCGCATGGCGCGAGTGCGCCCCGAACCCATTCAGAAATTCATGCAGCTCGCGATCCGCGAGAACACCGACGGTGTTCCATCTATCAGCCCAGGGTTGCGCGCCGCGCGCTACCCTGGGTGTCGCGGCATCAAGCGGAGCGAACCCTGAAAGGGTTCCATCGTCGAATGCGAGTGGCGCGCTTGATTCAACCCTTTCAGGGTTGGCTCGCACTTTTCGTGGGGTTCCCAGGGTAGCGCGCGGCGCGCAACCCTGGGCTGAATGATGGAACGCCGTTGGCGTTCTTGTAGCTACTTGGTGTTCTCGGCCTTGGTTCATCTTCCAGACACACTCTTCGCCGTGCGGATCATCCACTCGAGTTTCTGCGGGCGCGGGTCGGCGCCGTAGATCGCGGGGACGCCGTTGAGCAGGCCAAGCAGGCGGTCGGTGGTGACCTCGGCCGCGTAGGGACTGGCGACGAGCCATTCGGAAAACGCGCTCGCCGTTCCGGCCAGGCGCAGCGCGGGGCTGGCTTGTTCGAGCGGCGGGGCGTCTTTGGTGTAGGGCACAGTCCACTCGTGCTCTTTGTAGTCGGATGTTCCCGGCACTTTGAATCGTACGCGCACCGTGGCGAGGTCGCCTTCGCCGCGCGGATTCACTTCCAGGACGTAGAGCGCGTTGCCGCTTTCCGCCGCGCCGATCTCGGCGGCATCGACGGTGTTGTCGCGGAACTGTTCCTTGGTGAGCTGATGTTTCGCGTAGCCGATCTGCCGATACGCGGTGACGCGGCGCGGGTTCCACTCGACCTGCACTTTCACATCCGACGCCGCCACGCGCAGCGCGCCGGCGAGTTGCCCGGCGAATTCCGTCGCGGCTTCCTCGGGCGAGTTGATGAAGCCGTAGCGGCCATCGCCATTCCGCGAGAGCGCTTCGAGCACCGCGTCGTCGTAGCCTTCCCAGCCGATGCCGAAGCAATCGAGCGCGACGCCCTGCTTGCGGTGGACCTCGACCTTCTGCTTGAGCGCGTCCGGGTTCACATCGCCGAGATTCGCCGCGCCGTCGGTGAGCAGCACGACGCGGTTGATGCTGCCGGGCTGGTAATGGCGGAGCGCGGTCGCGTAGCCGAGGTCCAGCGCGGCGGCGAGATTGGTGCCGCCTTGCGGGGTGATTTCGCCGACGCGTGCCGTCACTTCGCCGGCATGGTCGCCGGCCACGCCATCGGCCCAGAGCCGCGGAGTGCGGGAGAAGGTGACGACGCTCAGCTTGTCGTGCGGCTGCAATTGCGTGGCGAGCACGCGCAGGGCTTCGTGCAGGATGCGCACGCGATCCGCGCGCTCCATCGAGCCGGAGTTGTCGAGCAGCAGCACGATATTCAGCGCGCGGCCCGGCTGGCGGCCGGCGGCGGCGGTCTTCACCGAGAGGCGGAGCAGATCGCGATTTTGCGCAAAGGGATAACGCGCCCGCTCCGACGCAAAGGCGAGCGGCGCACCGGCGGCGGGCTCGGGGTCGCGGTAGTCGAAGGCATTGATGAACTCCTCGCTGCGCACGGTCGCGGGCTCCGGCATCTTCCCTTGCTCCAGACTCGCGCCCGCGAGCTTGAAGGCCACGTCGCTGACATTGAGCGAGAAGGTGGAGAATGGATTCGCGCTTGTCGCGATCTCGGGCTGTGGCTCCGGCGCGTCGGCGGCGGGCTTGTGCGACCGAACGTCGTCGGCACCGATCTCCTTTAGCGCCTGCTTCAACTCCGTTTCCTTCAGTTTGGCGATCTCGATCGGTTGCCCGGCGGAGACCGGCTTGCTTCGGCTGCCGCGGAGTTTCGAAGTATTCGACTTGGGGTCGAGGGGCTGATTCCCGGCCGCTTCCATCTTCAATCCAGCGAGGTCACCCGCTTTGGCGAGGTTGCTTTCAAGCCGCCCGTTTACTTCCTCCTTCACCCCTTTGGACCCTTCGATCCTGTCAAACTTGTCGATCGGCTGCGCTGCCGAACTCGTCCCGAATCTTTCCGCGTCGGCGAACCACGCGAGCGGTTTTGCCGGGTCGTTGGCGGCGATGGTGCCACGGTTGAGGGTCGTTCCGCTGGAATTGGTCGTGATGGCGGAGAGTTCCCCCGACCTGCGTTCGGCCTTGTCGCCAAGGGTGCCGAGGTTCTTCGTCAACAATGGCTGTTGCGGGTCAGCAGACGGCGCGGTGGCGGTCACCTTGGATTCGAAGTTCCAGCGCGCCGGCGGGGAAGCAGGTTGGGCGGGCGCGCCGGGATTGGCGATCGCACCGGTGAAGGAGAGCGCGCCCGCCGAGGGGATCTCGGAGGGCAGGGGCGGCGCCAATGCGGGCGTCGCGGTTGCTTCGTTGATGGTCGCGAACAAGGGAGCGCTCGGAGCGGGAGTGGCCGCCGTGCGGGTGCGAGGGACCGCCCCGTTCGTCGGATGAGAGGCACGGCTTTCTACGGCGAGGGACGGGATGAGGAGGCTCCCCGATCCGATCTTGGCCGGAGCCACGGACGGACCGGACGGCGCGGCGACGCTGCTGCCGTCCGTCGAGGCGAAATAGGAGTTCGCACGCGATGATGGCACGCGCTGGTCCAGGGGCATCGCGTCGCGCTCGGCCAGGCCTGCACCTCCTCCACGGGCGGCGCCTTCCCGCCACCTGCGGATCATCCCCGGCTGCGAACCCCAGTCGGTGGCATTGTTCGCGACATCGCCGGACACAAGCGCCCCCCCCTCCGCAGAAAAGTCCGGCGCCTCGATCGATGATTTGCTAACGACGCTATTCAGCACAACCCCCCAGCCGAGAAACGCGATCAGTGACGCGGCAAGACCCAGGGGCACCACCCACTTCCAATCTCGACGCGGCACCGCAGCGATCGGCGTGGGCGCGGGCGCAGGTGCGGGCGCGGGTGCGCGAAAATGCGCGAGCAGGTGTTCCCGGCGTTCGCTGGAAAGCCGCGCGGGCAGAGGCGTGGCCGGATGCTCGGGGATGGCGCTCGCTTCGCGGAGCAGTTCCACCGCGTGCTGGAGGCGGGCGTGGAGCTTGGACAGTTCGGGATCGGCGGCCATCTGCGCGCGGAGCGCGGCGGCTTCGTCGGGCGGCAATTCACCCATGAGCAGTGCGGTGGCGGACTTCGATTTCCTCGCGCGGCGAAAGCGGTGCGTTGGGATTCATGGTGCGATGTCGGTTTTGACCAGTTCCAGCGCCATGGCTTTCAGTGCGTGATGGAGGAGATAGCCGACGTGCCCGACGGTAAGGCCGGTGCGGACGCTGATTTCCTTGTAGGAAAGGTCTTCGTTGAAGCGCAGGCGGATCAATTCACGGCTGCGCGCGTCGAGTGTTTCGAGGACGAGGCGGATCAGCCCGATGCCTTCCCAGCGGGCGATCTGTTCATCCGGCAAAGGCTGGGAGTCGAAGGGATCGTTCGCCGGCGATTCCCCATCGGGCGCGGAGTCTCCGACGAGGACGATCCGTTTCGTGCGGCGCTGATGATCCACGGCGAGATTATGCACCGTGCGGTAGAGCCACGGCTGTGGGGTGCGGACCTGCTGAAATTGAGTGTGAAGTTTCATAAAGGCGTCCTGCACGATGTCCTCCGCGACTTCGAAATCGCCGAGCAGCCGCCGGGCGTACGCGAGCAGCGGCGACTCGAGGGCGGCGAAGACCTGTTCGATCGTCTGCCACTCGGGAGTGGCGGCGCTGGTGTCGTCCGGCGTTTTCACGGCCACGGTGTTCGGGGCGGGGGAGTCATGGGGGAATCATCCCTGCGTCTGGGTGGATATGCGACTGGGGAGAACATCGTGCGTGGATGAGACGAGTGGGCGGGAAGGTTTGTTAGAAGGTGGGCGCAAGTCGTCGCGCGGAGCGCGTGCGAAACAAGCCTGTCATCCTGAGCTTGCCGAAGGATCTCTGACTTCTGTGGGCAGCGGTGGTGCGGAGCGAACGCTACCGTGCCCAGCACCGCCGCCGCCCCCAGATGCGAGAGATCCTTCGACTTCGCTCCGCCCGCTGGCCCGCCTGCGCTGCGCTCAGGATGATGGCGTTTTTTTCGATGCGGCGCTGCCCGCCATGTATCCGCCCGCCGCCGCGTCCGGCAGTCGGAACGTCCTCCTACCGCGGGCCAGCGAGGGGCAGCGCGAGCGGGCTGAGCAAGTTGGCGCGCAGTTCCTCGGCGGTGAGTTCCTTCTCCCAGCGGCTGATGGCCACGGTGGCGACGCCGTTGCCGATGAAGTTGGTGAGCGCGCGGCACTCGCTCATGAAGCGGTCGATGCCGAGGAGGATCGCGAGCGATTCGATGGGGATGCCTGGGACGGCCTGCAGGGTTGCGGCGAGGGTGACGAAGCCGGCGCCGGTGACGCCGCTGGCGCCCTTGGAGGTGATCATCGCGATGAGGAGCAGGCTGATCTGGTGGCGCAGGTCGAGTGGGGTATTGGTGGCCTGGGCGAGGAAGACGGCGGCCATCGACATATAGATATTGGTGCCGTCGAGGTTGAAGCTGTAGCCCGTCGGCACCACGAGGCCGACGGTGGAGCGGGAGCAGCCGAGGCGTTGCATTTTCTCGATCAAGCCAGGGAGCGCGGTCTCGGAGGAACTGGTGCCGAGGACGAGGAGCAACTCGTCTTTGATGTGATCGAGGAAACGGAAAATCGAGAAGCCGCAAAACCACGCGATGCCGCCGAGGACGATGATGACGAAGAAGCCGGCGGTGAGGTAGAAGCCGGCCATGAGCGCGAGCAGTTTGTTCAGCGCGCCGAGGCCATAGCTGCCGACGGTGAAACCCATCGCGCCGAAGGCCCCGACCGGCGCAACTTTCACCACGATGTGCATGACGCCGAAGAAGACCTGCGAGCCGTAGTCGATGACGTGGAGCAATGGCGCGCCGCGTTCCCCCATGAAGGCGATGGCGAAGGCGACGAGGATGGCGATGAGCAAGACTTGCAGGAGATCGCCGGAGACGAACGCGCCGAGGAAGGTCTTGGGGATGATATTGAGCAGGAAGTCCGTGGTGCTCAGCGCGTGCGCCTTCTCGACGTAGCCGTGGCTGGTCTCGATCGCGGTTTTGGTTTCGTCGTGAAAGGTCTCGCCCGGCGGGGTGAAGCCTTTGCCGGGTTCGAGCAGATTCACCACGATCAGCCCGACGATGAGCGCGAGCGTGGAGACGACTTCAAAGTAGAGGAGCGTCTTGCCGCCGATGCGCCCGAGCTTTTTCAGGTCGCCCATCGAGGCGATGCCATGCACCACGGTGCAGAAGATGATCGGCGCGATCATCATCTTGACCAGGTTGATGAAGCCGTCGCCGAGCGGCTTCAGCGACTTGCCGAAGTCGGGAAACACTCTCCCCACCACGATGCCGAGCACCACGGCGATGAGGACCTGGATGTAGAGGACCCGATACCAAGGTCGGCGGGGGGCGGGGAGCGTCATGCGTGTCTAAAAATGCGGGTGCGGCGTTTCTTTCTCTTTGTCCTGCTCTTGCTCTTGCTCCGCGGACCCGTTCGAGAGCAAGAGCAGGAGCAAGAGCCGGAGACAAAGTGGAAGAGCAGGGCGCTTACATCCGGCAGATGAGCAGTTCGCGCTCGTAGATCATCTCCTTCGGCAGATGGGTGTGCAGGTCGAGGAAGAGATTCTCGTGATCCATGATTTCCTGCCGCCACGCGGCGCGGTCGAAACGCTGCAACTCGTCGAATTTTTCCTCCGAGAAATTCAGGCCGGTCCAGTCGATGTCGGCATAGTGCGGCACCCAGCCGATGGGCGTTTCCTTGCCCAGCGCGCGGCCGCAGGCGCGGTCCACGATCCACTTGAGCACGCGCATGTTTTCGCTGAATCCCGGCCACAGAAATTTGCCCTCGGCGTCCTTGCGAAACCAGTTCACATGGAAGATGCGCGGCGTCTCGGTGAGTGTGCGCTGCATGCTGATCCAGTGGCGGAAGTAGTCGCCCATGTTGTAGCCGCAGAACGGGAGCATCGCCATCGGGTCGCGGCGCACCTTGCCGATCGTGCCCGCGGCGGCGGCGGTCATCTCGCTGCCCATGGTCGCGCCCATGTACACGCCGGTGCTCCAGTTAAAGGCCTGATAGACGAGCGGCATGGTGGTGGCGCGGCGTCCGCCGAAAATGATCGCGCTGAGCGGGACGCCCTCGGGCTTTTCCCAGTCCGGATCGATCGTCGGGCACTGCGAGGCGGGCGCGGTAAAGCGCGAGTTCGGGTGCGCGGCCTTGGTGCCTTTTTCCTTCGCGATCTCCGGCGTCCACGGATTGCCCTGCCAGTCGATGGCCTTGGCGGGCGGCACGTCGGTCATGCCTTCCCACCACACGCCGCCATCCGGCGTGAGCGCGACGTTGGTGAAGATCGTGTTCTTCGCGAGGGAGGTCATCGCGTTCGGATTCGTGTGCTGGCTGGTGCCGGGCGCGACGCCGAAGAAACCGGCCTCGGGATTGATCGCGTGCAAGCGTCCGTCCGTGCCGGGTTTGATCCACGCGATGTCGTCGCCCACGGTCCACACCTTCCAGCCCTGCTGGGAAAAATGTTTCGGCGGGATGAGCATCGCGAAGTTCGTCTTTCCACAAGCGCTCGGAAAGGCGGCCGCGACATAGGTCTTTTCGCCCTCGGGATTCTCGACGCCGAGGATGAGCATGTGCTCCGCCATCCAGCCTTCGTCGCGCGCCATCGCGGAGGCGATGCGCAGCGCGAAGCACTTCTTGCCGAGCAGCGCATTGCCGCCATAGCCGGAGCCGTAACTCCAGATCTCGCGCGTCTCCGGGAAGTGGACGATGTATTTCTCCGCGTTGCACGGCCATGGCACGTCCTTCTGCCCTTTCTTGAGCGGCGCGCCCACCGTGTGCATGCAGGGCACGACGCGCTTCTTCGACTCGTCGATCGCCTTGAAGACCGGGCGCCCGATGCGCGCCATGATGCGCATGTTCACCACCACGTAAGGCGAGTCGGTGAGTTGCACGCCGATCTGCGCCATCGGCGAATCGATCGGCCCCATGCTGAAGGCGAGCACATACATGGTGCGGCCCCGCATGGAGCCGCTGAAGAGGCCGCGCAGCGTCTTCTTCATTTCGAAGGGGTTGACCCAATTGTTCGTCGGGCCGGCCGCTTCCTTCGAGTAGCTGCAGATGAAGGTGCGATCCTCGACGCGGGCCACATCGCTCGCATCCGAGCGGGCGAGGAAGCAGCCCGGCCACTTCTTCCGATTGAGCCGCGTGAAGGTGCCGCTCTCGACCATCGCCTCGCACAGCGCATCGTATTCCGCCTTCGAGCCATCGACCCAGTGGATGCGCTCCGGCTTGCACAGCGCGGCCATCTTGTTGACCCAGCGGAGGAGGTGGACGTTTTTGCTCAGCGGCGTTGAGGTGGCTTTCTTCGGCATGGCGCGGAGTCTGCGGGAATCCGCGGGCGGTGTCAGCGGGATTGAGGAGGAAAGTTCGGGGCGCGGAACTCGGGTATTGGAAGGTGGCGCGCAGTCGTCGGGCTGTGCGGTGTGGAACCGCTTTGGCGCGTAGCGCCTCGTCCAAAAATCGGGCCGTCATCCTGAGCTTGCCGAAGGATCTCTCGCATCCGTGGGCGGAGGTGGCGCGGAGCGAACAGTCAAGATGTGCTTCGCTCCGCCCGCTGGCCCGCCTGCGCTCCGCTCAGGATGACACGGTTGTTTTCGACGCGCCGCTGCGTGCCGCGAAACGCCATCGCCACCACATCCGCGACCGTGCGAAGCTGCGCCTTGGCTCAGGGGATGATGTCGATCTGAAGCCGGCCGAATAGCCGCGTGCGCCCGTCCACCGGGACGGTGGCCGACCGGAGTTGAGTGAGCGCATCGATCGCCACCGGTGCACCAATCGTCATCGGAAACCAGTCGATCAGATTCTCGGACCACTGTGGCTGGATGGTCACGCCCGCGGCGTTCGTGCGCTGGCGATAGACGAGTTGAAAGTCGGGACCAGCGAACGACGCGGCGGGGCGCAGAGCCGCGTCGGCCACGAGCGGATTGGTATTCAGGACGAACTCATCGAGGTTCACCGTCGCGTCGTTGTCGGGATCGTCCGCCGGTTGCGTGCCCGCGCCGGGAGGCCAGGTGCGCGCGGCGGACCACATGGCGTAAGTCGTGGGCTGCGGCGCGAGACTCACGCCGATCAGCACGGGATCATGGTCGCTGCTGCGGAAAGGAGTGCCGACATTCACGGCCTGCTGCGCGATGGATTTGTTCTCCAGGTTGTAATCGTAGAAGGCGGGTTCGTCGGCGTTGATGTGCCAGTGATCGACCGCGGTGATTTGCGCGGCCATGGTGCCGGTGGCAAAGGCGTGATCGAGCCGCCCGCGGGTCTCGGCGAGCCGGTAGCTGTAGTCGCCGCTGTGGAAGCGCGTTCCTTGATCCGCGTAGCCGAGGCCGCGAAGCACATCGAGCGGGTCTTCCTCGCCGTAGGCATTGAGATCGCCGAGGATCAGCACGTCATTGTCGCCGACGGCGGCGCGGACGGTTTGCAGCCAGGTGTGGAGCCGCGCGGCCTGCTGGCGGCGCTGATCGTTGAAAGCCCCCTGGCCGTCGAGTTGGTCGAGATTGGCCCCGGTGGCGTCGCTGGAGGATTTGGATTTCCAATGATTCAGGCAGGCGATGAAACGCTCGCCGGTGGTGTTTTCCACGAAGACCTGGGCGAGCGGATAACGCAGCGGATTGGGCGTGTTCCAGACGATGTCATTATCCGCGAAGCACTCGCCGAAGAGGCTGACTTTCGACGGCCGATAGAGCAGCAGCGTGCGGATGAAATCGCCAGCCGCGCCAATGGCCGGCGTGGGCACGGCCACATAGCTGTTCGCCCCCACGGCGGCGTTGAGCGCGGTGAGAATGTCATTCACCGCCGCGCTGGTGTTTTGGATCTCGATCAGTCCGAGCACATCGGCATCGAGTGCGGTGAGCGCGGCGATGACCTTGTCCTTCTGCCGCTGAAACTCGGTGGCATTGCCGGCTCCACGATCGTTCGTCCCGCCGAAGGTGATGAAATAATTCAGCACATTCATCGCCGCGATCTTCATCCGTCCGGGGATCGCCGGCGGCACGGGCGGGCGCGGATTGGCATCGACGAAAGCCACCGCGCCGGTGGGCTGGAGGCGGTAGCGTCCGCCGGTAAAGGAAAGGATGCCCGCGAGACCGGTGACGGTATCTCCGCAGCGCCGCGTGCCCTGCGCGTTGAGATAAGGTGTGGGATCGGGATAAAGCGCGGTGCTGGCATCGTCGAGCACGAGGGTGCGGAGCGCGTTCGCCGCGGCCGCGCCGGTGATCGCGGCGGCGTTGGCATTGCCGGTGGAGGTCGTGCCGGCGGCAGGAACGTCATTCAGATCGATCTCTTCCGTCGGCTCCACGAGCGGGCCGTCCGAGGCGAGGATCAGCTCGCCCTGGCGCGCGTAGTTGACCGAGAAGCTGCTGCTGGTGTTCGTGGAGGTGACGTAAAGCGATTGGGGAAAACGCACCCGCATTCCCTCGAATGGCTCGAGCGCAGCCGCGCTGGCCATCGGGAGCGCGGCGTCGGTCAGCGCGGGCATGGGAGCGGTGCCATCGATGGAGATGGAAGTGATCAGGGAAAGCTCGGTCTGGTTGGAGAATTCCGAGGCGGTGCCGGTGAGTGTCACCACATCACCGACCGCCACCGGCGCGCTTCCTTCCGAGGAGAAATCATAGACGAAGAGCCCTTCCGAGGTGGCCGGATCGGCATCGGTCTCCGCGGGCAGCGATTGGATAAAGAAGCCGCCGAGTCCGGGCGACGGACCCTGGAAATCCGCCGTGACTACGCCGCGCACCGTGACCACTTGTCCGGCGAACGGCGTGCTGACATCGGCGCCCTGGACCGCGGAGATGAGCTGGAGATTGGTGATCGCGGGTTGCGTGGTGAAGGTGGTGGCCACGTTGCTGCCCATCGGCGTGCCGACCGTATTGGTGACCTGCGCCGCGAGCACCGTGAGCGTGTAATTTTCCCCCGGCTGCAATCGCACCGAGGGCGTGATTTCATAGCGAATCGGGCCGCCCGCGATCGTCACCGGCACCGCGCCCTGGGCGGCACCGGTCAATTGCGCCCACGAACCGGCGACGTTCACCGGCTGGTCGAAAGTCACGGCAAGACGGCTGGTCGTCACCACGCCGGTCGCCGCAGCGGAGGGAAGAGTGCTCGCGATCTGCGGAGCGGTGTTGCTCCCGGTGGGTGCGAAGAAAACGAGGTCG